>CAYHHL010000247.1:1449-7975 GCA_964356325.1 uncultured Enterobacteriaceae bacterium | reverse complement strand
CACTGAGATCTTGAGACTTCAGTCCCCCACGGCGGCCGGCACCTGTTGGGGATTCGACGACTCAGGTCGTTGCGGCCAGGGCACCTCGTCCACTCACCTGCACGCCGTCGACGTGCCGGGGCTGAGCGGCGTCAAGGACATCGCGGCTGCCCAAGACGCCACCTGCGTGCTGGGCGCTGACGGAGTGCCGCGCTGCACGGGCAAGAGCTGGGGTTTTGGCATCGAAAGCTTATGGTTGCAGGAATTCACCATCGCCGTGGGCGGCACGCCTGGCCTCAGCGTTGCGTTGGACCACGGGCATGCTTGCGTGGTGGGCACGGATCACGTCCTGCGCTGCACAGGGGATCCAGTCGATCTTTCGAACGACGCCACCGACACGGCCGCCATCCCCAAGGCTGTGACCGAAGTCGGCGCCGTGGACCGATTGTTCGCCGGAACATCCATGTACAACAGCGATTACTGTGCACGTGGCATCGACGGGTTCCTGCGATGCTGGGACAGCTACGCCAGTTCCAAGGTCATCCTGGGCACGTGGGGCCCGGGATGGCCACCCAAGAAGCTGACTGTCACCGGGCCGGTGCTCACGGCCTCGATTACGGGAAGTTTCGGCTGCGCAGTCGCCCAGACCGGCCAACTGTGGTGCTGGGGCTACTCGAGCAAGGCGGGATTGGCACCGCAAGACACCATGGTGCTCGCCGAACCCACGGCCATTGCAGGATTCGCGGACACGCTGGACGTTGCCGCGGGTCCGAACTGGGGCAGTTGCATCGTCCGCAAGAACGGCGAAGTTGCGTGCGGCGGAACCTACGCAAAACCCATGAAGGCCATCGCCGGTCTACCACCGTGCAAGGCGGTGACGCTCGGAGTCGATTTCACTTGCGCTCTCGCCCAGGACGGCCGGGTATTCTGTTGGGGCCACGGCTTCTTTGGCCAGCTTGGCGATGGCAACGGCGTCGGTTCGGCAACACCGGTCCAAGTCCAAGGGGTCAGCGACGCGGTAAGAGTGGTCGCCGGCGCGTTCCACACCTGCGCGTTGCGCAAGAGCGGGCAGGTATCCTGCTGGGGCAACGGATTCTATGGACAACAGGGCACCGGCGACGCGTGGCACCTGCAACCGGTGGTCGTGCCTGCGCCTGCGCCCTGATATCCGCACGGTGACTGATCGCGCCCCTGGGCACGTCCGTGTCGAGACCAACCGCGAACGCGGCGCGGCGCGCGCGCCTTCAGATCCACGTCGTCGGCTTGTCCGGCATGTAGAAGCCAAGCGCATCAAATAACCTGCGAATTGTCATCCACGCGTCCTCCGAGCTTGCAAGCAACGGTTCTGGCCAGTGGCGACCATGCGCAAGCCAATGCCGGCTCTCCAGGAGGTTTTGAAACTCTTGGATAGCCTTCGCTGTAATTGGGTCGTTTGCATACTTCCCCAGTGTAGCGAGCAAGCCTTCAAGACGCGGAAAGTCCTTGCCGCCACCGCGCCCATGATCCTTGCGGGTGTCGATCTTGTGTTTGAGTTCCTTCGCGAGCTTCGAAGTCTGCTGGTTCGCAATGCGGTAGCATTCCGTCTGGATGCCGGCTTCCGCGGCGGCGCATAACATGAGCACGGTCCGTCGATCATCCTCGGAGGCCAACGAGGCAAATGCGCCATCAAGCTTCTTTGCGTCGTACGCGGTCCAACTTCGAGCTTCAGCGCGCAGGCTTTCACGTGCTTGGGCCTGTCCAAGATGGTGCTGCCATAGCTGATTGAATTCCATGGCAACGCCGCCTACAGCAAAGACGCCATCGCCGCGCGAAACCCGTCGCGATCGAGCGGTGCCCAAACTTCGTGGCCGCTCGGAGTTGGCAGCATCCACGCGCCGACCTTGGCACGGTAGATGCCAAGTGCCCGTCGATCCTGAAAGTTAATCATGTCGACGCGCCCGTCGGAGCGCGACGCCAAGTCGTCGTGCTTCGCAAGTGCCCCGACTATGCGGCGATCTCGCGGCACCAGCAGGATGAGCGGACCCGACGTCAACTGGATCGCGAGCTGCCGCCCCATCCGCGTAGAACCGTCGTCCTGCCGTTGCGGCGCGTGCTGGTCCTGGAACCACAGGCTCTTGCTCTTCTCGTCGTCTGCGAGCCACTCGCGCGCGAGTTGGAAGAGCTGCGACACGTCGTCATTCCATCGCTGCGAGTCGCCATCACTGTGTGACTTCGTGCTGTTCAGCGAGGCGAGCTTTTCCGAAAGCGGGTCCTGGTGCATCACGTCCTCCGCGGCCCTGCCGCACGCGCGAGTCTAGCACATCGAGCGCCCGGCGGGGCACCTGCACGGGAATTCCGGCCACGGCCACGGTTCCGGCCCCGGCTCCGGCTCCGGCCACGGCCACGGCTCCGGCTCCGGCCACTGCTCTCGGACCTGCAACGTCCTCCGTTGGACAATCGCCCCCAGCGCTCCTACGCTCTCACCATGCACTCGCGCCCCATTGCACTGCTGGCTCTCGCGCTGTCCGCCACGGTTCTGGGTGGTTGCACGCGGGCCCAACGCCTGTTCGCAGCGCCCGCGTCTGACCTGCTGGCCGAGCCGGTGCCGCTGTGTCACTTGCCGGGCGAGACCGTGCGCGCCGGCCGCCTGGAGTTCCGCGGCGGTCTGGCGTTGACCTGGCCGGGGCACGACTTCGGCGGCTGGTCCGATCTGCACGTGAAGGCCAACGGGACCGGGATGCTCGCGGTGGGCGACGACGGCCATTGGCTGCTCGCGGATTTGCACTGGGATGCGGGGCGGTTGCTTCGGGCCTGGCACGGCAGCGAGGGACTGCTGGCCGGCGAAGACTGCCCGGGCAAGCTGGCCTGCGACGCCGAGGCTCTGGCAGTGACCCAAGCTGGCCTGTGGGTCGCCTTCGAGAACCGCGATCGCATCCGCAGGTTTCCGTTGAGTGATCCACCGTTCTCGCAGCCCGCGCAAGACGTGCCGCTGCCGCCGCGCCTGCCGACGGGAACCAACTATGGCCTGGAAGTGCTGACTCCGCTGCTGTCGCCTGTGAACGGACCAGCGCCGAACCAGCAGCGGCTGTTGGCGATCCAGGAAGGTCCCGAGGATCCGCAACCGGCTCTGCTGCCGGCGTGGCTGTGGGACGGCACGGCCTGGACGCGGCTGCAATACCGCACGACGCCAGGGTTTCGGCCGACTGGCGCGACGCTGTTGCCGCCGGGCAGTGTGCTGGCGGGCGACCTGCTCGTGCTCGAACGCTACTGGCGCGGCGGGGTGAGCCAGACGCGCGTGGCGGTGGTGAAGCTACCGGAACCCGAGGGGATTCTCGAACCGCAGACTGTGGCGGTGTTGGCGGCGCCGATGCTGGCGCTGGACAACTACGAAGGCATAGCCGCGGTGCAGGTCGACGGCGAGACCCGGGTGCTGCTGCTTTCGGACGACAACCATGCCAGCCGACAGCGGACCTTGCTGCTGGCGTTCGCGCTGGTCGCCGAACCCGGCAGGGGTTGTGAGGTCCGGCGATGACCACAGCGATCGGCCGCACGGACAATCTGCACGCCCGGCTGCAACAAGCGCATACTTCGGTGCCGCCGCAGCTCCAGCCGCTGGCCAAGCCCGCTACCCCGACCCCGAGGCCCTGACCTATGGCACGCGCCAAGCAACCCAGTCCCAACCAGATGTCGCTCTTCGCGGGCGCGCACTTGACCGAGAATCCCTACCGCGACGCGCTGAACCGAGACGACCTCGAGGCGGCGGTCAAGGTGGCGCCGACGATCTGGCGCGATGCGACGGCGGCGTTGCTGCATGCGCTGCGGGCGACGACTCCCGAAGCGCGCGTGGCGGCCCTGCAGGCGGTGTCGCATGAGCTGGCCGAACCGCTCAAACCCGTTTGGTACCGGCTGGTGGCTCAATCCCTGGACAAGCATACGCCGGTGGGGATCTGCGACGGTCAGCCCGCGGGTTGGTTCTGGATGCTGGGCGAGCGACCGGATCTGGCGCGCAAGTCCCTGCACCGCCATCTGGCCGTGCGGCCGACCGACGTGCTGGCGTGGCAACTGCTGGCGAAGTGGGAACCGGATCGGGCCTCGGCGCGCTGTGCCTTCCATGGCGGGCCGGTGCTGGACGAGGCGGCGCCGGTGCTCAAGGAGCTGGAGGCCGACGAACTGCCCGCGGGACCGTGGCTGCTGCCGTACGCGTGGCTGCTCGGCCGAGTGGGCGACAACGAAGTGCGCGAGGCGGTGCAAGCCGAGGAACTGCATCGCAAGGTGCCGATGCCGCTGCCCGACGACGCCAAAGCCTTTACCGCGTGGATGGAAGTGGCGCGCGAGCAGCGGCGGCGGGGCCACGTGGCGCCGGGTGAGATCGACGCGCGGCGAGCGTTGCAGCAAATCCACGCGTTGGCGTTCAAGCGCTGGTTGGCCAAGGTGGCGGCCTGAGCGCGGGTTACGCGCCGAACAGCGTTGCGCCTAGGTAACTTGCCGAGATCCCCGCCCTGTACCATGCTCCAGCACCCCGACCGCGAGGCCCCGATGAAACGCTCCGACACCCCGACGATGGCTGTGTTCTGTGACTTCGAGAACGTCGCGCTCGGCGTGCGCGATGCCCGGCTGTCCCGCTTCGAAATCCAGCGTGTACTCGAGCGGTTGCTGACGCGCGGGTCGATCATCGCCAAGAAGGCCTACTGCAACTGGGCGCGCTTCGCAGAGTACCGGCGCGAATTGCACCGGGCCAACTTCGAGCTGATCGAGGTGCCGGGGCTTTCGCAATCGGGCAAGAACTCCGCGGACATCCGCATGGTCGTCGACGCGCTGGACCTTTGCTACACCAAGGAACACGTTTCGACCTTCGTGCTGATCACCGGCGATTCGGACTTCTCGCCGTTGGTCTCCAAGCTGCGCGAGAACAACAAGCAGGTCATCGGCGTCGGCGTGCGCAACTCCACCAGCGAGCTGTTGGTCAGCAATTGCGACGAGTTCATCTTCTACGACGACATCCACGAACCGCGCGGACGCAGCGACGAACGCGACGACCTGGACCGGGATCCGGATGCAGCGCCCAGGCCTACGGGTCGAGGCAGGTCGCCGCGCCGGGAGCCGCGATCGGAGCCGAAGATCGAGACGCGGACCGATGCGACGACCGAACCGCCGGCCCAGCTGGAAGCCAGGTCGGGGCGCGGCAAGAAGGCGGACGGCGGCAGGCCGCGCGGTCGGGGCAAGGCAGAGGCGGCGGTGGCGGTCGAGGCGCCCCAAGAGGTCAGGCACACCGAGCGCACCGACGAGCACGAAGCGACGCAGGACGAAAACCACGGCGAACCGACCGGCGTGCAGGCGGCGAGCCTGGAGCAGGCCTTCGAAGTGCTGCTGGAGACGCTGGAAGCGCTGTTCGGCGACCGCGACGACACCGACGTGGTGTGGGGTTCGATGCTCAAGCAGAGCGTGCGGCGCAGGCGGCCAGACTTCAGCGAGAAGCCCTATGGGTTCAAGACCTTCGGGCAACTGCTCGAAGAAGCTCAGAAGCGCGGCCTGGTGGTGCTGGAGAAGGACGAGAAGCGGGGCGATTACCGGGTGCTCGGGTTCGGGCCGAACGGCTGATGCGCGGCAAGTGGTTGTCGGGTAGCAGAGCCGCTCGAGCTGGCTGGCCGATGTGGCTGTGCCTGGCGGCGTGCACGGCCGATCCGTTGCCGGCGCGCAGCCAGTTTGGCGACCAGAAGCCAGATGTTGTGCTCGACGCCCAATTGAGTGCGGGTGGCGATTCTGGCGATGGCGAGATCGAGGCCGTGGCGGACCAAACGGACCTGCTAGTCGAAGAAGTCGAGGCTGGGGTCGCGACAGTCGATGCCGAGGCCGAGGCCGAAGCCGAAGCCGAAACCGGAACCGGAACCGGAACCGACGCCGACGCCGATGCCGATGCCGAAACCGACGCCGAGACCGACGCCGACGCCGACGCCAAGACCGACGCCGACGCCGATGCCGGTACCGACGCGAACGGACAAGCTGTCCTGGATGCCGCTGATATTGCGCCGGACGCCGATGCGGACTTGCCGGACGAGGACGCCGTGCCGGCGGTATTTGCCTGCGCGCCCTGCGAGACGGCCGCCGCGTGTGGACCGGCCGGCGTTTGCCTCGCCAACAAGGGGCTGCCGTCCTTTTGCGGGACACCGTGCGGGGCCGGCTGTCTGCCTGGCTTCGCATGCCTGGCTGGCAAGACCACCAGTGGCGCAGCGGTCCTGGCGTGCCAGCCCTTGCCTGCGGCCGGCCAATCGCAGGGTGCGTGCCCGTGCCCGGTCGGCGGTCCGGATTTCTGCAACGGCCAGGACGACGACTGCGACGGCGTGACCGACGAGGGTGCGTGCGACGACGCCAATGTGTGCACCGACGACGCATGCGATGCCAAAGCCGGCGGTTGCAGTCACGTCTCGGTCGCCGCGGCGTGCTCGGACGACAACGCCTGCACGGTCGGCGAGGCGTGCAAATCCGGTGCGTGCGCGTCCGGCAACGCGGCGGTTTGCGACGACGGCAATCCCTGCACAGCAAACGCCTGCGATCCCAAGTCAGGTTGCAC
>CAYHHL010000247.1:0-1349 GCA_964356325.1 uncultured Enterobacteriaceae bacterium | reverse complement strand
TGCAAGTCCGGAGCGTGCGCGCCCGCCGGGTTGGCCGTTTGCAATGATGGCAATCCCTGCACCGCCGACGCCTGCGATGCCAAGTCAGGTTGCACAGTTGCGCCGGTAGCCGGGATCGTAGCGTGCTCGGACGGCAACGCGTGCACGACCGGCGACGAATGCAAAGCGGGCTTGTGCGCGGCTGGCAAAGCGACGGTTTGCGACGATGGCAAGCCGTGCACCACCGACGCCTGCAATGCCGCCTCAGGTTGCACGGTCGCGGCTTTGCCAAGCGGTACGGTCTGTTCGGACGGCAACGCCTGCACCAACGGCGACGCCTGCCAGAACGCCGCCTGCATGCCCGGCCCGGCGCTGCCCTGCCTGGCCGACAGCAACCCGTGCACGACCGATTCTTGCGACGCCAAGCTCGGTTGCCAGCATCCCGCCGCGGCCAACGGCACGCTCTGCGGCGGCGTCGGCGCATGCACGGCAGGACTCTGCTCGCCTGGCGTGGATCCATCGAATCCAGCGAATTCATGCAAGGCCGTGCAGGCCGGCTGGCCGGGCGCCAAGGATGGCCAATACTGGCTGGACCCCGATGGCCCCGTGGGCGTTCTGGCCCCGGCGCTGGCAGCGTGCGCGTTCGGGCTGGACGGCGGCGGATGGACATTGGTCGCGGTGGTCAGCAATGACGGTCAGAACACCTGGACTTGGAACGCCAAACTGCTGTGGTCGACCAACACCGCGACTTTCGGCAACCTGGGCGCCCTGACCAAGGACTTCAAGTCGCCGCTGATGCATGCGTTGGTCATGAAGGATTTGCTGTTCGTGCACGCGCCTTCCGGTGCCTGGGCGGGCTATCACGGCGTCGGCGACGGCAGCCAGTCGTTGGCCAAGAAGATCGAAGCGATCGGCGGGCAGATCTGCTGGCAACCAGGACAGGGTTGGCCGCTCAGCGCCGGCACGATCGCCGTGGCAGGCACGCTTTGTTCGACCCACCTCTACTTCAATGCCAATGATCACGATGGCAAACCGACCTGCGGCGACGACGACCAGAGCTGGGGCCCGGCGTGGTCGGCCAAGGTCTTCGACGGCTGCCCGTTCGACGATCCCGGCTCGAGCAGCGGCCTGGGCGCCGACTTCTTCACCCCCACCATCGAGCAAGGCAACATCGGCTTCGGCGGCCCGCTGGCCTTGAACAGCGGCGTGGTGGGCACGGGCGCCAATCGGATGGCGATCTACGTGCGCTAACGTCCTGGCGAACCAAATCCCAGCAAAATCCATGGTGACCGTGTTTGTCCAGCCACGCTCTGGACAGCCTCGCTCGCAACCTGAACAATTCGCCGCCGCGCCCCTTGGCGTATCGAGAG
>CAYHHL010000246.1:0-7985 GCA_964356325.1 uncultured Enterobacteriaceae bacterium | reverse complement strand
ACCCGCACCCGCACCCGCACCCGCACCCGTACCCGTACCCGTACCCGTACCCGTACCGGCACCCGCACCCGCTACTGCTGAGCCAGTGACCGAGCCCGCGCCCGATGTGCAACCTGTTGCCCCGCAAAGCAGCGCGCCGATCCGATTCGACCTGGGGCTCTCGACCGGACTCACCGCCTTTTCGTCCAAGTCGGGGCTAGGCAATGGCTTTCGCTCCACGGACGTGCCGGGCGCCGCGCCCCAGGTCGGCGTCAGCGCCGGCGTCGTCGTGCTCAACGGCCACCTGGCGATCGAAGCGGCGTTTCGCGATGCCTTCTCGACGCTTCGGTCGGGCGACGGCACCGCGCAGATCATGGGCATGCGCGCCCAGGCCCTGTGGTATTTCCTGAACGCAGGCACGGTGCAGCCCTACGCGCTGGTCGGCGGCGGCTACGAAGGCTTCATCAGCGGCAAGACACCCTGCAAAAGCGACAACAACCCCCCGGGTTGCCTGTACCTGAAGTCGCCGGACTTCGACACGGCGTTCTTCGCCGGTGCTGGCGCCAAGGTGACCCTGAGCCATCGCCTCGCCCTGCGCGCGGATGCCCGCTACCTCAATACGGAACCGCGGCCGGCCGAGGCTGACAAGCCGGCGAATGCCCGCACGCACAACTTCGAGGCGCAGGTCGGCGTGGTCTACTCCCTGGGCGGTCGGCCCGAAGAC
The DNA here is from genome assembly GCA_964356325.1 of uncultured Enterobacteriaceae bacterium. Classification (GTDB taxonomy): domain Bacteria; phylum Myxococcota_A; class UBA9042; order UBA9042; family UBA9042; genus CAYHHL01. The sequence goes on along the minus strand of CAYHHL010000246.1, from coordinate 7,282 downwards.
GCGGACAACGACGGCATCGCGGACGACCAGGACAAGTGCCCGACGCAGGCCGAGGACAAGGACGGCTTCCAGGACGCGGACGGCTGCCCGGAACTCGACAACGATGGCGACGGCATCCCCGACCTGCAGGACAAGTGCGCGAACGAAGCCGAGGATTACGACAAGTTCCAAGACGACGACGGTTGCCCGGACTTGGACAATGACGGCGACGGCGTCTTGGACACCAAGGACAAGTGCCCGGACAAGGCCGAGACCAAGAACGGCTTCCAGGACGACGACGGCTGCCCGGACGAGACCGACAGCGACAGTGATGGTGTCCCGGACGCCAAGGACAAGTGCCCCAAAGACAAGGAAGACAAGGACAACTTCCAGGACGACGACGGCTGCCCGGATCCGGACAACGACGGCGACGGCATCCTTGACGCGCGCGACAAATGCCCCAACCAGGCGGAAACGCGCAACGGCATCGCCGACGACGACGGCTGCCCGGACGAGATGCCAGCCAACGTGAAGAAATTGTTCGACGCGCCGGTGACGAGCCTGGAGTTCAAGGGCGCCGCGCTGCAGAAGAGTGCCGACGCGCAGCTGGAACCGTTGCTCGAGTTGCTGTTGGAGCACGAGAAGTTGCAGGTCGAAGTGGCCGTGCAGCCGGGCGACGCCACCGAGCCGAACAAGAAACTGGCGGAACAGCGCGCGACGGCGTTGCGCGCCTGGTTCGAGGACAAGGGCATCGAGCCGGGACGCCTGTTCGCGGTGGCCAGCGCGGCGCCGACCGGAGCCAAGCCGGCGAAGATCGATGCCAAGGCCGTGGTCAAGCCGGTGGTGACGTTCAAGTTGACGTCGGCAGCCAGGTAGCGAACGGGCCAAAATCCGACGGTTCCATGGTAGGGACGCCGGGTTGTGTTCCAGGGGCGGACGGGTCTATGCTGCTCAGCGTGGCCATGGGCCGATCCAACCGAACGACAGCCGCCGAATCGGAAGATTCTGAGGCTTTGAGACCAGACTTGGAGGACAGATGCGCGAGGGACGCTTCAGCGGCGCAGGCCAGGCAGCAACGATCGGCAGCCGTGCGGTGAAGACCGGCGGCAAGTGGCGCGCGACTGGCGTGGCACTGCTCTGCGCCGCTTCGCTCGCGACGGGTGGCATCGGTTCAGCATGGGCGGTTGAGCCTCCCGCTGGCGACGCTGCCCCGGCAGCGGCCGAGAAGTGGCCGATGAAGTGGGATATCGGCCTGCTGGTCGGCTACGAAGCCATCTCGGAGCACACCGGCCTCGGCAACGCGCAGTACCCGGCCAACACGAGCATCAAGCGCAACGTGCCGGAGAGCTCGGTGCTGGTCGGCTTGCGCTTCGGGGGCTGGATCCTGGACGAGCTGGGCGTCGAAATCGAAGGCAAGATGGTGCCCACGAGCATCGCGCCTTCGACCTCGGGCACCCACGGGTCGATCTTCGGCGTGCGCGCCAACGTGTTGTATCAGTTCATGTCCGAGCAGGTGTTCCGCCCCTTCGTGGTCGCGGGCTTCGGTTATGACATGTTCAAGGCCACCGAATCGCAGGCCGTGCGCGAGGACAAGGGCGTCGGCGTCAAGTCCTTCGACGCGGATCCGGCGTTCCTGGCCGGCGCGGGCTTCAAGTGGCAGGCGATGCACGACATCGGCTTGCGGATGGACGCGCGCTGGTTGACCACGCAAGGCCTTTCAGGTCACGGAGTCACCGGCAACTTCGAGGGCATCCTCTCGATCGTCTACACCTTGGGCGGCAAGCCGGGCGATGCGGATTCGGACGGCATCCTCGACCCGAGCGACAAGTGCCAGGACCAGGCCGAGGACAAGGACGGCTTCGAGGACGCGGACGGCTGCCCGGAACTCGACAACGACAAGGACGGCGTCGTGGATGCCGAGGACAAGTGCCCGAACGACGCCGAGGACAAGGACGGCTTCGAAGACTACGACGGCTGCCCGGACCTGGACAACGACAAGGACGGCGTCCCGGACGGTCAGGACAAGTGCGCGAACGAGCCGGAGACCAAGAACGGCTTCCAGGACGACGACGGCTGCCCGGACGCGTCTGACCGCGACAAGGACGGCATTTCGGACGACAAGGACAAGTGCCCGGACCAGCCCGAGACCAAGAACGGCTTCCAGGACGAGGACGGTTGCCCGGACATCGCGGACAAGGACGGCGACGGAGTCGAGGACGGCAAGGACAAGTGCGCGGACAAGCCCGAAACCAAGAACAAGTTCCAGGACGACGACGGCTGCCCGGACGAAGTGCCCGTCGACGTGCTGAAGCTGACCGCGGCGCCGTTGGCCGGCATCGCTTGGGCCAAGGACGGCAAGTTGGACGAGAAGAAGTCGACGGCGGCCCTGCAGCCCGTGGCTGAGATGCTGGTGAAGAACGAAGGCGTGAAGATCACCATCAAGCTGCTTGCCGCGGCTGGCGATCAGGCGGTGGCGCAGGCCAAGGCCGATGCGATCAAGGCGTTCCTGGTGTTGCGTGGTGTCGAGACCGAGCGGGTGGAAGCGATCGGCGAGGCGGCAGCGGCTCCGGCGGCAGTGCCCGCACCCGCTGGCAAGAAGGCCAAGGCCGCGGCTCCGGACGTCGTGACGATCAGCCTGCGGTAGGAAGAAAGAAAAACGCGGAGGCCCGGACCGCGCAAGCGGTTCCGGGCCTTCGTGTTTTTTGCCGGCTGTCATCCTGAGCCATTTCGGGCGCTTCGCGCTCGAAGCTGCCGAAGGAACTCTTTACAGGACTACTCGTGGCCAGTTCGGCTGCGGCTCCGAGTTCGGGTACGGGTTCGGGTACGGGTTCGGGTACGGCTCCGGGTACGGGTACGGGTACGGCTGCGCGCGCTACCGTACGGAAGCCAAACTTCCCACCGGCCGCAAGTGGCCCAGCGCCCGCAGCGCATTGCCACCCAAGATCGCCAGGATGCGCCCGTTCGGCCAACCCTGCGCGAGCATCGCCTCCACCAGACGCGGAATGCCGAGGCCGTCGCGCAGATCAGCCGGCGGCACGATCGCGCCGTCGTAGTCCGAGCCCAGCGCCGCCGCACCTTCGCCTGCCACGTTGCAGATGTGCGCCAAGTGCTCGAGCACCATCGCCGCGCCGTGCGGACCGCCGCGCCGGTGCAGGAAATTCGTCGCGAAGATCACGCCCGCCACGCCACCTGAATCCGCGATCGCCCGCAGTTGCCGATCGTCCAGGTTGCGCCAGTGCGGCCGGACACCTGAAACGCCAGTGTGCGTCGCGACGATCGGCAGGGTCTTGTCGTGTTCGGCCACGGCGTCCCAGAAGGCCTTCTCACGGATGTGCGCGAGATCGACAAAAACCCGATGGCGGTTCAAGGCATGCACCAGCGCCCTGCCCGCTTCCGTCAGCCCCTGGGGGCGGCGCAGGGACAGCGGACTCGAAGTCGGCCCGTAGCCCGAGTCGGTCAGGTGCACCAGCGTCACCCGCGTCAACAGTCCGCCCGACAGCGCCGCGTCCAGATCCGGGGCCGCTTGCAGAGCGTTGCCGCCTTGGATCGCCAGCAGCACCGCGTGAGCACCCGCGTGGCGAGCCTGTAGGTATTCCGCGACGTTGCGCACCAGCCGCAGCTTGCCGTCCGAGTTCGCTACCAGCGCCTGCAATTGCGCGACGTTGGCCTCGTACTGCCGCCAGCGCGAAGAGGCGCTGCGCCACGGGTTGGTCGTCACGGACCACATCGCGCCCGTCACCCCGGCCAACCGCAGCCGCGGCACGTCCAGGTGGCCGAAGAAACGCCCGAGCAGCGGGCCGCGCCCGTGATCGCGCAGAATGTCGTAACCCCATAGACGCACGGGGATGAACGTGTCGATGTGGAGATCCAGCACGTCGGCTTCGGCCAGCAGTTCGACGGTGCGCGGCGAGACGTTGAGGCGACGGGCACGCACGACGGGATCGCTCGATGGCAGCGTCAGTTCGTTCATGGCGCCAGGATGCCGACCGGTCGGGCGGTTGACAACGGCGTGGCCGTGCGGATGGATCGCATGCCTTCGCGAGGTTCGCATGCGCCGTGTCCTGCCCTGGTTCGCCGTCCTCACCGTCGCTTGTGGCGCGTCGGCCAAGACCTCGGCCCCGTCCGATGCGGTCGACTCCGCCGGCAGCCTGGACGCCAGCGTGCCCGTCCCCGTCTCCCCCGACTGCAACCCCATCGCCTGGGGCGCGTGCATGTCCGGGATTCCCAGCGCTTTCTATGAGAAGGACGATCCGACCACGGCGACCGGCCATCGCCTCGATCTGCCGGCCGCGCACATGCCGCAAAGCCTGGGCAAGGTCGCGGTATCGCCGGCGGATTGGCTGAAACGCGACGGTTTTTCGCCCAACATGGCCGTGGTCGTGCTGCCACCCAAGCCGTTGGACGCGAAGACCTTGCACGACGAGACGCAGCCGACCGCGAGTCCGACCGCGGCCGTGGTGCTGCTCGACGCGGCGACCGGCAAGCTGATCGAGCACTTCGAGGAACTGGACCAGAATACTCAGGATCCGCAGCGGCAGGCCCTGCTGGTGCGCGCGTGGACGCCCATCCAGGAAAAGCGGCGCATCGTGGTGGCGGTGACCGACACGCTGAAGGGCACGGATGGCAAATCGCTCGACAGGACGGAGACTTTCGCGCGGATCGTCGCTGGGCAGAAGACCGGCTATGCACGCATCGACGGCCACCTCGCGGAGTGGCAGCAGGACTTGCAACTGCTGAAGACCGCGGGGATTGCTACCGAACACGTGGTCGCGTCCTGGCATTACGACACCGCGAGCACGGCGTGGACCCATGGCGTGGCGCTACAGGCCCGCGATCTGCTGCTGGCGGCGGTGGGCAAGGACGGCCTGGGCTACAAGATCACCAAGGTGGAAGTCGACCCCAAGTACGCGCCGATGTTCCCGAACCTGCCGAACGACGCCACGCTGGTGGTGCACAAGCCGATGCATGCGGATCTGGCGCTGCGGGTGCGCGGCCAGTTCGAAACACCCCTGATCCTGAACGGTTCGAACCAAGACGCGACCTTGAACTGGCAGGCGGGCGGTCCGACCGTGGCGCTGAACGGCACGACCTGGCGGGATTTCGTGCTGCTGGTGCCGCCCTCGGTCGTGCAGGACGGCGGCAAGGCGCGGCTTTTGCTGTACGGGCACGGGCTGCTGCGTGGCGCTTGCGTCGAGGGCTGTATCGATCCTGGCCAAGCCGAGTTCCTGCCGCACCTGACCCACGGCTCGCGGGTGGTGACGATCGCGACCGACTGGTGGGGCCTGTCGCAAGCCGATCTGGGCGTAGCGGTTGGAGTGACGACGGATTTCGCGACGACGGTCAGGCTGACGGACAAACTGGTGCAAGCCGCCATCCAGCCGATCGCGTTGACGCGCGTGGTGCAGCACAAGGTCCTGGCCGACGCGATGCTACAGTTGGGGGCGAGCGCGACCTCGACTGTGCCCGTGGCGGATCCTGCCAGTGATCTCGTGTACTACGGCAATAGCTTGGGCGGCATCATGGGCACGACGATGACCTCGCTGCACCCGGACCTGCACCGCATGGTGATGAACGTGGCGGGCGGCGTGTGGTCGATGCTGTTGAACCGATCCAGTGATTTCGCGCAGTTCCTGACGATCTTGCAGATCAACTACCCGGATCCCTACGATCAGCAGGTCCTGTTCGCGCTGATGCAAAGCTTTTGGGACCTATCGGATCCGATCAACTTCGCCGACCACCAGTTCCTCGCGCCGTTTCCCGGGATGCCCGCGGATCGCAAGGCGATGTGGCCGGTGAGCTGGGGTGACAGCCAGGTGCCCAACCTCGCCTCGGGGATGCTGCAGCGCGTCGCGGGCCAGATCCTGCACGTGCCGGCGGTCGTAGCCTGGCCGTCGAGCCTGACCGACATCGCCGTGCCCGAGCTGAAACCGGCGTGGATCCAGTGGGATTCGAAGCGCGGCGTGCATCCGCTGGGCAATGCGCTGCCAGAGCCCGACAACGGCTCGCATCTGGCCACGCGCTGGATGCCGGAATACCAGCAGATGATTCATCGCTTTTTGTTCCTGGACGGGGCGATCGAACCGCGCTACTGCTTGGCCTCCGGGCGTGACGCGGACGGCAAGCTGCCGTGCGACCTGACCGAAGCCATTCCTGTGCACGAGTCCGACCTCAAGCCCGTGATTTCGCTGCCACTTCCTGTGATTCCCTGACTGCTGCCTGTCCTGATTTGCCCACTGCCGCTGCACGTCCTTCCCTGTGGAGCCCCAGATGTTCGCCAAGTTCCTCGCGTTCCTTTGCGTCCTCGCCCTCTGTGCCCCCACGTTCGCCTGGGCTCGCTCCGGCGGCAGCATGGGCGGCGGCTTCCGCAGTTCGTCGCGCAGCTTCGGCGGCAGCAGTTCCCGCTCGTTCGGCGGCAGCAGCAGTCGTAGCTCATCGCCTTCGTACGGCGGCAGCAGCTACGGCGGCACCCGCTACGTGCCGATTCCCATTCCGATAGGCGGAGGCTACGGCGGCGGCTACGGGTACGGCGGCGGTGGCTACTACCGCACCTCGTCGGGCGGCGGCGGCATCTTCATGGTGCTGATCATCATCGTGGTTTTCGCCGGCGGCGTGTACCTGCTGGTGCGGTGGCAGGCCAGCCGCAAGGGCAAGGCCGAGGACGAGGCGGACAAGCTGATCGTCGGGCGCTACGACTTCGGTGTGCAGGCGCTGGCGCGTGACATGCAGGATCGGCTCGAGGCGATGGCGGCGCGGGTCGACACCTCGTCGAGCGAGGGGTTGGCGGCGATGCTGCGCGAAGTGGCGCTGGAACTGCGCCGGCACATCGAGCACGTCGCCTTTGCGTCAGCGGAGTTGCAGGGGGCGTTGGCGCGCGAGTCGGCCGAGCAGCAGTTCCTCATGATCGCTGGCGATGCCCGCAGCCAGTACGGGCGGGAAATCGTGCGCGCGGATCAGCAAGGGGTGCGGAGGCAACAGAAGGAAGTCGCGACCGACGGCATCCGCGACGAGGACGGCCAGCTTTCGATGGCGGAATTCTTCGTGGTGACGGTGATCGTCGCGGTGCGCGGCGTGAAGCTCGTGGCTCGCGTGGACGATGCCCAGCAGGTGCAGCAGGCCCTGGCGACGCTGTCGGCGATTCCGGCCGTCAGCCTGGAAGCGGTCGAGGTGGTGTGGTCGCCGGCTTCGAAGTCCGATGCGATGGACCGCGATGACATGGCCTTGAGGTATCCGCGCTTGATGTCGGTGTAGCGAAGGGACGCCGGCGGCTGAAGCCGCGCCTCAAGTTGCAAAGCCGGCCTGCGCC
>CAYHHL010000245.1:0-8012 GCA_964356325.1 uncultured Enterobacteriaceae bacterium | reverse complement strand
CGCCTACTTCAAAGTAACTTGCGTCGCCGAAAGGTTGCCCACCTCCGGCTCGATGATCGCCTTGGTGTAGTTCAAATCATACAGGACGTTGTACGAACCCGCGGCCAGGGTCAGCGGCAGGGTAAACTTGACGTCCATCGTGAGCATCAGACCGTTTTGGATGCCGCCATACGCAGTCACGTTGTTGTAGATGGTCGGCAGGTTACCGGTCCAGATGACGTGATCGTCCGCGGACGGCGTCCCGTCTTTTGACAGCAGCGCCCGCCCGACCAGTTTCTTCGGATCGGCCAGGGTCGCATTGCCCATGTTGTGGATGTACCAGCGCAACGGGTACGGCGTGCCCCGGCTCAACACCTGGAGCGGAATCGGCTCCGTGAGGTTGTTTGGAAAGACTGTGCCGAACGCCGGCCCCAGATTGCGGACATCGACGCCGTACACGTGGATCTTGCGGCAGACTTTCGGCGACACGACCTTCTCGGGCATTTTCGCGTCGACATTCAGGTCCATGCACAACATGTGGTCACCGAATGCGGCCGTGTTCAGCGCCGCCTGCGTCGTCGAGGCGACGTTTGCCGTCGCGCCCGGCACCACCGTTGGCGCTTTGGGCCACACGCCTGTCAGCGACGCCGCGGGGATGGCGGTCTGGTTTTGCCACGCGAGGGACCACGCCGTCCCCTCGGGTCCGGCGCCGGTCGGTGACAGCCAGCAGCGCATCAGGAAGTCATCGGCTGGCGCAAACCCAGAGTTCGCAATCGATGCGGCGTTGCAGCCATACGCGACACCCCAGGTGGGGTTGCTGACCGCCACGCCGGCGGCGGTCACGAATCCCACCGAGTTGGCGACCACACCGAGGTCGGGCAGGCTGGGCACCACCGTCATCGGCACGCACAGCGCGTTGTCGGCGGGCGTCGGTTCCTTGCCCAGTCCGGCAAGATTGACGACACCACACACGAACTTGTGCTCCAACTTGATGCTCGTCGGCCAGTAGCTCGCGATTCCGATCGTCTTGCTGGTACCTGCATTCAGGGGCGAGAGCAACGTGGTGCCGAGTGCCGTGTCCGCGGCATCCCACGCCGCATCGACCGAGGCGAACAGCGCGAACGGCACCTGGATGTCAGCCGGGCCGTCCTGGTGCGCATAGCCGACGGATACCGTGCCGGGGTCGCCCACCACGGCGTTCTTGTCATTCAGCGACAGCGACACCATCTTGTATTCCGCGTACTTCGGCGTGGGCATCGCGACGCACACCGTGTTGTTGGTCTGGTCCGCATCCACAGCGCCGACGATGCGTCCGCACAGGAACTTGGCACCGACGGGCACCTCCGACTCCTTCGCGACACTGAAATAGATCTGTACCTTTTTCTCAAGTTGCGGCGATGGCTGGCCCGTGTCGCCGATGTTGTAGCCGTCGATGACGGTCGCGGGCCCTGCCAGGAAGTCGCCTTCGCCGATGGAAGCATCCACCGACAGCCACATTTCCCACTTGAGCTTCTGGTTCTGCGGCAGAAATCCGAAGGGCTTGCCGTCATTGCGCATCGTGAACCAGCCGGTCATCTGGCCGGGCACGGGAAACGTGTTCTTGTCGGGCACCAGCGCGATGGCCTTGTAGTCCGGTGGCCCGATGCAGCCCTTGACGGGGGTGGTCACGCAGACGAGATTGGTGCACAGGTCGGTCGTGCACGGGTTCTTGTCGTCGCAATCGGCCGCGAGCTTGCATACCTTGCAGCCGGCAATGGGCGCAACGCTGCAGGTGCCGGTCGCTGCGTCGCACGCGTCGGTCGTGCAGGCGTTGGCGTCGTTGCATTTGGCCGTGCCCGCCTTGCACAAGCCGTCCGCACAGAGGTCGCCCTGCGTGCACGCGTCGCCGTCGCTGCAGTTGCCCTTGCCACAGCCCGCGCCTGCTCCCGCACAAGGCACCGATGCACAACCCGTTTGGGGTGAACAGGTGTCGGCCGTGCAGACGTTGCCGTCGTCGCAGCCCTTGGCCTCGCCGCCCTTGCACACGCCGCCGTCGCAGGCGCTGGCATCGGTGCAGGCATCGCCGTCGTCGCAGGCGCCGGTCTTGGCCGCCGCGGTGCAGCCCGTGGCCTTGGCGCAGGCGTCGTCGGTACACGGGTTGCCGTCGTCGCAGGCAATCGCCTTGGGCGCAGCGCACTTGCCAGCGGGGCCATCACAGGCGTCGGTCGTGCAGGCATCACCGTCGTCGCAGAGCGGCTTGGCACCGTCGGCTGGCTGGTCGGTCTTGCCGTCGCAGTCGTTGTCGATGCCGTCGCAGGCCTCAGTTGATGGCACGGTCGGCTGGCAGGTTGCCCCTGCGTCTGCGTCGCCGGCGGCATCGTTGCTGGCGTCCACCTGGGCGGCGACTTCGGCCGCGTCGGCGCTGTCGGCCGTGGCCACGCTGTCGGCGGCATCGGTGCTGCCCGTGCCGTCGGCGGCGTCGACGGTTCCAGCCTCAACGCCACCGGTACCGTCGGTGCCACCGTCCGCGGTCGCGGTTTCCTGGCCCGAAGCGTCGCCAGACGCAGCGTCTACGGGGGCCACCGAGCCAGGGTTCGCTGGTTCGGCGGCACAACCGTGCGCGGCCAGCCCGACCAGGACCGCGTACAGGACGGTCTGCCAGCGCGCAGGTGCCTGGATTGTTGCGAGTGGATACGGGGCATGCTGACCCAGGCGGTGCTGCAGGGCATTGGGGACGGTCATCACGAGACTCCGCGAGCAAGGAAGGTTCAAGATGCGACGGTGACCGAGTCGGCCAAGCTCCGTGCGGCACCATCTTGGCAAGTCCCTCGGCCTTTTGCATCCCCCCGAGTTCCTGACGATGTCGCCTTCGAGGTGCTTGGACCACAGTGTCGGCGCATCGGGACACCGCCCGCCTGCCTTCTGGTCGGCGAGACGGTTCGGCAGCGCTGGCATGCTCCGAGGTGACGCCGCGCCCACCATCACGCCAACTGTCCATCATTGCCCAGGTTGCACGACTGCGCTGCCATCGAGCGTGACCGCCGTCTGAGCCAGCAGCCTGCCGTGGATCGTCGCGCCGGTGTGCAGCTTGATCGCCGTCTGACACAAGATGACACCCTCGAAGTGAGCCGTGGTGCCGAGATCCACCTGACCGGAGACCTGCCAGAAGACGTTCTTGGCCAAAGCGCCGCCGGCCAGGTAGACGTTGGTGGCGCTGGCCATGGTCAGATCCTGGGCAATCTGGAAGATCCAGACGTCGGTCGCGCTGCCGGTCAGCGTAACGCTGGTCGGGATCAGCAGACCGGTGCCCCACTTGTAGACGCCCGCGGTCAGCGTCTTGCCGCCGATATTGCCAGCGCCCAACTCCGTGACGCCAGGTGCACGCCCGGCGGCGTCGGTGAAGGCGATTTCCATGTCGCTGACCGCCGTTGTCAGCTTGGACGGAGTCGGCGGCGCGTAGTTGGCGGCATACACCTTGCCGGTCACTTGCGCCGAGGTCGAGAACACGTTGGAAGCATCGGCGATCAAGGAGAATCCAGTGATATAGCTGGCAGCCGCCGGGCTGACTGCGAGGTCGCCGGTCACGGCCGAGGTCGGTACCGTCGAGATGCCGCTCTTGGCGAGGATCACGAAGGCGCCAGCGGTGCCAAGGTCGACCGGAAGTCCCGGCGCCACGGTGTTGCCGGTGGTGAAGCTCCAGGCGTACTTGGCCGCGAGGGCGACGCCGGCCGCGCTCTTGACCCCGGTGGTCAGCGTGGCGGTGAAAAGGCTATTGGTCGCGAGTTGGGCGTCGGGCCAGAACTTCGCCTTCGAATTCTCATAAGTCACCGTACCTTTGACCGGAACCGCCGCCGCTCCGGAGGTCAGCGTGAACGTGTTCGCGGTCAGCGAGCCGCCCTCCATGGCCTCGCTGAACTTGGCGGAAATGCTCCACTTGACCGGGACGCCAATCGCGCCGTTGACCGGGGCTGTGGACACGACGATCGGCGTCGACTTGGCCCCGGCGTCGATCGTGCCTGCCCCGTCGCTCGCCTTGCCGCTATCGGCCAAGGTGCCACTGTCGGCCAAAGTGCCGCTATCGGCCAAAGTGCCACTGTCGGCCGACTTCGCCGCATCGGTTGAAGATCCGCAGGCAACAGCAAGCGACAATACCAGGAAAACTCCGCCTATCTTGCATAGATTCACTATCGATTTCGTCAGCATGATGGCTCCTTGCGAGACTACTGGGCTGCCTGACCACGAAATATTGCGCAACCATGCTCCTCATCCGAGGCAAGGCGCGCCAGGCTTCTGTAAAGGTCGTGCTTCAGCTTACGAAAAACCCAAACGCGATAGCTACCCGCTTCGGCGCCGCGTACAGTCCCGCCCCTCGCGACCGCTCGATTTGGTCGCGCCGGGGCGGAACATGGCGGACGGCGCTCAAAACCTGGCAGAGAACATGACAGATGTCGTGCAGGCGCCAGGCCCCGATCCGACGACATTGCCGCACCCGCCCGGTCCCGGCACCTGGGCTGTGCTCGGCAGTTTCGCTCGGCTGGCCCACGATCCGCTTGCGTTCATGGTGGCTTCCGCGACGCACGGCCCCGTGGTTCGCGTCCGCATCGGCACCGAGCGCCTGGTCTTCCTGACCGATCCCGCGCTCATCCACGAGGTCCTGGTCGGGCGGGCCAGCGAGATGCTCAAGGACGCCGTCACCCAAAAGCTCAACGAAACGATGGGCAACGGGCTGCTGACCAGCGAAGGCTCGTTCTGGCGCCGGCAACGCAAGCTCATGGCGCCCCTGTTCAAGCGCAGGCAGCTCGCCGCCTATGCCGACGTGATGGCGCAGCGCACTGAACTCGCCGTCGCGCAATGGCCGCGCGGTCAGGAACTCGATCTGCACTCCGCCACGATGGCCCTGACTCTGGACATCATCTTTCGCACCGTGTTCGGCGCCGAGATGACCGACGGCGCGGGGGCGAAGGTCGCCCATGCGATCGACTTGCTGATGGACCAGTTCGAACTGGAATTGCGGACCTGGCGGCGACTGGTGCCGAAGTCGTGGCTGGTGCGGGGCCGGGCGCGAGCGCGCGAGTCCCGGCAGACCCTGGACGAGATCATCTATGCCCTGATTGCGCAGAAGCGGGCCGCGGGAGGCGAGGGCGACGACCTGGTCTCGCGGTTGCTGGCGGCGCGCGACGAGGACGGCTCGGCGATGTCGGACCTCCAAGTGCGCGACGAAGCCGTGACCATGATCGTCGCCGGGCACGAGACCACCGCGCTGGTGCTGACGTTTTCCGCCATGCTGCTGTCCGATCACCCCGAAGTGGCGGCGACCTTGCGCGCCGAACTCGATGCCGTGCTGGACGGGCGTTCGCCGGGCCTGGACGACGTGGCGCGCCTGCCGTTCTGCAAGGCGGTAGTGGCGGAATCGATGCGCCTGTTTCCGCCCGCGTACGTCATCGGCCGGCAAGTCGAGCAGTCGATCGCGCTGGGCGGCTTCCGTATCGATCCGGGCGATCAACTGCTGATTCCGCAATGGGTACTGCACCACGACGCGCGCTGGTTCGAGCGGCCCGAGGCGTTCGAGCCGGCGCGTTGGCTCGACGGGCTGGAGCAGCGCCTGCCCGAGCACGCCTACATGCCGTTCGGAGGCGGGCCGCGCGTCTGCATCGGCCAGCATTTCGCGATGATGGAGGCGGTGTTGTGCTTGGCGGTGATGGCCCTGCGCGTGCAGTGGACGGTGCAGCCCGACCAATCGCGCGAGCTGTCGCCGGCGGTGACGTTGCGGCCCAAGCACGGCATGCGGGTGATCGTGCGGGAGCGGGCGGGTTGATGCCAAGGTTGCCAGCGCCGCAACGCCCGGCGCTTGCCCACGCAACCGTCTCGACTTCACAGCAGAACCTGCGCCGTTGAAGCGCTTCAACGAGGGGGCCCGATTACCGACCCGCCTGGATCTGACGCACCCATACGGCCTGGGTGGCAAAGGAGCATGCCGATGCGTAGTAGGTGGTGGCTGGGCTTGTGGCTGACGTCCTGCGCGGTGACGAACGTGCGCGGCCAAAGCGTGGAACTGACCGAAGTGCCCTACACGTTCCGCAATCAGGACCTGGCCTTGCAGATTGGCACGCCGGCGGTGCAGGCGGATCTGCCGATCGCGCTGTTCCTCGAAGGCGACGGTGGCCAATGCCAGGAGTACCGGCCGCGGCTATGGCAGCGGTTCCTGCAGCGCTTCGCCGCCGACGTCGTGCTCGTGCGCGCCCGCGGTCTGGTGAACGTGACGTGCCAGACCGAGGCGTGGCGCACCCTTGACTTTCAAGCCCGAGTCGACGAACTCGCCGTGCAAGTCAGGGTGCTGAAGGCGCAATTCCCGGGACGCCGGCTGGTCCTGATCGGCCACTCGGCTGGAGCGCACGTCGCGCTGGCGTACGTGCTGGCCCATCCGGGCGAGGTGGAGCGGTTGGTCGATCTCGGCGGTGGCGTGCTGGATCTGGCCGAGGTCTTGCAGCATATCCCCAGGGAGATGGCGCGCCAGGGCAAGCTCGAGCCCGCCGAGCTCGCCGCCGCGGTGGCGCAGGTCCAGGCTACGATCGCCGAGGTCAGCCACCACGCAGACCCGCGCGCGCCGTTCTGGGGTCGGACCTATGCTTTCTGGTTCCAGATGTTCTTCTCGGGGACGACGGCGGCTTGGCGTTGTCCACCGGTGCCGGCGCTCATCGTCCATGGCGCGCGCGACCTGGAGAGCGTGCCGTTCGAGCCGACCCGCCAGGCCGTGCTGCACAACGGCTGCGGCAACGTGACGTGGCTGCCGATGGCGGACAAGGGCCACGATCTCCTGGATGCCGAGGTGTTTCGCGCCATCGGCACGTGGTTGCAGGCCGCGCCGCCGTCGGCACCGCGCTGACGTCGACCAGGCGCTCGCTGGGTCGCCTGGGTGTCGCTGGCCCCAGGCGGGCAACGCTCCACGGGTCCGGTTCAAGCGCCTGACGCGGCACCAGCGGCGCGCAACTCGATCACGTTTCGATCGGGATCGCGCACGAACAGCGCCAAGGCCCCGCCCAGCAGCTTGGGCCCTTCGGTGATCGGGATGCCCAACTCGCCTAGCACGCGCACGGTCTGGTCCATCGATGCGACCCGCAAGGCGACATGGGTATAGCCGGCTGGCCACGGCGCGGCGTCCATCAGCACGTTGCCGCCGTCCAAGCTCGCGTCGGCGTTGACGATGAGGTTGATCTCGACGCCAGCGGCATTGCGCAAGATGACCACGGGGGCCACGGGGCTGCGGCCGACGACCTCGAAACCCAAACGGGCGTAGAAGGACTCGGAGCGGGCGGCGTCGGCGATGCGGATGCCGATGTGATCGACTTGGGTGATGGCGAGGGTCACGAGGCGTCCTTCAGCGGATGGCTGCGGGCAAAGGCTGGTCGCGCGACGAGCCGATCCAGCCAGGCCTGCAAGTGCGGATATGGACTCAGGTCGATCGCCGCCTGAGCCGTCTGGGCCACCGCGGCGCCCAGGCAGATGTCCGCCACGCCAAAGCGATCGCACGCCACAAAGTTCCGTTCGGCCAGGTGCCGGTCCAGCACGCCCAGCGGCTTTTTCGCAGCCTCGGCCGCCAGTTCCCAGGCGGTCGGATCGTCGGGCATGCCCAGGCTGGCGCGGAACTTGACCAGCCACGCCCGATGCAACGGCTCGTGCAGGGAAGTCGCCTCCCAGGACAGCCATTGGTGCACCGCGGCCCGCTCTTGCCTGGATTGCGGCAGCAGCGTGGCGCCGGCCAGCGTCTCGGCGACGTACAGCACGATGGCATTGGTCTCCCACACCGGGAAATCCTCATGCAACAGCGTGGGAATCGTGCCGTTCGGGTTCAGGCGCAAGAACTCCGGCGTGCGCGTCTCGCCCTTGCGGAGGTCGGTCTCGACCAGACTGTAGGCGACGCCGGTTTCCTCCAGCGCCCAACGGGTCTTGCGAGTGCCCGGCGAGATCGCCATGCCGTACAGGGTCCACATGCGCACTACCTCCCTCGGGCGGCGACATTACACGGTTCGCGCGGTCAGCAACAGCCACCGTTGCCC
>CAYHHL010000244.1:1158-8026 GCA_964356325.1 uncultured Enterobacteriaceae bacterium | reverse complement strand
AACCCGAACCCGAACCCGACCCCGAACCCCGAACCCGAACCCGAACCCGAACCCGGAGCCGGAGCCGGGAGCCGGAGCCGGTAGAAAGTCTCGAATCGCCTGCCTGGCTCGGCCGTTCCAAGAGTCTTGCCGGAGAAACGATCGATGCGCCGCCTGAAGTTGCTGCCCCTGCTGTGGACCGTCGCCGCCCAACTGCCCGGATGCGCGACCACCAGTGCGTTGCTCTGGGCAACCGATCATGCGCCAGAAGAGGCGATGCCGGCTGGAGAAACCGCGCTTTCGAACCCGACCACGCAGTTCCGGGTCGAGCCTGGCACGCTGGCGCCGCCGCGGGTCGCCTGTGTGCAGACGACGCAATGGCCCGACGTCCACTACGAGCAGGATTACTATGAGTGGGGCGTCGGTTGGCGCCTGATCGGCGGCCTGTTCGCGCTGTTCGAAGGCACGACGGCAGGCCTGCTACTGCAGCAGGGAACCGCCCAGGATGACGCGGGGATGAAGGTCACCGGCGCGCTCGTCGCCGTGGATGCGCTGGCGACGGTGGCGCTTGCCGTGCTCAAGGACGGGGAGTGGAAGCAGCGGCAGTGGAATGGGCCCAAGGTCTTGCAATCGCCGCGTTGTCCGGACGGCGTGACCCTAGAGTTCGCCGATCGCACGCTGCCGGTGTACGAGCAGGGCCAGTTGGCGCCCGCGGACGAGGCCTGGTTCACCGATGCCATCCTGGGCGTGGACGGTGTCGCGCGGTTGCATCGGCCCGACGGCAGCTTCGCGGATCTGCGCCTGACCCGGCCGGAGCGATGCGCCGCGGCGCGCAAGCTGGGCAGGCCAGCGGCGGCGTGGGCATGCGATCCATAGCCATTCACGCAATCCCACGGTGCCTTGCGAGCGACACGGCCCCGGTGTAGCGTGGCGGTGAGCGTCTTGCTTCCTGCGCCGTGCGCGCGGGCGGCGATCGCGACCGGTCGACTTGCCGCCAACACCTCCTCCCCCGGGGTTTCTCATGTCTTTGCAGCACCTTCGCCAAGTCCTCGCGTTCACCCTGCTGGCCCTGTGGCTCGGGGCGTGCGGCAACACGGACCAGCCGGTGCTCGGCCCAGGCACTGCGGTCGGCGCCGATTCCTCCGGTGGCGACGCGGTTTTCACCGAGATCCCCGGCAGTGACGTCAAAGTCCCGATCGATGTCCTGACGCCGGACACCCTGGCCGAAGATGTCGCGGATGTCGCGGCCGATGCGCCGGTCCCGGCCGATGCTGCCCAGGAAGTCGGCGATACCGGTGCTGAAGTTGCGCCTGGTTGTCCCGAAGGTACCCCGTGTGACGACGGCGACGCATGTACGCAGGCCGACACCTGCGCCGGCGGCAAGTGTGCACCCGGCAAGGCCAAGGTCTGCGACGACACCAACCCTTGCACCGACGATAGCTGTGACGCTCAAACCGGTTGCGTCGCCGTGCCCAATGCCGTGACCTGCACCGATGGCGACATCTGCACCGAGAGCGACACCTGCGCGAACGGCAAGTGCGCGGGCAAACCGAGCGCCTGCGACGACGCCAATCCGTGCACCGACGACGCATGCAAGGTCGCGACCGGCTGCGTGCACACCCCCAACGCGGTGCCGTGCAATGACGGCAATGCTTGTGACTTCGGAGATCTGTGCGAGGCCGGCGCGTGCAAGGGCGGCAAGGTCAAGGACTGTGACGACGCCAACCCGTGCAGCCAGGACGCCTGCGATCCGGCCAACGGTGCTTGCGCCCACCTGCCGCTCAGCGCCAGCGTGGCCTGCGACGACGGCAACCTGTGCACCTCGGGCGATGCATGCGGCGACAACAAGTGCGCGGGCAAAGCCATCTCGTGTGATGACGGCAACCCTTGCACGACGGATAGTTGCGACGTCAAGACCGGCTGCTCGTTCCTGGACAACGCCGGCCCTTGCGACGACGGCAACGCCTGTTCCGACTTCGACAAGTGCACGACCGGCAAGTGCAAAGGCGTCGCCAAGGACCCCAGCGATTGCGACGACGACAACCCTTGCACGACCGACGCTTGCGACAAGAAGACCGGCTGCACGGCCACGGCCAATACCTTGCCTTGCGACGATGGCAACGCTTGTTCCACGGGTGACAGTTGCGCGGCCGGCAAGTGCGCTTCGGGCTTGAATACCTGCGAGTGCACCACCGATGCGGACTGCAAAGACGACGGCAACGCCTGCAACGGCACGTTGGTGTGCGACAAGGCCAAGGCGCCGTATGCGTGCGTGATCAATGCCAAGACCATCGTGAAGTGCAGCGCGGACGGCGGCGCCTGCGCGCAGGACAAGTGCGACGCGCTGACCGGCAAGTGCGGCCTGGTGCCGATCAAGACCGGCCAACCGTGCGACGCCGACGCCAACGCGTGTACCCAGGACGACCAGTGCGACGCCGGCAAGTGCGCACCGGGCCAGCCGCAAGTGTGCGACGACGGCAATTCGTGCACGACCGACGCTTGCGATCCGCAGGTCGGCTGCAAGTTCACCGCCAACACCAGCCCCTGCGACGCCGACAGCACGGCCTGCACCGTGGGCGACGCCTGCGCCGACAAGGTATGCGTCGCTGGCAAGGCCAAAGTGTGTGACGACGGCAACTTGTGCACCAAGGACGGCTGCGACGCCGCGACCGGCCAATGCAAAGCCGACGGCGCGCCGTTGCAGGGCAGCCCGTGCGAGGCCGACAACTCCAACTGCACGCTGAACGACAGTTGCCAGGGCGGCACCTGCACGCCGGGCGCCGCGTTGGACTGCGACGACAAGAACCCGTGCTCCCTGGATACCTGCAACGCCTTGAACGGCTGCGTGAACCTTTCGTCGGCCGCCACCTGCGACGCCGATGGCGATGCCTGCACCGTCGGCGACACGTGCAACAACAAGAAGTGCGAGGTCGGCACCAAGAAGGTGTGCGACGACGGCGACGCGTGCACGACGGACTCGTGCGATGCCAAGACCGGCGCGTGCAAGACCGCGGTAATCTTCGGTTGTGGCGGCAACTGCGCGGAAGTCAAGGATTGCGACGACAAGAACCCTTGCACCGACGAGACCTGCAGCAACGGCAAGTGCGGGTCCAGCACCAACACCGCGGTATGCGACGACGGCACCGCGTGTACTTCGGGCGACGTCTGCTCGGGCGGCAAGTGCGTGGCCAGCCCGGTCAGCTGCGACGACAAGAACGTTTGCACCACGGATGGTTGCGACGCGGTGAAAGGCTGCAGCCACGCCAACAACAGCGACGCTTGCGACGACGGCCTGCTTTGCACGGTCGGCGATGCGTGCGCGGCGGGCAGTTGTGTTTCGGGCAAGGCCAAGGTCTGCGACGACGGCGACGTGTGCAGCAAGGACACGTGCAACCCGGGCGACGGCGGCTGCAAGTTCGTGCCCATCGCGGGCTGTGGCGGCAACTGCGCAAGCATCGGCGATTGCGACGACAAGAACCTGTGCACGAGCGACGCCTGCTCGGGCGGCAAGTGCTCGTACGCGCCCAATACCTTGCCTTGCGACGACGGCAACGCCTGCAGTTCGCCCGACGTCTGCGCGGCCGGCAAGTGCGTGTCAGGAGCCAACAAGAACTGCAACGACGCCAACTTGTGCACGACCGATAGTTGCGACACCAAGAGCGGGGCTTGCGTCAATGCGCCTTTGCCTGCGACTTCGACCTGCGACGACAACAATGCCTGCACTTCTGGGGACTCCTGCGCCACGGGCAAGTGCGCTGGCAGCGCCAAGGACTGCGACGACGCCAACGCCTGCACCACCGACTCGTGCAATCCGGCATCGGCCGGCTGCGTCTACACGAACAACACCTTGGCGTGTGACGACGGCTACTTGTGCTCGGTGGGCGACGTGTGCAGCGGCGGCAAGTGCGTCGGCGGCACCGGCGTCGTGGTCGACACGTTGGCTGGCAGCATCGGCGGCTACGCGGACGGCACCGGCGCCAACGCCAAGTTCAACCTGCCCTATGGCATCGCCGTGGACCAGAACGGCAACAGCTTCGTGGCGGATTCGGCCAACCACCGCATCCGCAAGGTCACTTCGCAAGGCGTCGTCACCACGGTGGCGGGCAACGGCGGCCCCGGCTTCCTGGACGCCAAGGGCACCGCGGCCATGCTCAACGCGCCCATCGGCATTGCCATCGACCCGGCGGGCAACTTGATCGTCAGCGACACGCAAAACAGCGCGATCCGCAAGATCGCCACGGGCGGCGAAGTCACCACGCTGGCGGGCCAAGGCGTCGCGGGCTACAAGGACGGCCCCGCCGCCACCGCGGTCTTCAATCGGCCGTACGCCTCGATCGTCGGCCCGGGCGGCGCGATCTACGTGGCCGATACCAACAACCATCGGATCCGCGTCATCAGCACGGCGGGCGTGGTCTCGACTTTGGCGGGCGACGGCGTGGGCGGCTTCGCCGATGATCCGAATGGCTTGAAAGCACGCTTCTTCTTCCCGGTAGGCATCGACGTCGACGCCGCGGGCAACCTGCTGGTCGCCGATCAGAACAACCATCGGATCCGCAAGGTTTCACCCGCTGGCGCCGTCACCACCGTCGCGGGCTCGGGCATCCAAGGCTTCCTCGACGGCGGCGCCGGCGTCGCGCGCTTCAACCTGCCGATGGGCGTCGCGGTGGGCCCCGATGGCACCGTGTACGTCGGCGATCGCTACAACCACCGGATTCGACGTATTTCCGCGGCCGGCGTGGTCGACTCCTGGGCGGGCGACGGCAACGTGGGCGTGCTCGACGGCGCCGCGGCCAAGGCGCGCTTCCAGTACCCGACGCACTTGACGTTCGACGTCTCGGGTTATGCGTACATCGCCGACAGCAACAACTACCGCATCCGCCGCGTCCGCGATGCCAGCAGCCCGTGCCTCATCGCCAACAAGTGCTATGTCGCCGGCGCGCCCAACCCGGGCAGTTCGTGCCAGATCTGCAAGCCAGCGGTCAGCGCGACGGCCTGGACGACGCTCGCCGACGCCGCCCCCTGCGCCGACGGCAATCCCTGCACGCTCAGTGACTCGTGCACCGCCGGGGTGTGCGACGGCGCGGCCGCGGATTGCGACGACCAGGACGCCTGCTCGCAGGACGCCTGCAGCGCCGGCACCGGCCAGTGCAGCCACGCACCGATCGTCGGCTGCGGCGGCAACTGCACCCAAGCGAGCGATTGCAGCGACAACAACCCATGCACCACGGACAGTTGCATCGCGGGCAAGTGCGCCAACGCCAACAACACCACGGCTTGCGACGACGGCAACGTTTGCAGCTTGGGTGACGCTTGTTCGGGCGGCACCTGCGTGACCGGCACCGCGGTGCTGGTCGATACGTTCGCGGGCCAGGTACAGGGCAACGTCGACGGCAAGGGCGCGGCTGCAAAGTTCTTCCGGCCCTCGGGCGTCGACCTCGATGCCAGCGGCAACCTGTTCGTCAGCGAATACAGCAACCACCAGATCCGCAAGGTCGCGGCCGATGGCACGGTCACCACGCTGGCCGGCTCGGGCGTCGCGGGCTACACGGACGCCCAGGGCAAGAGCGCGCAGTTCAGCAACCCGACCGACGTCAAGGTCGGCCCGGGCGGCAAGCTCTACGTCGCCGACGTGTCCAACCACCGCATCCGCCTGGTCGCCACCGACGGCACGGTCACGACGTTCGCGGGCGGCAACCCGGGCTACGTGGACGGCGCGGTCAGCATCGCCCGGTTCAGCGCGCCCTACGCCATCGCCGTCAACAGCGCCGGCGTGGTGTACGTCTCGGATTACAACAACAACCGCATCCGCCGCATCCAGAACGGCATCGTCACCACCGTCGCCGGCTCCAGCTCCGGGTTCGCCGATGGCACGGGCAACCTCGCGAAGTTCCAGGGACCG
The DNA here is from genome assembly GCA_964356325.1 of uncultured Enterobacteriaceae bacterium. Classification (GTDB taxonomy): domain Bacteria; phylum Myxococcota_A; class UBA9042; order UBA9042; family UBA9042; genus CAYHHL01. Next base: position 2,148 of record CAYHHL010000244.1, on the reverse strand, counting down.
CTCGGCATCGCGCTGGACAGTGGCGGCAACATCATCGTCGCCGATCAGTTGAACCACCGGATCCGCAAGGTCACGCCGGCCGGCAAGGTCACCACGCTGGCGGGCGACGGCGTGCTCGGCTACCAGGACGGCGACGCGGCGACGGCGCACTTCAACCAACCGTGGGGCTTGGCGATCGACTCCGCGGACAACATCTACGTCACGGACCGCGCCAACCAGCGCGTGCGCCGCATCAGCCCGGCCGGCATCGTCAGCAAGTTCGCGGGCACCGGCGTGGGCGGCTTCAAGGACGGCGATGCCAGCGTCGCGTTCTTCGCCAATCCGCTGGGTGTCGCCGTCGATCCCCAGGGCGTCGTGTACGTCGGTGGCTTTGACGACCAGCGGGTGCGCCGCATCACCGACGGCAGCAAGTCGTGCCTTGTCGGCAACAAGTGCTACGCCGCGGGCATGGCCAACCCCGGCAACACCTGCGAGGCGTGCAACGCCGCGAAAAACCCCAAGGGCTGGGCGCAGAAAGCCGACGCCAGCGCGTGCAGCGACGGCAAGCCTTGCACCGGCCCCGACACCTGCAGCGGCGGCGGTTGCGTGGCAAGCCCGGTCACGTGCGACGACGGCAATTCTTGCACGACAGATGCTTGCGACGCGGGCTCTGGCGCTTGCACCTTCACGCCGATCGTGGGCTGCAACGGCTTTTGCACCAAGGACGCCGAGTGCGACGACTCCAACGGCTGCACCACCGACACCTGCAAGCTGAGCAAGTGCCAGTTCGCCAACAACACGCTGGCTTGCGATGACGGCAACGCGTGCACCCTCGGTGACATCTGCAGCAACGGCGGCTGTGTGCCGGGCGGCAACATCCAGGTCGAGACGATGGCCGGCTCGGTCCAGGGCTACGTCGACGCCACCGGCACCGCGGCCCAGTTCAACTTGCCCATTGGCGTCGAGGTCGACAGCAACGGCGTGGCCTACATCGCCGACACCAGCAACCAC
>CAYHHL010000244.1:0-1058 GCA_964356325.1 uncultured Enterobacteriaceae bacterium | reverse complement strand
CGCTTCAACACCCCCTACAGCGTCGCGGTCACGCCGGGCGGCATCGTGTACGTCGCGGACTATGGCAACAGCCGGATTCGCAAGGTCACCGCCGCGGGCGTTGTCACCACCCTGGCCGGCAGTGCGGCGGGCTTTGCCGATGGCACCGGAGCCGCCGCCAAGTTCGCCAACCCGTTGGGCATCGGCTTGGATTCAGAGGGCAACGTGTTCGTGGGCGACTACAACAACCACCGCATTCGCAAGGTCACTCCCGACGGCGTGGTCACCACCGTGGCCGGCAGCGGCACCGCGGGCTTGCTCGACGGCGATGCCAGCCTGGCGCGCTTCAACAGCCCGTGGGGCATCGCGGTCGACTCGACGGGTGCGATCTACGTCGGCGATCGTTTCAACTACCGGGTGCGGCGCATCGTCGGCAGTCTGGTCACCACTTGGGCAGGCGGCGTCGCCGGCAATCTCGACGGCTCCGGCACCGCGGCGCGCTTCAACCAACCGCTGAACATGGCCATGGATGCGCACGGCTTCTTGTGGATCGCCGACTACAGCAACAGCCGCATCCGCCGGGTGCGCGATACCGCCACGAGTTGCAGCATCGCCGGGGCGTGCTGGACGCAGGGCTTGGATGACCCGGGCAACAGTTGCCAGATCTGCGACGGCGCCAAGTCCGCGACACAGTGGACGGCCAAGGCCGACACGAGCGCTTGCACCGATGGCCAGTTCTGCACGGCGAGCGATACTTGTGGGTCAGGCAAGTGCGCGGGCACGAGCAATGGCTGCGATGACGGCGACAAATGCACGGCGGACAGCTGCGACGTGGGCACCGGTGGTTGCTTGCATGCGGTGATTTCGCCTTGCCCTTAGGCGGGGCTATGGCGGATTGGCGGTACGTTTAGGTTGATCGCGAGGTTCTCGGGTTCGGGCACGGGTTCGGGTTCGGGCTCGGGTTCGGGTTCGGGTTCGGGTTCGGGGTCGGGTTCGGGGTCGGGGTCGGGTTCGGGGTCGGGTTCGGGGTCGGGGTCGGGGCCGGGTTCGGGGCCCGGGCCGCGTCCCGGGCGGGGGGC
>CAYHHL010000243.1:6623-8040 GCA_964356325.1 uncultured Enterobacteriaceae bacterium | reverse complement strand
GCGGGCTGTGGCGAGGTTCCCGACACCGGCACGAACATCGTCGGCGTGGTGCTGGGTTGCAACACCTACGAGGTGATCGACCTGGGCGTGCTGGTGCCGCTGACGAAGATCCTGGGCGAGGCGCAGGCCCGCAACGTCGACGTGGTCGGGCTGTCGGGGCTGATTACTCCATCGCTGGACGAAATGACCCTGGTGGCCAAGGAGATGCAGCGCCGCGGCATGACGCAGCCCTTGCTCATCGGCGGCGCGACCACCAGCCGGCAGCACACCGCGGTCAAGATCGCCACCGAGTACGCGCCACCGGTGCTGCACGTGCTGGACGCCTCGCGCGCGGTCGGCACCGTGGCGGCCCTGCTCAGCGACAGCCAACGGCCCCAGTTCGATGCCGACAATCGCCTGGAACAACAACGTCTTCGCGAGGTGCATTTCGCCCGCACCAACCGACCGCTGTTGCCCTATGCCACGGCGCAGGCGAGTCGGCCGCGGCTGAACTGGCGGGAAAGCGAAGTGACGGTGCCGACTTTCGAGGGACGCATCGAGCTGCGCGACATCCCGCTGGCCGAGATAGCGCCGTACATCGACTGGACGTTCCTGTTCATTGCCTGGGAGTTGAAGGGCAGGTACCCGCGCATCCTGGAGCATCCCGAGTACGGCGAGCAGGCGCGGTCGCTATTCGCGGATGCCCAAGAAATGTTGGCGGAACTGGTGGCGGGCGGCGAGATCCACGCCAACGCGGTGTATGGGCTGTGGCCGGCCAACAGCGAAGGCAACGACATCGTGGTGTACGCCGACGAGGGCCGCGATCGGGAACTGACGCGGTTCTGCATGCTCCGGCAACAACAGGTGAAGTCCGAGGACAAGCCGTACCTTTGCCTCGCGGACTACGTGGCGCCGAAAGAGACGGGGCTGCGCGACTACGTGGGCGCGTTCGCGGTGACGGCGGGACTGGGCGTGGATGAGATCGTGCGCAAGTACGAGAAGGATCACGACGACTACCGGGCGATCATGGTCAAGGCGCTGGCCGACCGGTTGGCTGAAGCGCTGGCCGAGATGCTGCACGAGAAGGTGCGAAGGGCCTGGTACGCGCCCGACGAGCAGGCGAGCAACGAGGAGCTGATTGCCGAGAAGTTTCGCGGAATTCGCCCGGCATTCGGCTACCCGAGTTGTCCGGACCACACCGAGAAGCTCAAGATCTGGGAGATCTTGCGGGCCAACGAGGTGGGCATCGAGCTGACCGAGAACCTGGCGATGGTGCCGGGCGCAAGCGTGAGCGGGCTGTACCTGGGCCATCCGGATGCGGATTACTTCCTGGTCGGGCGCATCGGCGAGGACCAGATGCAGGACTACGCGCGGCGCAAGGGCATGGCGGTGGGCGACGTCGAGCGCTGGCTGTCGGGAAGCGTGGCGGACAACGGCT
>CAYHHL010000243.1:0-6523 GCA_964356325.1 uncultured Enterobacteriaceae bacterium | reverse complement strand
CACGGCCGTCACCCGGACAAGGTCGAGGCGGTGCGCCAGGACATCGCCCGGAAGTCCGGCAATCCGCAGGTGCACAGCGTTGCCTTCGATCTGGCGGTGCTGGGCGAAATCCGCCGCGGTGCCCAGGAAATCCGCGCGAATTTCCCGCATTTGCACGTGCTGCTGCACAACGCCGGCGTGTACGAGACCGCGACCCACATGACCGAGGACGGCTTGGAGCGCACGTGGATGGTCAACCACCTCGCGCCGTTCCTGCTGACCCGCGAACTGTTGCCGCTGCTGGAGTCGAGCGCGCCAGCCCGAATCATTACTGTGAGTTCCATAGCCCACGCGCGCGGCAAGATCCACTGGCTGGACCTGCTCGGCCAGAGCGGCTACGAGGCCTACGCGCAGTCCAAGCTCGCCAACATCCTGTTCACCCGCGCATTGGCCCGTCGGCTCGACGCCCGCAAGGTCACCGCCAACGCGTTGCACCCGGGCGTGGTCGGCACCAAGCTGCTGCGTAAGGGGTTTGACATCGAAGGCAGCGAAACCCTGGCGCAAGGTGCGGCGACCTCGGTCTACCTCGCGTTGTCGCCGGAAGTGCAGGGCGTGACCGGTCTGTACTTCAAGGACAGCAAGCCCTACGATCCGGCACCGCACGCCAAGGACGGTACAGATTCCGAGCGCTTGTGGAGTGTCAGCGAACAACTGATCGAGGCGGCGGAGTCGATTCCCAGTTCCGGTGACGCATGACTCCTGGCCGGGAGCCCCCACTGCCAAGCCAGCGGCGCCGCCTGACGCTGTTCCTCGACTCGCTGGCGGCGGGCGGCGCGCAAAAGCAGATGGTCGGTCTGGCGAGCGGGTTGGCGACGAGCTGGCAGACGCGGCTGGCCTGGTACAACGATAGCTCGCAGTTCCACCAGGTTCCCGACGGCGTGCAGACGCTGAAGCTGCCGCGTGCGAGCCGGACCGATCCGCGCTTCGTGGCGGCGCTGGCGGGCCTGGTCTCGCCCAAGCAGACCGATCTCGTGCATGCCTGGCTGGGCGTGCCGTCGCTGTACGCGGCCTTGGCAGGGCGCTTGCCGGGCAGCGTGCCGGTCATCGCGGGCGTGCGCTGTTCAGCCAGCGTGTTCGATCACGATCCGATGCAAAGGCGCATCACCTTGGCCAGTTCATTCCTGGCGACGGCGGTGACGACCAACAGCCGCGGCATGGCGGATTGGCTGGTGCACCACGGCATCGCGCGCAACAAGGTCCACTTCATCGGCAATATCCTGGCGCCGGCGATCGAGACCCGGCAGCCGTCCACTCTGGAGCAAAGGCGTGCCTTGCTGATGCGCCTGGGCCTGGATCCGAACCGGCCGCCGGTGGTGGCACTGGGCCGTTTCGACGCGTACAAGAACCAGGACGGCCTGTTGCGCGCGTGGCTGGCAGTCCGGGATCGAATGGGCAGTGCTCAGGCGCAGTTGCCACCGCTGCTGCTCGCCGGCTTTCTCGAGGATGCCCAGCGCGTCGAGCGGGTGCGGCAGATGGCCAAGGCTGCGAACTACCACGACTTGCACATCGTGACCGCGGTCGAGGACGTGCCGACCCTGCTGGAGGCGGCGCGCTTCTCGGTGCTGGCGTCGCGCAGTGAAGGTTCGCCCAACGTGGTGCTGGAAGGCCTGGGCCTGGGCACGCTGGTGGTGGCGACGCGTGTGGGCGAAGTGCCTGACTTGCTGCGGGATGGCGAGACGGGCCTGAGCTGCGAGGCCGAGGACGACGCGGCGCTGGCCGAGGCGTTGTGGCAAGCGCTGCACCTGGCGAGCGAGCGCGCGGTGGAGATGGGCCGGCTGGCGCGGGCGGACATGCTGGCCCGGTTCGCGCCCACGGTGGTGGTGGGGCAGTACGCGGCGCTGTACCGGGAGATCTTGCGGCATCACAGGTACTTGCGCAGTCCGATTGGCGTGCCGTGGTCGAGGCTTTGGCTGTAGCGACAAGGCACCGTGGCCGTGGCATCCTCCGCCCCCGGGCCGGTCGAGGGTGCGAACGCCCCGCCTGGTCAGCGCCATCTTCCACCCCTTGACAGGCTGCGCTATCCTTGCCGCGCGACCGGGTACCCGCACCGGCGCCGAGGAACGACCATGCCTGTCCCGCAGCCCGCACCGCAACAGCGCCCGCAAGCTACAGCCACTGCCCCGCGTGGCGGTCCAGCTGGCGGTGCCACGCGCGGCGCGCAGAGCCAGACGCCCACGCCGCCGCCGCCGCCGGGAGGTGGCGCGCTGACGCAGTCGCTGTTCTCCGGCGACCACGTGCTGGAATCCGTGGCCAAGGGTGTCGGTACGTTGCGAGCGGGCGCGAGCGGTCCGTCGGTGCGCGCCTTGCAGCAGTTCCTGGTTGCCAACGGCTTCAAGGTCGGCCGCGGCGGTCCGGATGGCGCTTGGGGCGACGCCACGACCAAGGCTTTGACGGGTTGGCAGGCGACGCATGGCATGACGGCCGATGGCGTCCTGGGCAAGGACACGCTGCTGGCGATGGACAAGGCGCCGACAGTGGTGCCGGCAGCCGATCCCGCTGCCCAGCAACCCGCGCCGAATGCGGCCACCGCAGCACGCTCGACTCCGCCCGCGGGCGGCCCGACGACGCAGGCCCAGGCCCAAGGCGGCAACAAACCTCAGCAAGGCGCACCCGGCAGCAAGAACGGTGGGTTGCCCGCTGATTTCCAGCAGGCGTGGGACGCGCATCCGCACAACTACCAGGGTGACAGTTCGACCAACACCGCCAGCACCGACGTGCTGACCCAGCAGGGCTGGAGCCCGGACGCCTACAGCAACAGTTGCGCCATCCGGCTGAGCGTCATGCTCAACACCTTGGGCGGCAACCTGAAGATCACGCGCGAGAAGGCCAAGGCTGCCGGCATCGACCCGGGTCGCATCCCGTTCAGCAAGAAGACAGGCTGGCACTACATCCTTTCGGCCAAGGAAATGTGGACCTACCTGACCTGCCACGCCGGCAAGCCCAGCGTCGAAATGCCTGCGCGCGGCCGCTTCCAATCGGCTGACGCCTTCGGCACCGCGATGGACGGCGAGTTGGGAACGGCGATCGCCGGCAAGAAGGGCATCGTCGCTTTCGACAAGATTTTCAGCTATTCGGGCACGGGCCACGTCGACCTGTTCGACGGCAAGCAGTTGTCCGACGCCAACGAATGGTACCCCAGCCAGGCTATCCGCTTGTGGTACATCTAGCAGATTCTTGGCCTCGTCCGGGCCCATCTTCACAGACTTCAGACCAGGCGAAGCCCGCGTCACCTGGGCTTGCGAATCCTTTCCGCCTCGCTGAGGCTCCCACTCCACGGGCCCTGCGCCCCTGAAGGAGCCGAACGATGAGCTGGTGGAAATCGCTGCTGGGCCTGGAAGCGGCCGTGCACCCTGTGACCCTGACCGACGCCAACTTCCACGCCGAGGTCATGCAGAGCGACGTGCCGGTGCTGGTCGATTTCTGGAGCGCCACGTGCGGGCCGTGCAAGCAGCTCGAGCCCATCGTGATGAACCTGACGCGCGACTATGCCGGCAAGGTCAAGGTCTGCGAGGCCGACGTAGCCAAAAATCTCAACGCATGCCGGCAGCTAGGCGTGATGTCGACGCCGACGGTACTGTACGTGCACAAAGGCGTGGTGGTCGAGCGCGTGGTGGGTTTTCGCGGCTCGCTGTACCACCGCGAAGTCATCGAGCAGGATCTGTTGCCGCGGGTGGCACAGGCGCGCTGATGCCGCGTCCGAGCGTCAGCCCAGCTGATAGTCCGCGAACTTTTTACGCAATTCCCGCTTCAGCACCTTGCCGGTCGCGCCCATCGGCAAGGCGTCGACGAACTCGACGGCGTCGGGCAGCCACCACTTGACGATGCGCGTCTCCAGGTAAGCGATCAGGTCCTCGCCCGACACCTCCTGGCCGGCGGCGCGCACCACGATGAGCAATGGCCGTTCCTGCCACTTGCTGTGCGGCACGCCGATCGCCGCCGCCTGCGCCACGCCGGGATGCCCCATCGCCGCGTTTTCCAAGTCGATACTGCTGATCCATTCGCCGCCGGACTTGATCACGTCCTTGGCGCGGTCGGTGATCTGCATGTAGCCGTCGGAATCGATGGTGGCGATGTCGCCGGTGTCGAACCAACCGTCCTGGTGGGCCTCGTCGATGTCGCGCTTGAAGTAGCTGCCGGCCACCCACCAACCCTTGACCTGCAGTTGGCCCGTGGTTTTGCCATCGTGCGGCTGCACCTGGCCATCGTCGTCGACCAGGCGCAGGTCGATGCCGTAGACCGGCCGGCCCTGCTTGGACTGGAGCGCGAACTTCTCGTCCTCGCTCCACGCCGCGTGCTTGGGCAGTGTCCGGTTGACGGTGCCGACCGGGCTGGTCTCGGTCATGCCCCACGCGTGCAGCACCCGCGCGCCGTGCTCCTGCTCGAAAGCGCGGATCATGCTGGGCGGACAGGCCGATCCGCCAATCGTGACCTTGTCCACGGTGGTCAGCGTACGCCCCACGGCACGCAGGTGTTGCAGCAGCGCCAGCCACACGGTCGGCACGCCCAGCAGGCTGGTCACGCCCTCCGCATCGATGAGTTCCAGCAGGCTCTTGCCGTCCATCCCCGGTCCCGGCAACACGAGCTTGGAGCCGACCATCGCGGCCGCGTACGGCACGCCCCAGGCGTTGACGTGGAACATCGGCACCACGGGCAGTGTCACGTCGCGCGCGGAAATCGCCAGTGAATCCGCCATCGCCACCGCGTAGGAGTGCAGCACGGTCGAGCGATGGGAATACAGCACGCCCTTGGGATTTCCGGCCGTGCCTGAGGTGTAGCACAGCGAAGACGCGAGGTTCTCGTCGAACTGCGGCCAGTCCAGCGCGTCGCTTTGCCCGGCGATCCACGACTCGTAGTCCAGCAGGCCGGCGATGCCCAGATCATCGGGACGGTGCGCCTCGTCGGTCAGCGCCACGAAATGCCGCAGGGACGTGCCCTGATTCGCCAGGAACTGCGCGAGCTTGCCGAAGGTGTTGTCGAAACACAGGACCAGATCCTCAGCGTGGTCGACGACGTAGCGCAGTTGCTCGGGCGGCAGGCGCGGGTTGATGGTGTGCAGCACGGCGCCGATGCCGGACACCGCGAAGTACAACTCCAGGTGGCGATGGGTGTTCCAGGCGATCGTGGCGACGCGCTGGCCGGGCTGCACGCCCAGCGCCAACAGCGCGTTGGCCGTCTGGCGGGCTCGGTGGGCGATCTGGCCCCAGGAACTGCGGACGATGGGCCCCTCCACGGAGCGGGCGATGACCTCGACGTTGCTGTGGAAACGCGCGGCGAACTCGATCTGGCTCGAGATCAGCAGCGGTTGGTTCATCATCTGGCCGAGCATGACGCCTCCTGGTCGAACGCACGAGAACTACCGCTGATGCGGCTCCATGAGCGCAACTGTGAGCGGTTGCTACTTCTTCTTCGCGATCTTGCCCGCTTCCAGCTTGACCTTCTCCAAGTCCCACTCTTCGGACAGCGGCTCGCGCTCGTCCAACTTGACTTTGAAATCCTTGAGGTTCAGCCCGGCCGCCTTGACCTGATCCACCAACGCCACCACGCGCATGGCGTCTGCATGCACGCGCTTGACGCATTCGCCCTTGCAGCCCGCCCAGTTCTTGTCCACGTCGGTCTTGACGCTACGAAAGGCGTTACCCACGGCTTTGACGCGCAAGAGCGCATTGCGATAGACAGCTCCGGCCAGCACGTACTGCCCCAGGTCGGTCTTGTAGGCCTTCAGGACCGGATTGGACTCGAACTCCGGCCGCTTGAGCACGTCCCCCATTTTCGTCAACTTCTCATCGCCTTGCGGGCTCACGCCGTTCGAATTGCGCAGGCCGTTGAACTTGTCCTCGAAGCTCAACAGGAACTTCGCTTCCTCATCGCCGACCGTCTGGCCGTCAAATTCCCATTCGCGCCACTCGCCCACATACAGCCCGCGCTTCGCCAATTCCGTGCGCAGGGTCATCAACCGCGTGCGGCACCCTTGGAACTCCGGGTGGGCGCGAAAATCCACTAGCGGGTGCGGCTGCATCATCGTCCGCCGCAAGTCCGTGATGCTGCCTACACGCGCCTCCAAGATCTTGGCGGGATCCTTCTCGGCCACGAAAGCCTCCAGGCTCGCCAGCTTCGCCTTGTGCTCCTCGATCCAGCGATCGGCGCGGACCTTGTCCTTGTCCGCGATGGCCGGCGACGCCTTCGCCCCCTGCATCTGCGCCTGTGCGCTGGGGATGGCGATCCCGAGGAGGAGAAACAGGGTCAGGGTCGCATGGCGGAACATCTGCATGGGAATCTCCGTGAGGTGGCAGGAATGGATCGAAGCCGGCCTGATGATATGGCAATTCTTGACGTGTGTACACGCCGGACGAACTCGAACGTAGCCGCGACAGTATGGGTGATGATCGCCAGCACCCGGACCCGGACCCGCGGCCGGAACCGTGGCCGTTGTCGAGGGGCGAGAAGCGGATAGCTTCGATTCCTCGAAAACGGGCAGGTCATAGAG
>CAYHHL010000242.1:1405-8044 GCA_964356325.1 uncultured Enterobacteriaceae bacterium | reverse complement strand
GGCGGTCGGCGCGGCGGTGCAGCCGCTGGATTCCTTGGGCGTGCCGTAATAGGGCGGCGGGGTGGTGCCGGCGTCGCTCAACACCGCGACATCACTCGTGCTTCCAGCGTCGCTGCCGCTGCTGATGTCGCCGCCGGAACTGATGTCGCTGCCGGTCGGCGCGTTCGCGTTCCAGGTCACCGGCGGCAGGCTCTTCTTGAACGCCTCGGAAAGGCTCGGCTTGCCCAGCTCGGCGGCGTTCAACTGCGCGTCGACCTTGTCCGCGATGGTCGGATCGATGATCAGCGGGGCGCCGGTTTCGTCCAGCACCGACACGGTCTTGGCCGGCTGGCCGCCCTGGGTCAGGATCTTGCCTTTGCCGTCACCGCCTTGGCCACCACCCGGGAAGAAGCACCCAGTGTTCTGGTCCGGCGCCGGCAAGGTCAGCTTGCTGCCATCGGCATAGGTGATCTCCAGCGTTTTTGCCTGGTTCGACCCGGCCTCGCAGATCGGCACGGCCTGGGCGGTGTGGATGTTCGACACGTCGGGCAAGCCGGTGTTGTAGGCGAAAATCGGATCCTTGGTCATCTCCTCGGGCGATACAGTGGTGAACAGGCGCGTCAGGTAAGGCACGGTATCAAAGGCCTTCTGCAGATCCACCAACGGCTTGACCACGCCTGCTTCGAGCGCGGCGGCAAATGCGGCGGGATCGAACGCAACCATTGCCAAGGCATCCTTGATGCTGTTGCACGGATTGCCGCACTGGCCAGCCGGGCACGACGACTGCACGCAACCGTAGTACTCCTGATCGCCCATCGACTCGAAACCCTTGAGCTTGGGCACGAACTTCTTGATCAGCGCGATCACCTGGCTGGTGCGCGGCAGGTTCTGGCTCAGCATGGCGTTGAGGAAGTCGCCGGGATCCTTGATCTTCGCCAGTGCCATGGCATTCCAGCCGGGTTGCGCGAACTGGCCCGAGAGCTTGTTCGACTCGCCGGCGAATTCGGTCAGGAACGCGTGGCCCGAGGCTTGATCCACGGCCTTGGACGCCACGCTCAGGTAGTTGCCGCCGTTGGTGGTCCAATCCACTGTCTTGTCGTTGATCTCGACATGCAGGTAATTCTTGGGAATCGCCCGGTGCTGGCCCAGAACCCAGGCGATGATCGGCATGTCGGGCTCGGCGGCGATCGCGGTCAGGCGAATCGGCAGGCAAGGACCCACCTCGGCAATCGTCACCACGATGGGCGCCAAATCCCCGGCTTCCTTGTTCTTCTGCAGCTTGAGGCCGAGGAAGACGAAGCCCTTCTTGGCGTACGAGTCCAGCAGCACGTCCGAACCCTTGGGTTGCTGAAAGCCATTGTCGGTCAGCCACTTCTGTAGATCCGCGCCGGTACTTCCCTGGATCACCACGGTGTCGTACGGCCCGACTTTCTCCTCGGCCAGCACCACGACGCCGCCCTTGACATCGGACGCCTGCGACGAGTCCGCACCACCGCCCGCGGTCGGCGCGAACTGGCAACCGTAGGAGCAGTCCGGCTTGTACTGGACCTGCAACTGGTACTGCGGTCGGGTCGACTGCTCCAGGGCGGTGAATACCGAGTCCGAACCGATGCCCAGCTTGGGCACCTTTTGCAGCGGCAGCACCCAGGAGAACTGCTCCGCCGCACCCTGGTAGCGGATCTGGATGTGCGCGGTAACGTCGGCACCTTGCTGGATGTACAGGATCCGCTCGGCCGCCTGGTTCACCGGGTTCTGGAAATTGCAGAAGAAGCCACCGCACGCCCAGGCGGGGCCAGCGACGGTGAGCGACACGAGGGCAAGCGCGAGAGACGCGAGATGGCGGTTCATGTTCAGACCTCCCGACGGCGGCGCAGGGCGAGCGGCAGGGCCAGCAGCGAAAGCGCGAGCCAGGACAGCGGGTTGGACGTCGGCTCGGCCGTGCAGCCACCCGCAGCCGGTCCGGCGCTGCCCGGCGTCTGGCCGACCTTGTCCGGATTCCAGGTCACCGGCGGCAGCTTGAGCTGGAAGTCGGCGGGCAGGCTCGGCTTGCCGGCCTCGGCCGAGTTCAGTTGGGCGTCGACCAGGTCAGCCGCGCTCTGATCGATGGCGATCGGCGCACCGGTCTCGTCCAACACCTCGATCTTGCGCGCGGTCAGTCCGCCCGCGGTCACGACCTTGCCCTTCAGGTTGCGCACCGTGCCGCCGCTCGGGCCGCCAGGACCGAAGCCACCGCCGCATCCCTGCTTGTAGGCGTCGGGAACCGGCAAAGTCAGCGTGCCGCCGTCGGCGTAGGTGATCTTGGCGGAGCTGGCCAGGGTGCTGCCCGGATCGCAAATCGGCGTGGCGCTGGCAGTGTGCTGGTTGGAGACGTCGGGAAGGTCTTTGTTGAACGCGAAGATCGGGTCCTTGGTCATTTCTTCGGGCGACAGCAAGGTGAACAGCCGCGTCAGGTACGGGTGGGTGTCGAACGCCGCCTGCACGTCCTGCATCGGCAGGATGAGTTGGGTGTGGACCTCGCCGGCAAACGTCTTGGCATCGAACGGCTGGCTCTTCACCACCTTCTTGACCGCGTCGCACTCGCCGCACGAGCCGCCGCCGCACTGGGCCTGCACGCAGCTGTAGAACTGCTGATCGGTCATGGCCTTGAAGGCGTCCGGCTTGGGGATGTACTTGCGGATGAGCGCTTGCATCTGGCTGGTGCGCGGCAGGTTCTGGTTCAGCATCGCGGCCAGGAACTCGCCGGCATCGCTGAGGTTCATCAGCTTGCTGGCGTCCCACTGCGGCTGGGCGAACTGGTTGCCGAAGTTCGTGGTCTTGCCGGCGAATTCAGTCAGGAACGCGTGGCCCGAAGCGAGGTCGACCGCCTGGCTCGCCACGGTCAAGTAGTTGCCGCCGTTGGTGAACCAGTCGATGGTCTTCTCGTTGAGCTGGACGTGCAGGTAGTTCTTGGGGATGGCGCGGTGATCGGCCAAAACCCAGGTGATGATCGGCATGTCCGGCGTGGCGGCGACCTGGGTCAGCCGGATCGGCAGGCAAGGCCCGGTTTCGTCGACGGTCACCACCACGGGCTGCAGATCGCCCGAGGTCTTGTCCTGCTGCAGCTTGAGCGCGAGGAAGACGAAGCCCTTCTTGGCATAGCTGTCGAGCAAGATCTCGGAACCCTTGGGTTGACCGTACTTGTTGTCGTCCAGCCACTTCTTGACGTCGGCGCCGGTCTTGCCCTGGATGGTCACGGTGTCGTACGGGCCGATCGCTTCTTGCGCCAGGACCTTCACGCCCCCGTCGGCGTCGTCCACCGTATTGCGCCCGCCCGGACCGCCCGAGGCCGCCATGTACATGCATTGGTTGAAGTGGCACTTGTCGTCGCCGTACTGCTGCTGCAGGTAGTAGCTCGGCCGGGTCGTCATCTCCAGCATCGTGAACACCGAGTCCGAACCGATGCCCAGCTTGGGCACCTTGGCCAACGGCAGCACCCAGGAGAACTGCGCGGACGGCCCTTCGTAACGGATCTGGATGTGCGCCGTGACCTTGCCGCCGCCGGTGATGTACAGCACGCGTTCGGCCGCTTGATCGATGGGATTCTGCGTGTTGCAGAAGAAGCCCCCGCAAGCGTAGGCGAAACTCGACCAGCCGAGCGAAAGCAAGGCGATGGCGAACGTAGCCGCGCGGAGGGACCGACTGGGGCGGAGCAAGCTTGACATGGTGGGACTCCTGGCGGCGCGCACGCGGGTCGCGATCTGGGCACGCGAGCTCACCCTATGTCGTGCGACAAGGCAAGCACGCGCGACACCAGAAGGGCGGGGCGTGGGAAGGGCGCCGAATTGTCTGCCGGAACTGCCGGCCCAGGAGTCTGGACAGTCACCACGCTAGATTTCCTCGCGGGCGCTGTCAAGCAGGGTCGCGGCAGGCTCGAATCGCGGTCCGGTTCAGGGCACCGATCTGGCGCAGCGGAAGCCGACGTGGGGCAAGGCGGCGGCGCCGGGAGCGCGGGCGAAACCACGGAAATCGAAGCGATTGGCGCAATCCTGGTCAAACCCCGCCGCCGCGACGAAGCTGCCGCCGCGAATCACCCGCTTGGAGCCGCTGTTGGTCTTGCTGTAACTGCGCAACTTCGCGTCGGTACCGGGAAACGCCGGGCAGACGGGAGCGTCGCACGGCTTGTAGCAGTTGGCCTTCGCGGGTCCGCCGGGAGCGTCTTGCCCGCACTTGCAGGCCTTGCACTGCAGTTCGCACTTCAGCTTGTTGCCGGTGCGCAGGCAGTCCAGGCACGGGCCGCAATCGTACGGCTGGCTGAAGTCGCAGGTCGCGCTCAGCTTTTTGGTGGGCTCGTCGGCGTCGCTGGCGGTCCACTCGCTGACGTTGCCGGTCAGGTCGAACACGCCGATGTCGCCGATCTTCACCACGTCGTCGACCGAGCTGCCTACCGGCTTGGTGTCGGCGGATCCGGCGTTGCAGGGCTGGATGTTCACACTGACCTGGTTGCACGGCACCGGCAGGTTGGCCGTGGCGCCGGCGCTGGCAAGACTGCTCGGGTACAGGTGTTTGGTGCCAGCATCCGCGCCAGGGCCGCTGGCGGCGCGCTCCCATTCGTACTCAGTGGGCAGGCGCTTGTCGCGAAAGGCGCAGTACTCGACCGCCTGCTGCCAGCTGACGAACACGACCGGGTAATCGTTGAACTTCTCGTTGGTGTAGTAGTCCGCCTGACCCGCCGGTCCGTTGTCGCCGGCCGGTTGCGAACAAATGCCCGCTTGCTCGCAGTACTTGTACTGCTCGACCGTGACCTCGTGCACGTCGATCTCGAAGGCCGCCAGTTCGATGAGCCGCGCGGGCGTGCCGGGATCGAAGTTCAGGTCCTTCTTCTGGTCGATGCACTCCGCGCCCTGCGGGATCTTGCAGCCCAACTCGCCCAGGCCGAACAAGAACGTGCCCGCGGCGATCTTGGCCGTGGCGGTATCGGCCGGGGGCGCCTTGCCGGTCGCGCAGCCGAGTGCCAGCAGCACCACGAGAGAGGACAAACCAAGTCGCCTCATGGTGTTCCCTCCCGGTTCGGCAAGGGCAGGACCACGTCGCCAGCGTCGAGGTCTGGCCCGCCGACCTTGTCCTCGTCGGCGATGCCGTCGCGCAGGCCGTCCCAGATGACCAGTGCCAGGCCGAGGCCCACCGCCGTTCCGCCACCTACATAGCCGATGTTCTGCAATTGCTCGATATCCTTGAACTTCTGCGTTCCGGTGTACTCGTCGTTGGCGAAATTCGCCGCCACGGCGCCGCCGCCCACCGCGAGGCCGCCCAGGATCATCAGCGGCCAGCCCAGGTAGCCGCGCCAGGAGGCACGGGTCGCCTTCGGGTGCAAGACCATGCGCGCCTGCAGCATTTTGTCTTCCGGCACGCTGACTTCACGCTCGATGGTCTCGAAACCGAGCTTGGACATCAGGATCTGGTGGCGACCCGGCTCGACGTCGATCTGGCCCAGGAAGGGCGTCACCGCGACGACCTTGCCATCGACCGCGACCTGGGCTCCGCGCACGTTGCACCAGAACGACACCGCGGCGCGCTTCATCTTGGACTTCAGGCCGAACACCAGGCTGACCTTGCCCGCCTGTGGCACCGCCAGTTCCGCCTCGAGATCGACGTGGTTGGGCATCTTCAGGATGATCTTGTAGCGCCCCGGTTCCATGTGCGTCGTCACCGGTGTCGAGCCGATCGTGGTGCCGTCGCCCAAGATGACCTGGGCACCCACGGGCACCGAGCGGATCTCGACCTCGGGCAAGGCCTCGAAAGCGCGCTGCTTCAGGTCGCGGATCAGGTGCTGCACGTCGGCCAGATCGGGCGGTTGCTGGCCCGGATTGCGCTGGCGGAAGTGGTCGAGGTAGCGTTGCAGCAGGCGCACGGCTTCACGGTAATCGGCGACTTTTTCCTTGCACTTCGCCATGTTGTAGAGCCAGCGCGTCGAGTCGTCGAGCACGAAGGCCTTCTCGAACAGGCGAAAGGCTTCCGCGTAGTTGCCGGTGCGGTAGGCGTCGCGGCCCTGCTCGCCCAGCTTGTCCGCATCGGTCTGGACCGGTTGCGCGGGCGCGGGCGGCGGCGGCGGCGGCGCTTCTTCGGCCACGGCCACGGCTGGCGCGACCGTGAAGGCAATGGAGACCAGCAGGCAGCCGGACAAGACGGCCAAACCGAGCAGGGACCAGGGCTTGTGGAGCGGAAACGGCATCGACGGCAAAGGTAGCATGGCCCGGGGCGGCAGGCAAACGAGCCGGGTCGACACCTTGGCGCGCTGGTCTGGCGTCGAAGCGACTGGAACAACGGACAAGTTCAGCGTTTTTCGAGAGTCGTCCACACGATCGTCGCCTTCGTCCCCGCCGGCAGCACGTCCAGCGTCCGCCCGCCGTACGCCATCAAGCGCGTGCTCTGGGTGCCCGGCATCTCGACCTTGTGGCGCACCCGCTCGACCGGCCCTGGCACGAAACCCAGCAGTTGGATGGCGAATTCCTTGCCGTCGGGCAGCTTGATGGCGCCGCGGTCATTGAGCTTGAGCGTCATCACTTCGGTCCGCAGCACCTTGAAGCGGTTGTAGCTGTGCTGGAAGTTCTGCAGTTCGTTCTTCACCGGGGCCAACGCCGGGTCCTGGAACGGCGCCGGATCCTGGCTCGCCTCGATCACGCG
>CAYHHL010000242.1:0-1305 GCA_964356325.1 uncultured Enterobacteriaceae bacterium | reverse complement strand
GTCGAAGTCGCGACCAGCCAGACCGCAGCCGCAGCCGCCGCCCCGACCGCGAAACTGACCTTGCCGAGACCGAGCTTCTGCAGCATCTTCCAGAAACTGTTGGGTTCCTGCGTTGTCGCCGCGATGGCCTGGCGCGTCTCGGCCGGCAGCTTGGTCATCACCCGCCCGCGAATCCGCGACAGGTCGACCTCGGTCGGCGCCTCGAGCACGGCCTGGCGCAGCGCGACCTTGGCCGTGGACCAATCCTGCACGAAAGCGCGGGCATCTGCATGATCGGCGACCAGGGTCTGCGCGCGTGCCTGCTCGGTCCCGGTCAATTCGCCGTCGACGAACTGGAGCAGAAGCTCGAAGTCGGCGTCGTTCAACTCGCTGTCAGCCATGGCAGGCTCCTGTTCCGTCACGCGATGCGGCTCGGTGGCAAGATGCGGATCGGTCGGTCATGGAATGCCACCCGCGCCCGGATGGTAATCGTGCAGTTCGAGCTGGAGCTTCTTGCGGGCATAGAACAACCGGCTCATCACCGTCCCTCGCGGAATATTCAACGTTTCTGCGATCTCCTGGTACGACATACCCTCGACGTCACAAAGGATGACACAAAGCCGGTGCGCTTCCGGCAGCGAATCCACGGCCGCTTGCAGCCGCGCCCCGAGTTCATCGCGCGCGAACTGCTGAAACGGCGAACTGCGCCCGAACGTCCCGACCGAGGGCAAGTCGCCTTCTTCCAGGGCGTCCGAGGAAATCGTCTCGTCCAGTTCACCCGCCCGGCGCACCCGTTGCCGGCGGATCCGGTCGATGCAACCGTTGCGGGCGATGCGGTGCACCCAGGCCCGAAAGTTCGTATCCCGCCTGAACTTGCCGAGCTCTGTCCAGGCCTTCAGGAACGTGTCCTGGACCAGATCCATCGCCTCGGCTTCTTCGCGCAAATACGACATGCACACGCCGAACACCGACCGCTTGAGCAGGTCCACGAGATCGCCAAACGCCGCCTTGTCACCATCGATGGCGGCGGAGACCAGCTGCTGTTCGCGTTCCCGCTCTCGGTCGTCCACGCAGCACTCCGGTCCCGTGAAGGGAACGCACGGTCGGGCGGTCTATTCACCAAGACTTCACGAAATCTTAATATTAGGTGTACACCCGTGATTCCTGTGGCACTTTCTATTCGGCTCCGACTCCGGGTTCGGGTACGGGTTCGGGTACGGGTACGGGTTCGGGTTCCGGCTCCGGCTCCGGTTCCGGCTCCGGCTCCGGCTCAGGGCAGGTCTGACGCTCCTGCGTCGCTCTATGACCTGCCCGTTTTCGAGGAAT
>CAYHHL010000241.1:0-8069 GCA_964356325.1 uncultured Enterobacteriaceae bacterium | reverse complement strand
TCGGGTTCGGGTTCGGGTTCGGGTTCGGGTTCGGGTTCGGGTTCGGGTTCGGGCATAGGTTACTGAGCCTGCTAGCGATTCCGGCTCCGGCTCCGGCTCCGGCCACGGCTCCGGGCTCGGGCTCGGGCTCGGACTCGGGTTCCCAAGAACTCACGCGCTTGCCCAGGCCGCCCCCGCCTCGTACGCTCCGGCCCATGCCGCAACCGCAAGCCAGCGCAGCCAAGCAGTTCCCCAGCACCATGCGCAAGCAAGCCCAGCTCGCTGGAATCCTGGCCGGCCTGACCTGGCTCGCGCTATCGGCGCCGCCCGCGCACGCCATGCCCCTGCAGTTTCGCGCCGATCCGCCCGCGACCTGGTGGTGGCTCCTGAACGCCCTGGCCGGCGATCCGCACGTCGAGACCGCCCAGTGGCGCAAGTCCTGGCAAGAACAAGGTCTTTCCGCGCCCGACGACGCGGTGCAGTGGCAGCGTTTCGCCGAAGTGCGCGATCGCTATCGGGGGCCGTACCTGCGCCCGGCCAATGCGCCGGCCACTCTGGTGCCGGTGCCGCCGCCGCCATCCTCGCGCTTGGAAGTGCGCCTGGCGATGGCTTTCCTGTCGAGTCGCACGCTGGACGAGGCGTTCGGCAAAGCAGAAGTGTTGCTGCAACCGCGCGATCTCGGGCAACTCCGCGCGGTGTTCGCCCACCTGCAGCCACGGCTGGACCAGTACTGGCGCGGACAGGGCTGGCTTGCCGCGTGGAATCAGCGCTTTGCGACATGGGCCGTGCAGCAGGACGTGCCGCGGCTGCTGGACGACGTCGCGCGGCTGTTCGGGTTGGCGCCGCAGGAATTGCTGGGCCTGCGCGTGCATTTCGTTCCGGCACCCCGGGTCAAAGGCGACGAGAAGAGTGCCAATCTGCACGGGCGCAGGCTGGGGACCGACATGGTGGTCGAGGTGCGCGAGCGGGACCCGCCGCAGGAGCGCGCCGACGTCGTGGTGCACGAGGCGAGCCATGCCCTAGAGGAACTGGCTGATCTCGCGGGGGATGCCACGCTGCTGAGCGCGCTTCTTGCCGAGCCGACCGGACCGCGGGCGTGGGAATTGCTCGACGAGGCGCTGGCGACCGCGATCGGCCAAGGCCTGGCGGCGCAGCGTTGGGACCCGAAGTTCGCCGAGAGCCTGACGCGGCCGAAGTCCTGGTACGTCGACGACGCCATCGATCCGTTCGCGAAGGCGCTGTATCCGCTGGTGAAGAAAGCCGTGGCCGAGGGAACGACTTTGCGCGCGTCGGCGCCGAACCTGGTGCGCGCGTGGCAGACGGTCAAACCCGTGGAGACGCCCCGGCTGCATCTCGGCCGGGCGGTGCGGATCAGCAGCGACGAGGCGGTGTTCGGACCGATGCAGAGCGCGCTGGGCGCGGGGGCGTCGTGGCGCGGGGTGCTGGGCGAGGCGGGCAGTCTGGCGCAACGCTATCCGGCAGCAACGCTGGTGGTGGCGGCGACCTGGGCGGAACTGCCTGAACTGCAAGGTCAGTTGAAGAACCTGGGCTTGCCCGAGGCGCGCGAGCTGCGGCGATCGCAGAGCGGGCTGTGGATCAAGCGCAGGCCGGCAGGCGGCTGTGTATTCCTGGTGATGGCGAAAGATGCTCAGGGGTTGCGCGAGGCTTTGGTGGTCCTGACGAGGCTCAACGAACTGCGCGAAGGTTGGCAGGCTCTGGCGGGGCGAACGTGATTCGCAACCTCTTGATCGCGATTTCCTTCAGCGTGTTCGGGGCCAGTGCCGCCCATGCCGCGGTGCTGCAGATGCCGGCCGGCGGCAAGTCGGCTGTCGAGCGTGGCGTCGTTTGCGGTCCGTTGCCCGAAGGCTGGAGTCTCGAAGCGGACCGGCGGACCGTGCGCGCCAGTGCCGACCTGCGACCCGGGGCGGTTCTGGAAGCCCATGTGGCTGCTGACGTAAACGCGTGTGCAGCGTCGCGCGAGACCGTGACCTGGGTCGCGACCGGACCGTGGCCGACGCTGGAGCCGGCGAGCATCGTGCTGTGGGCCGACGAGGGCCGGCTGGAGTGGAAGGGCGCGCGCCTCAAGGGCATCCAGGTGCACTGGCAGTCGGGGCGGCTGGGCGGCGACGACGCGTGCCTGGACCCGCTGACGACCGCCGGCATCGAGCATTGCGTGGCGGCGGTGGGGCGCGGCGTGCCGGTCGACGTGCAGCTCTCGTGGCTGCCCGCGGGTGCGCGCCGAGGCGAGGACGTGACCAGCTTCGATCTGCAGGGTCGCAAAATACCACAAGAATCTCTGGTACTGCGCCCAGCCCGAACCGTGCTGGCCCGGGTGCTGCCAGCCACGACCGCGGTGGACCTGACCGACGGCGTCGGGCGCCTGCCGCTGCCGCATCCCGAAGCCGTAGCCGGTGTGGACTGCGGTGCGGCGCGCTGCGAATTGGGCGAAGCGGCTGTGCTCGTGCGCGGCGTGACCGGGCTGGCTAATTCGGTGGTGGTGAAGGTCCGCTTGGCGCCTCACGTTTTTGTCCAGCGCGGCGATGCGTTCGAGACCACGGCGAGCGCGACCTTTGCCCTGGTGCACTGTCCGATCGCGCTGGCATCGGGGCCACCGTTGCGCGACCTGGACGACGTGCGCGCAGTGGTGCGGATGGACGCGCGTTGCAGCAAGGATCCCCGGGCGTTGCGATGGACTGCCGACGGCGATCCGGCCGACGTGCTCAAGGTCGAAAAGGTTGCCGACGCGTACTTCATCCTGTTGCGTCTCGGGCGGTTGGAAGACGATCGGGTGACGCTGGTGGCGACGCGGCAGGATCCCGACGCGCCGGTGCTGGCCGCGGTGACCGAAAAGACCCAGGCGCCGCCGCAACCCCGTGCTGCGCTGGAGCTTCCGGGTCTGGGGCCGATCGAGTTCGTGCCGCGCAATCGCGACGCGCTGGTCCGGGTCGCGCCGGTGGACGAGCACACCCGCCTGGCGGTGCTGCCGGTCGCGGGCGTGTACGCTGCCCGGGCGCACAAGGACGGCTACCTGGTGCGCGGCGAGAATACCGCCGGTGGTTTCGTGGCCTTGCGCTACGGCGTGCGGGTGGACACGCTGCCGACGGCGTTCCAGGGCACCAACCTGGGCGTGCTGAACGATCCCCTGCAGAGGCCGGTGCGGGAGGCTAGCGTGCCCGTTGCGCTGGCCGGCAGTCCGCCGATCGTGGAACTGCTGTGCAACGATGGCGAAGGCGACGAGTTGCGACTGCCCGGCGGTCCGGCGGTGCGGCTGCCGTTCGTGGCGCGCGATTCGTGCCGGATCGTGGTGCATCGCTCGCGCCTGAAGCCCGAGGACGGCGCGCAGGACATCAACGTCGAGGTGGACGTCGTCAGCCTGGACGGAACTCCGCGTGCCGGCGGCCATATCGGCGAGCGGGTGGTGCTGCGGCCGGGTGTCGGCGACCGGGTGTTCTGGATCCATGGCGTCAAGGCGCCGTTCGATCGCATCAACGCGCGGGTCTACCAGATTGCCGACGAGTCGCGTTACCAGGGCGGTCCCGAGCTGAAAACCACAGGCGCGGCGCTGCAATGGACCGTCATCATGGGCACCGGACGGGTGCGCTTCTATGCTACCGCGGCGTTCCCGACCGGCCTGTACCGGGTGACCGAACCGACCGGGCTTTTGTCGCTGAACTTCGGGGTCTTGTCGCGCCTTGCCCTGCTCGATCACGAAGGCCGCGAGGGGCTGATCGGCATCGAACTGGGCGCAATCGGCGTGGGCCTCATTGGCAACGGCAACTTCCCGAACTATCCTCAAACCTTGGCGACAGTCGCCGGTCTGGGCATCAGCATTCCGCTGGGCAACGCCGGGCAACCGACCCAGGCGTCGCTGAATCTGCACGCCTGGGCGGCCTATGAATTCCGCAAGGAGTTCCAGTACTATCCGACAGCCGTCGACGCGACCGCGGGCAAGAACGGCCGTCCCGCGCCCCACTGGGCCTTCGTGTTCGGGCCGAGCATTTCGATCGGCAACATCGGACTCGTCCTGTAGACCCGGCAGCCGCAGGGCAATGAACCTCGAATCTACATGGAGTTGAACATGCGCCCCCTCTTGTTTCTGGCCCTGATGGTGGGATTCCTGGCCTGTACGGACACGATGCCGGAGCCCGCCTCAGAAACGGTGTTGTCCTCGGACCTGCAGGCCGCAAAGCAGAACTACACCTGCGAGGAACCGAGTTGGGGCCTGCCCGCGTGCGCGACCGGCACGACGGCGACGCCCAAGGCAGGCGAGGCCAACCACGTCTCGCTGCCCAAGGCCATCACCTACACCGATCAGCCGCCGACCTCGGGCGATCACCGCGGGGATTGGGCGAAGTGGGGCGAATACAAGTACCTGCCGCCGCAGAACTGGGTGCACAACCTGGAGCACGGCGGCGTGGCCCTGCTGTACCACCCGTGTACTCCGGCGGCGGAAGTCGAGGCGTTGCGCAAGTTTGCCCGCGCCCGCCAGCCGGACTCGGGCGGGCCATTTCGCTGGGTGCTGACGCCTTATCCCGGCCTGGAACAGCCTGTCATGGCAGTGACTTGGGGTGCGAAATACGGTGCGGCGTGCGTGCGCCCGGACGAACTCGAGGCGTTCCTGGCTGCCCACTACCGCCACGCGCCCGAAGACGTGGCATCGTCGGGTGACTATGCGACGGGCTGGATCGGCAAGTAGCAGCCATCAAGTCGCGGCCACCAGCAACGGCGTCGTGCGCGCCCACAAGCCTTCGGGCAAGCGGGCTTGCATCAACTGCGGCACGGTCTGGACGTTGTAGAGTTGGCTGATGTGGTACGGCACCAGCCGCTTGACCGCCGACAGCAAGTCCGCGTGCTCGGCAATCTCGTCCAGGTGTACGTGACCCCCGACGTGGGTATCCAGGATCGAGCGCTGCCGGTCCAGGAACGTCGTTTCGAGCAGAACCACTTCGGCTTCGCGCAGTTCCCGAGCCGTTTGCAGCGCTGTGATGCGCGTGTCGCCGGAAATGGCCAGCCGCACCCGCTCACACGGCGCGGTCAGCTCGACGCCTTGCCCGCGCAGATCCCGCAGCGAATCCTGCGACATGCTTGCGAACTCGGGCCGCAGCCGAGGCGGCTTGACGAGCACCGCATAGCCCAGCGCCGGCACGACATGCTGCACCGCGAACGCGCGCAGGGTCCGCCCGCCGCCGATGTCGTACTCTTGCCCCGGCGCCATCGGCCGCAGCGTCCACTCGAAGGGATTGCCGTGCAAGCGCTCCCACGCGTGGACGATCGTCAGCAGTTCCGCGCAGATCGGCTCGGGCGCGAACACCGTCGTCGGCGTGTGACCATAGAGGTTGCGCATGGCGAGGTACTGCGCCAGGCCGCCAGCGTGGTCCATGTGCGCGTGGGTCAAGGCCAGGTAACGACAGCGCACCGCCACTTCGGGCGAGCGACCGACGTCAAAGCAGATCGACCATTCCGGAATGCGCACCCACGTTTCCACGCCGGCGACCGACACGCCTTGCAGGGTCACGCCTAGCTCGGGCAGCGCGATGCAGGCCATGGGCGTGGCCAGCTCGGGGCGCGCGGTGCGGTGCTGGGAGTGCGTGCTCATGGTGGAATGGTGACGCGTACGGGGCTGGGCGCGCAACCTGCGGGGCCAGGCTCGCGACCACGGGTCGGCTACGATCCGTCGTAGTCGGGCCGCGGGTTCAGATTCGGGTGCGGGTGCGGGTGCGGGTTCGGCTGCGGGTGCGGGTGCGGGTGCGGGTTCGGGTGCGGGTTCGGGTGCGGGCATGAGTTCAGTGTCTGCATCGGCGTCGCTCGAAGCCCCGGTGGCGGTTCCGGCCCCGGCCCCGGCTCCGGCTCCGGTTCCGGCCCCGGCCCCGGCTCCGGCCCCGGCTGCGGCCCCGGCGCCGGCCCCGGCTGCGGCCCCGGCCCCGCGGTCACAACCTACCCCCGACTCGACCGCCGCGCCGCTTCCAAAGGATTGCGCGCCGTCGCCAGCACACTCTCCGCGAACGCCGCCGCCGCCGCTTCCACCGCGCCCAGCGATCCGGTCAAGTACGCACCGCCGAAGTTGGTTTCCGTCGGCGGACCAAAGTACTTGCACAACCGCACCTCGGCCGCCTTCAGCGCCGCGTCCAGGCCGACGACCGACTCCACCGGCGGCGCGATCAGGTAGGCCATCGCCTCGCCGCGCGCGATCCCCGCCAAAGCACTGAGGTAATCGCCAGTCTCGGTGATCACGTGCGGAAAGAACGCCGGCCGGTTCGCCGCCGACGCCTCAGCCGCCCGGTAGAAGCACGCCTCGCGTTCCAGGTAGTCGCGCAACGCCGCCAAAGCCTCTTGGATTTCATCGGGATCCGGCCCAGCCAGCACGCCCAGCACTTCACCCGAGAGTGGGCCCGAGGCATGCGCCGCACCGGCATAGAAACTCTTGGCATACACCACGTCGACGTTGGCGAACTTGGTCGCGTGGTCGAGCGCGGCGTAGAGAGAATCGTCCTGATCCGCGGTCACCAAGCCCAGCGACACGTGGTGCGGCTTGCAGCCCAACTGATCGCGCAACGGCGCCGCGGCATCGTTGAGCACCCGACACGAAAGCAGGCGCGGCCGCAGCGGTTCCAGACCGTCGGGCAGGTACGAGGGCACGGCCATGGCTCAGGCTCCTTGCGGCTGTCGAGGCTGGCTCGGACGACGCGGGTTCTAGCTCGGTCGACCCAGGGCCAAGCCACCCTGGCCGATCTCGCGGGCCTTCTTGAGGATCTCGACCGCCTGGCGCGCCGCGTCCTGCACGGAGAAGCCCGCTGGCCGCACGTTGGAGATGCAGTTCTTCTCGGCGTTGTCCTGGTCCTTCTTCGGGTTCCAAGCCAGGTAGATCGAAAGTGAATCGCCCGTGCCCAGTCCAGGCCGCTCGCCCAGGCAGATGAGCGTCGCTTTGGCCGCCAGTTCCACGCCGATCTGGTCAGCGACCGCGATGCGCCCGCGGTGCACCCACAGCGGCTTGCCGATCGAAAAGCCCTCGGCGGCAAGGACTTTCTGCAGTTCGGGCAACAGCCCGGCATTGCGTTCGGTGGCCCACGCGGACAGGCCATCGGCCAAGATGATCTGCACGTCGACGCCGCGGCTGCCCTCGGACTTCAGCTTGCCCAGCGAGGCGTCGTCGAGCACCCTGCCCTGATCCGGCTGCAGCAGGAAGGTCTCGAGATCCGCGGCCTTGGTGCGCAGTTCGATCAAGCCCAGCCGGCTCAGGAACTCCGGCGTCGGCGTGCTGACCACCGCGTCCTTCGCCACCGCGTGATCGCCCCGCAAGGTCAGGTAGACACTGGTCGGATAGCGCAGCCCGGCCCGGCCGATGCCCAACCGCGCTGGCGTGGAAGCCACGATCGGCTCCAGACCCGCGGCGTTGGCCAGGCGCCGCAGTCCCGGCAGAGCGGAACGCTGCGGATTCGGCTCGGTCTTGAACAGCTTCTCGGCGGATTCGGGCGTGGTCAGTCGCTCGCGCCATAGCGTGCTGCCCCGGCGTGGCGCGCGATCGTCGCGACTGAGCGTGGCCAGCCGATTCGCAGACTTGGGCGGCTCGACCTGCGCGGGCGGCGCGGGCTGAACGGCCAGCATCTCGCGCACGACGGCGGCGATGATCTGCTCCAGTTCCCGTGCGTTCGGTTCCGTCATTGCCAGCCCCACGTCCTGCCTGCCGACCGCAGATCGTCGCCGAAGTGTGCGGTGGGCGTGGGCGGCGGTCAATCGCGCGCGGGGCCCGTCAGCCCGCCCAGGATCGCCTCGGCCGAGGCTTGAAGGATTGCGCGGGCCGCGGCGCGCGCGTACCGTGAGTGCCACGGCCAGACGGCGCACGCCCCGGGAGAAACATCATGGACAAGCCATACTATGTGCACGCCCAGTGGGATGACGAAGCACGGGTCTGGGTCGCTTCCAGCGATGACGTGCCCGGCCTGGCCACCGAGGCCGATACCGCCGAGGAACTCGTCGAAAAGCTGAAGTCGATGATTCCCGAACTGCTCGACCTCAATGGCATCGTCCATCCGCGGCCAGTGCCCTTCGAATTGCTGACGCGCCGCTTCGAGGTCGCCGCCTGATGGAGAGCT
>CAYHHL010000240.1:0-8110 GCA_964356325.1 uncultured Enterobacteriaceae bacterium | reverse complement strand
TCTGGACAACAAGGTCGATGGTCAGGTCCAGAAGTGGTCGGTCAACGTCGTGACCCTGTCGAGCAAGAAGATCCAGATCAAGGGAGACCTCTACGTCGACGGCAAGATCATCGCCGGGGGCAGCGAGGGCGTGGAGACCGTCAAGACGCAGGACTTCAAGATCTGCACCAACGCGGACTTGAACGGACCGTGCGTCGCCAGGTTCACGGGCAGCCGCAACTTCATCGAGGCAGCCAAGTACTGTGCGTCGCAAAAGGCCGACCTCTGCACGGACAGCCAGGCCTACGCCGCGCGGGCGCAGTGGACCGCCCTGGTCGCGCTGAGTCCGAACTGGACCAATTCATTCGCGGAAAACGATGGCATGCAGTGGACCAACAGCAACGGCGGCACCGGCGACGACCACTCGTCCGAGTCGCCCTACCTCACGCCGTGCTGCTACAACTACTCGCCCACCGTGCCCGGCGAGCAAACCGTCGGCGGCGTGCGAGTCCTGAAAGTCAACAATAGCGAGGACAAGACCTGGGCCGAAGCCGTCGCCGGCTGCCTCTCGGTCAACGCGGACCTGTGCGACAAGAGCCAGTACTACGTGCTGCGCAACCAGGGCGTCATCAACAAGATGGTTTGGGCGTCGGACCACTCGGACAATGATGGCCAGGTCTGCAACAGCTCGGTTGGCAGCACGTCCGACGACACCAACCCCAGCACGAAGTACGCCTACGCCTGCTGCGCCACCACCCGCACGGCACTCGTCTGTCCATCCGGCAGCAGCGAAATGGGCGGCATCTGCGTGGCCAAGATCGTCAACGGCGGCACGGCCTTCAGCACGGCGGCCAATGCGTGCGCGAACCTGGGCACGCACATCTGCTCGGTGGCGCAGACCGCGGTCTTGAGGTCGCTCGGCCAGGTAAACTCGAGCGGATCCTGGACCGGATCGCACAGCGACAGCGATGGCGGGCAGAACGCGATCGGCGTGGGCAGCGTGTCCGACAACCCGAGCGACGGCCAGGGCTACGGATACGCCTGCTGTTACTGAGCGAGATGCCGCATGCGTGCTTGGTTCCGCGCCATTCGCCAATTCGTTCTAGCCTGGCTGTATTGCGCCACCTGGATTCCCTTGATGATCGTGCTGTTGGCCGTCACGCTCGGTCGGCGCAAGGACACCCTGGGCACGGCGTTGATGCGCGCTTGGGGCCGCACGATGCTGCGGATCTCCAGTGTGCAACTGCAGGTCGACGCCGAGGTCCGCACTGAATTGCAGCGCAGGCGCGCGCGGGTCGTGACGTTCAACCACTCGTCCTCGCTGGATCTCTTCGTGGGAGCTGCACTGATGCCCGAGGGTGGCGTGACCATCGCCAAGCGCGAACTGCTGTATTTGCCGCTCATCGGCCAGGTGGTGTTGTTGCTGGACGTGGTGTTCCTGGATCGCGGCAATCGCGAACGCGCGATGGCCTCGCTGCGGGCCATAGGCGAACGCGTGCGCCGTGAGAGCCTCACCGTGATGATTGCTCCCGAGGGAACACGCTCCAAGGGGCCTGGCTTGGGTCCGTTCAAGCTCGGCGCCTTCCACCTGGCCATCGAGGCGGGCGTGCCGATCGTGCCATTGGTCATGCGTGGTTGCGCGAAGGTCTGGGCCCACGACGCCTGGTACTGCACGCCGGGAACGGTGCGCGTCTCGCTGCTGCCGGAGATCCCGACCGCGGGCCTGGACGCGAGTGAAGTGCGCCACCTCGCCGATACTTTGCGCGCCGATTACGCACTGGCGTTGAGCCAGGCCTGAAGCCAATCGCTCTACCCCTAGCTGCACCAACCAGGCGAGGTCTGCTCGCAATTGCTGTCGCAGCCATCGCCGTTGGTCTTGTTGCCGTCATCGCAGGTCTCGTACGCGTCGATCTTGCCGTTGCCGCAGTTGGTGCTGTCCACGCAACACACCGCGACGTCACTCTTCTCGTTGCAGCCGTAGGAGGTCGAGCACCACGAGTTGGACGAGCCGTGCCCGCAATTCGCCGAGCTGTTGTCACTGCCCAACTGGGTATTGCCAATGGTCAAATGCCCGGCGCCGCCCGACTTGCGGCACGAAATGGCCCCGACGGGCTGGCCGGGCGTGCTGTACGACCAACCGTCGTTGTAGGCGTTGAATTCCAAGTGGGTACACAAGTGAAAGCCGCCTGGGCAGTCCGAGTTCTTGTTCTGCTCGCACGAGGCGTTGTTGATACACGCCACGGCTTTCTTGCTCGGCGCGATGGAAGCCGTGGTCCCACCCTTGCACACCAGGTTGTCCAGCTTGCAGCCGGCATCGCAGCCGTCGCCCGAGTTCAGGTTGCCGTCGTCGCACTCCTCGGCGCCCGCCTTGACGCCGTCGCCGCACTTGGTGTTGCAGGTCAAGCCGTCGCCCACGTAGCCGTTCTTGCACGCGCACTTGAAGCTGCCCACCGAGTTCGTGCAGCTGGCGTTGGTGTTGCAGCCGCCATTGTTCTTGAGGCACTCGTCGATGTCGGTGCAGTTGGCGCCCGTGCCCACGTAGCCGGACGCGCAGGTGCATGAACCTCCCTTGCAAATGCCGTCGCCGCAAGGGCTGTTGTCCACCGCGAGCGGTTGCTGGCAGCCCTTGGTGGCATCGCAGACGTCGGCAGTGCACGGGTTGCCGTCGTTGCACACCTTGGCCGCACCGGGCGCGCAGACACCGCCGCCACACGTGTCGCTTTCGGTACAAACCGAGCCGTCACTGCACGGCGCGCTGTTGTTGACGCTGACGCAACCCTTGACCGCATCGCACGAATCTGTGGTGCAGGGGTTGTCGTCGTCGCAATTCTTGGCCGTTCCCGCGGTGCATGCCGCGCTCTTGCACGCATCGTTCAAGGTGCAAACGTTGCCGTCACTGCAAACGCCGGTGTTGGCCAAGTGCGTGCAGCCGCTGGTCTTGTCGCAAGCATCGTCGCTGCAGGCGTTGCCGTCGTCGCAAACGGGCGCGCTGCCGCCTGCGCAAGCGCCGCCTTTGCATGCGTCATTGGTCGTGCAGGCGTTGCCATCCGAACACGCGGCGCTGTTGTCCGTGGTCACGCAGCCTTGCACCGAATCGCAACTGTCATCCGAGCACGGGTTGCTGTCATTGCAGACTTTGCCCTTGCCCGGCACGCACTTGCCCGCCGAGCAGGTATCGCTCAGGGTACAAACGTTGCCGTCGTCGCAAGGCGAGGTGCTGGCAGAGTGAACACAACCCGAGGCTTTCACGCAATTATCGCTGGTACACGGGTTGCCGTCGTCGCAATCGACCGACAGTCCGCCCGCACAACTGCCGTCCTTGCACACGTCGCCCTCGGTACAGGCACTGCCATCGTTGCAAGCCGCGGTGTTGTTGCTGAACACGCAACCGGACTTCGGATCGCAGCCGTCGTTGGTGCAGCCCTTGCCGTCATCGCAGGACTTGAAGCCAGTGATGCCGCACGCGCCGTCCTTGCACACGTCGCCCTCGGTGCAGACGTTGCTGTCGGTGCACGGCAAGGTGTTGGGCGTGAACACGCAACCGAGCTTGCCGTCGCAGCTATCGTCGGTACAGGGATTGCCGTCGTTGCAGGGCAGCTTGCCGGTCGGTGTACACGCGCCGCCTTTGCACGCATCGCCCAGGCTGCAACCGTCGCCGTCGTTGCACGGCAGGGCGTTTGCGATGAACGCGCAGCCGGCCTTGCTGTCGCAACTATCTGTCGTGCAAGGGTTGCTATCGTCGCAAACCGTCGCCGCGCCGGACAGGCACACTCCGCCCTTGCAGGCATCGCCGACGCTGCACACGTTGCCGTCATTGCACGCAGCGTTGTCGTCGGGGCCGAAGGTGCAGCCCTTGAGCGGGTCGCAGACATCGGCTGTGCACACGATCTTGTCGTCGCAAACCACTGCCACACCGACGCAATCGCCGTCCGAGCACTTGTCGCCGCTGCTGCACGCACTGCCGTCGTCGCACGGTCCGGTCTGGGGCGGATGTTGGCACGCGCCGGCGATGCAGTTGTCGTAGGTGCAGAACTTGCCGTCTACGCACATGCCGGTGCTGGGTTCGTCGGTCTGGCCGTCGCAATCGTCGTCCTTGAGATTGCACTGTTCGGCCACGGCACTGGGTGCGTCGCAAGCGCTCAAGCCGTTTTCGCCGCAAGCGCGCTTGCCACCGCAAGTTCCCGCGGAATTGGCGTTGCTGCACAGGGTCGCGAGTTGCATCTTGATGGCACGGCCGTCGCACGGGCACACCAGATCGTCCTTGATGCACTGATTGCCCTTGACGCCGCCAAGGCTGGTCGCCTCCTTGCAGGAGTACCCGGAACCGCAGGAGTTCTTCTCGCCGCAACTGTTGCCGCAAAACTGGCCGACCGTGGACCCGGTGGCATCCTTGTACGGGACGCAGCGCGAATCCGCCCCGCCCAGTACGTTGTTGCAGTCGCTGTCGGCGCCGCATGGTTCGCACAGGCGCGGGTGGGTCGGCACGCACAAGTTGATGATGTCGCCGCCTGACCCGGTGACCTGACTGCACTTGAAGCCCTCGGCGCACGCCGCCGTACAGGACTTGGCGCACTGTTGACCGCCGGCGG
Organism: uncultured Enterobacteriaceae bacterium; assembly: GCA_964356325.1. GTDB lineage: Bacteria > Myxococcota_A > UBA9042 > UBA9042 > UBA9042 > CAYHHL01. The sequence goes on along the minus strand of CAYHHL010000240.1, from coordinate 3,542 downwards.
TCTCGATGCAGAACCCAGAGTCGCAGCTCGCGTTTTCCGTGCAGGGGCAAGCGGCCTCGGTGCAACCGGCGTCGACCTTGACCAAGTCGGCGGGGCTGGCGATGTCGGCGGCAACGTCGGGCTCGGTGACCACGTCGACCACCGGGGCCACTTCGGCGACGGTGTCCAAGCTGCCCAAGTCGAAGAACGAAATCTCCTCGATCGCCGAGACATCGGCGCCACCGGTGACCGGCGTGGTCGCGGAGTCGCAGCCGAGAGCGCCGAACAGCAGCAGGACGGACACCACCTGGAGCCGGCGGCAAGCGTTGTCTCGATCAGCCATGGATCCCCCGAGTTGGCGCCAGGCGCCGTCACCTTCCGACCGGTCCGAGGCCAGCTCATGCCCCCGGATCCAGGCCCGATCCGGCATGCTGGACTTCGCCTCCGTAGCGGTCAAGTTGGCCTTGCGGACCTCGCACCGCCGCGCCCGAGCACGCGCCCGCGCCCAACTCCGGTCCGCCAACGTGACGGGCCCGGCGCCCAGGTTTGCAGCCTGAGCTTGACACCGCCCGCAAGCGTCCGTACCTATGAGATCAACGTAAATCGACAGGTCGGCAAGCGACCGCTCCCTCAAGCCGCGAGGGTGTCCATACCTTCGTGTCCGCGCACGGCTGCAGACTCATGCAGTGACGCGTTCACGACTTGGGAGAACGAAGCCATGAGTCCCATCCACGTGTGCATGAGTCTTCTGATCGTAATCGCCCTGGCCGGTTGCGGAAGCGCAGCGCCCCAGGCCGACAAATCCGCCGCCGGCATTCGCAGCGCCGAAGAATTGGGCGCCGCCAAGATGCCGCGCGCCGCCTTGTACCTGCAGCTGGCCAAGGAAGAAGCGGCCAAGTCCAAGGCCATGGCCGCCGCCGGTGAGCCGGAACAGGCCAGGTCGATGATGATGCGCTCCGAAACCGACGCGGACATGGCGGTCGTGGTCGCGCGCGCCGAAACGCAGCGGGCCAAGGCCGTCGCCGCCGACGAGCGCGTGCGTCAACTCAAGCAGGGCAACAAGTAGCACGCGACAACCAGCAAACGGTCGGTGACGCGGTTTGCGCCCGTCCACAAAGGAACATCCGATGAAATCCATGAAGAGCATAAATGCCCAAGTTGCCATGACTTTCGCGCTGGCTGCGGCCATGCTGGCCGGATGCGCCGCGACCATCCCGCAGGAACTGGCGAGTGCCCGTGTCGCATACCAGCGCGCGAGCACCGGCCCCGCCGCTCAGGCCACGCCAGCCGAGGTGCACAAGGCCCACGAAGCACTGCAGCAAGCCGAGCAAGCGTTTGCCAGCAATCCTGACTCGTACCACACCCGCGATCTCGCGTATGTCGCTCAGCGCAAGGCGGAATCGGCCGAGGCCTTCGCCGACATCGCCGCGCAGGATCTGGCGGTCGAACGCTCCAATGCCGACTACGAACTGACCCAGACCCAGATCATGGGCCAGACCAAGCAGGCCTTGAAGCAGTCGCAGTCCAACCTCGCGGACTCCGAGCGGGACGGCCTGAAGACCGCCGAACGCTTGGCTGCCGAGAAGAAAGCCAATGCGGAGTCCGGCAAGCGCGAAGCCGCCACTTCGGCCCAACTGGCGACCGAGCAAACGGCGCGCGCCGATGCCGAGAAGCGGGCCAGCGACGCGATGGTGGCGCTGGCCAACCTGGCGGCCGTGAAGGAGGAAGAGCGCGGTCTGGTGATTACGCTATCGGGTAGCGTGCTGTTCGCTTCGGACCAGTCCGTGCTACTGCAGAGCGCGCAGTCCCGCCTGGGTCAGGTCGCGGACACGCTGATGGCCAATGGTCAGCGGTCGCTGGTCGTGGAGGGCCATACGGACTCCAGGGGCAAGGACGGCCACAACAACGAGTTGTCGCTGCGTCGTGCCGAGGCCGTGCGCAACTTCCTAATCCAGAAGGGTTATGATGCCGGCAAGGTGACGGCCCAGGGCATCGGCAAAGGCCGGCCGATTGCCGACAACGCGAGCGCGGAAGGCCGGGCGAACAACCGCCGGGTCGAGATCATCGTCGCGCCGAAAGCGAAGTAGCGCGCGTTGCGCAGTGTCCTTCGGGGCAGGCGGGGGACACTGCAGCACCTTGATTTCCGCGCCGACCTGATCCAGCCTGTCGGCGGCCAACTCCTGGGGGCCGTAGTCCGTTGGCGCGGGCCCGCGCTGGAGTTCCCGGCATGCGCCAGTCCGACGAGACCATGCCGACGCCCGAGCCCCTTGCCCGCCATCCCCGGGACGGCTGGATCCTGGCCGAGCCGTATCCGATGCGACGGTCGACCCACCGCGCATTCCTGTCCATCATCAAGGCGTTGATACCGCCCGAGCCCGTGCTGCCGGGCATCGTCGAACAGGTCGATGACGGCGCGCGCCGCCTGATGCGCTACATGCACCCGGTCATGGCCTTCTTGTTCTGCGTGATGGTGCACGTGCTCGACTGGTCGCCGCTGTGGCGCTTGCGGTCCTGGCGGCGCCTGCGCGGTCTCAGTCCTGAACGCGGCTCGGCCGTCCTGGGCGAACTGGCCGAAAGCCGCTTCTCGCTCATCCGCACGCTGTTGGTGGGCGCTAAAGGCGCGATTCTTTCGACGTATTTCGACTTGCCCGAAGTCCATGCGCGCCTCCACTACGACCCGCGACCGTTCATGCTCGGGCGCATCGCGCTTCGCCAGCGCCTGGTGTCAGGGGGCAAGCCGACCGAGGCCGATCTGATCGGCCCGGGGCCCGGAGGCTTGCCATGATTACCGATAGTGCGCCCATGATCCGGCGCTTTGCCGATTACCGCCGCGAAGCCAGTTTCGATTGCGACGTGGTGGTGGTCGGAACGGGCGCCGGAGGGGCCGTGGTCGGCGCGCAGTTGGCGGAGGCGGGGCTGGACGTGGTGTTCGTCGAAGAGGGCGGCTGGCACGACACCGCGAGCTTCAACCCGTACCTCTCGGAATCGCTGCCGCGCCTGTACCGCGACGCCGGCGTCTCGGCGATCCTGGGCACGCCGAACATCCCTTTCGCCGAGGGGCGTTGCGTCGGTGGCAGCACGGTCATCAACGGCGGCATGACCTGGCGCACGCCGGACGACGTGCTGGCGGGCTGGCAGGCAAGCACCGGCGCGCCCGAGCTCGGCCCGGAGGCGATGGCCCCGTATTTCGAGCAGATCGAGGCGCAGATCTCCGCCAAGCACCACCTCGACCTCGCGATCGGCGGCGACGCCCGCATCATGGTCCAAGGCGCGCGCAAGATGGGCTGGCGCGTCGAGGTCAACCGCCGCAACCAGGAAACCTGCGTCGGCACCAACAATTGCGTGATGGGCTGCCCGACCGGCGCCAAACAGTCGACGCTGGTCACCTACATGCCCCGGGCCATGAAGGCCGGCGCCCGTTGCCTGACCGAAGTGCGCATCGAGGAGTTGATCCTCGAAGACGGCCGCTGCGTCGGCGTGCGCGGCCGGGCGATTGACCCGCGCACGCGCAAAGCAGAACTGCTGGTGACCGTGCGCGCCCGAGCCGTGGTCGTCGCGTGCGG
>CAYHHL010000239.1:0-8434 GCA_964356325.1 uncultured Enterobacteriaceae bacterium | reverse complement strand
AGCCGGAGCCGGAACCGGAGCCGGAACCGGAGCCGGAGCCGGAGCCGGAGCCGGAGCCGGAACCGGAACCGGAACCGGAACCGGAACCGCTACACCCGCTCGAAGCCCGTCGCCACGCCCTGGCCCACGCCCACGCACAGCGATACCAGCCCACGCTGCACGCCGCGGCGCTTCATTTCGTGCAGCAGCGTGGTGGCGATCCTCGCCCCGCTGCAGCCGAGCGGATGCCCCAGCGCGATGGCGCCGCCGTTGACGTTGACCAGCGCGGGGTCGATCTGCCAATGCTGCAACACGGCCAGGGCTTGTGCCGCGAAGGCCTCGTTCAGCTCCACCAGGCCGACGTCGTTCCAGGTCCAGCCCAAGCGCGCCAGCAGCGCGGCCACCGCCGGCACCGGCCCCAAGCCCATCGTCCTCGGGTCCACGCCCGCCTGCGTCGATCCCACCACGCGTCCGAGGGGTTGCCAGCCATGCCGCAGCACCGCCGCCTCGCTCGCCAACAGCAAGCAGGACGCGCCGTCGTTCAGGGTCGAACTGTTGCCCGCGGTCACTGTCCCGTCTTTCCTGAATGCCGGTCGTAGCTTGCCCAGCGCCTCCACGGTCGAGTCCGGTCGCGGCCCTTCGTCGGCCTCCACCGCGATCGTGCCTTTGCCCGCCGGAGCCTGGATCGTCACCATTTCGTTTGCGAAACGACCCTCGCGCGCAGCCGCCGTAGCCTTGTGGTGACTGGCCACGGCGAACGCGTCCTGGTCCTCGCGCGAAATCTTGAAGCGATCGACGACGTTCTCCGCCGTTTCGCCCATCGCCTCGAGCGGGAAGCGCGCCTCCAGCTTGGCATTCGGGAAACGCCAGCCCAACGCCGTGTCGTACATCGTGTTGTTGCCACGCGGCGGCTCGGTGAACGGCTTGGCCACCGACCACGGCGCGCGCGACATGCTCTCGACCCCGCCCACCAGCACGACGTCGGCTTCACCCAATGCCACGATTCTTCTGCCGGCGTTGAGCGCATCCAGACCCGACGCGCACAGGCGATTGACCGTATGCGCAGGGATCTCGTAGGGAAAGCCCGCCAATAGCGTGGCCATGCGCGCGACGTTGCGATTGTCCTCGCCGGCCTGGTTGGCACAGCCCAGGATGACTTCGCCTACTTCGGCGGGATCCAGCCCGGTGCGCTGCACGATCGCTTTCAACACCTCGGCGGCCAGATCGTCCGGCCGCACCGTCGCCAGCCGCCCGCCGTAACGACCTATTGGTGTACGCACGGCATCGACGACGAACACGGGACGCGGCAGGTTCATCTTGACCTCAATGTGTCAGCGCGGCACACGCATGGGCTGGAGATTCATCAGGCCGCCCGGCGTGGCGAACGACACCAGCTTGGGCAACGCCAGCGTGCGGTTCAGCGCCGCCTGCACGAAGCCCAGCGTGTGCGCCGCCCGGGTCGGATCGCGCAGACCCCGCGCCGTCGAAACCGCCAGCAGCGCCGGTTCACGCCGACCGTCGATGACCAGCAGCCAGGAGGTCATCTCCAGTCGATCCGCCAACCTCTCGCGCGCCGGCTGATCGAGCCAGGTCTCCACCGCCGCATGCAGCACCAGTTCGACCTCGTCGCGCAGGGCCGCCTCGTCGTGGCCGAGAGCGCGCAACGGCGTGAGCTTCGCTTCCAGCGTGGCGTAGAGCTGCGAGGTGGCCGGCAGCCAGGTAGAAAAGCTCTGGTCCGACAGCAGGCTACCCGCCGCCGCGATGCGCTCTTCGATGCGCGCTTCGTCCTCGGGGTCCAATTCGACGTCCACTGCAGGCACCGGCTCGACTTCGGCAAGCACCCGGCGCACTTCGGCCTGGTCGCCCTCGAAACCTTGCCCCGTCGCGTCACGCTTCTCCAGGCCCCAACGGATGCGCCCGGCCGCGAAACCTTCCGGCACCTGCACCGTGAAGCCGGGAAACTGGTGCTTCAGGCGATCGAGCATCTCGCGCTGCTGGGTGCGCGAGGTGTCCGACAGATACCATGCAGAAACAAGGCCTTCGGTATCCGAGACCATCGCCATCAGGCAGAACGGGCCTTCGGTCTGGGCCCAGCCGCCGAGCAGCAGCAGTTGCCCGCCCGTGCCATCGAACGAGGACGCGTAGCTCGGCAGCGGTTCGGGCACCGTCGCGAGATTGACCGGGGCGCGCGTCGCGAGCTTTGGCTCCGGCACTGAAACGCCGCGTTGCTTGGCGCGAAACAGCAGCTTTTTCGCGTGCTTGGCACAAGCCTTGGACGTCGCGTGGCTGGAAAGCAACTGGACGATATCGAAGCGACCGCGCTCGTCCGCTTCGATCAGCAGCGCCATTTCGACGTCAGGGCCGAGCGGAGTCTTGAACGCCGAAGGCGTGATCGCGACCTCGCCCGAAAGCAGGGCCAGCGCGCGCGCCACCTCACCGACGCGTTGAGCGGGCGCCTGGCCGGTCTTGAGCCACTGCAGAGCGAGTTGGGTCGGTTGGGTCGTGGGCATGTCAGGCCTCGGCGCGTGCGCCCGAAGTCGGCGTCGGCGTTGCGGTTGGGGGAGCGTCGACGGCCGCCAGGGCCGCTCTCGCCGCATCGATCTCAGCTTGGGCCGCCGCCAGGGCGTCCTGCAGGAAGCGTTCGTCAGCGAGGACCGCGGCGGCGTGGCGCAGGCGCACCAAACTCACTGAACGTCCAAGGACTTGCAAGGATTCGAACAACGGCGGCGCCGCAGGTTTGCCCGTGATGGCCACGCGCACCGTCATCAGGCCATCGCCCACCGCGACGCCGGCCACTTCCACCGCCGCGCGCAAGGCCGTCTCGATGTTGGCGTGATTCCAGTCCAGCACGGTCTCCAGGCGGGCCACGCAGTCCTCTAGAAACCGTTGCGAAGCCTTACGATCCAGGCGCAGCGCCGTCTTCTTGCGACTGGCACTGCCGACCAGCAGATAGCGCGCGTTCAGCCCGTACTCGCGCTGGCCGGCATAGAAACTTTCGACGTGGGGCAGGAAATCGCCCAGGGAAGTCACGCGTTCTTGTACGAGCTGGGCGATGGGCCCATGTCGATCGTCCTCGCGCAAGAAGGCAATCGCCCGCTCAGCCAACTGCCCAGGCGTCATCGCGCGCAGGTACAAGCCGTTGAGCCAGTCGAGTTTCTTCAGGTCGAACACCGGGCCGCCCAACGAGATTCGGCTCAGGTCGAGATCGCCCGCGAACTGCTCGAAGGTGAACTTCTCGAGATCGGCGCCCTCGGCGTCCTTGCGCGAGTAACCCATCAGCATCAAGAAGTTGAGCATCGCCTCGGGCAAGATGCCGGCGCGCTGGTAGTACTGCAGGCTGGTTGGATTCTTGCGCTTGCTGATCTTGGACTTGTCGGCGTTGCGCAACAGCGGCATGTGCACGAAAACTGGAGGTTCCCAGCCGAACGCCTGGTACAGCGCGAGGTGCTTGGGCGTCGAGTTCAGCCATTCCTCGGCGCGGATGACGTGCGTGATCGCCATCAGGTGATCGTCCACCACGTTGGCCAGGTGGTAGGTCGGCAGGCCGTCGGACTTCAGCAGGATCTGATCGTCGATCTGGCTGTTGTCGTACACCACGGCGCCGCGCAACGCGTCGGGCACCACGCTTTCGCCTTCGGTGGTCATGCGCAGGCGCACGACGTGCTCCTCGCCGGTGTCGGCACGCACCTGACTTTGCTGGGGATCCACGTCGCGACAATGACCGTCGTAGCGCGGGTTCTGCTTGGCGGCGCGCTGCTCGGCGCGGACTCGATCCAGGCGTTCAGCCGTGCAGAAGCAGCGGTAGGCCATGCGGTTGTCGAGCAATTGCCGGGTGTGTGCCTCGTAGATGGCGCTGCGCTCGCTCTGCCGGTAGGGGCCGCACGGACCGCCGACGTCGGGGCCTTCGTCCCACTGCAGGCCGACCCAGCGCAGGGAGCGGTAGATCGCGTCTTCGCTGGCCCGGGATGAGCGCTTCTGGTCCGTGTCCTCGATGCGCAGGATGAACTTGCCGCCGTTGTGGTGTGCAAACGCGGCGTTGAACAAGCCGATGTAGGCGGTGCCGACGTGCGGATCGCCGGTCGGGCTCGGGGCGATGCGCACGCGCACCGGAGTGCGTGGGATCGGGATGGACATCGCGGGTGGCCTCATGCGGCGTCGGGAGTCGGAGAAGGCCGATCCCAGGGCGGAACAGGGTCGCCGGACGCGAGGCCAGGGTCAAGGGTCCCGTGGCGCTGCGCAGGGGCATTCGCTACACCGTCCGGGGATCCGCCACCGCGTCGCGCAGGAACGACCGCACCGCCGGGTGCTCGCCTGGCAAGACCGGCGGCGGCGGCTCGGGCATCAGGATTCGTTCCAGCGCCACCGCCGCGTGGTCCAGGGAGTCGTTGATCACGACATGCCAGGGCGCCGGCGATTCGATCAGCGCCTGCAGTTCCGTGCGCGCGGTCTTCAGCCGACGCCGCGCCGTCTCCTCGGTCTCGGTGCCGCGGCCCGTCAGCCGCTCGACCAGCACTGCCCAGCTCGGCGGCAGCACGAACACGAGTCGCGTCACATCGGGAAACTGCCGCCAGATGTTGTGCGCGCCTTGGATGTCGATGTCGAACAGCACGTCCTGCCCCAGATCGCGCAGCCGCTGGATCTCATGCAGGGACGTGCCGTACAGGTTGCCGTGCACCTCCGCCGATTCGACGAAGCCGCCGGCCGTGCGCAGGGCCTCGAAATCGGCTCGCGGCACGAAGTAGTAGTCCACGCCGTGTTCTTCGCGCGGCCGCTGCATCCGGGTCGTGTGGCTGACGGAGAACGCCCGGCTCACCCCGACGTGGGTCTGCAAACGGTGCGCGAGCGTAGTCTTGCCCGCGCCGGCCGGACCGACGAGAACGACGAGGCGGGAGCCCCCGTCGGTCATCGTGCCGGTACCGCGTGGGGAGCAGCGCTGGGCTCCGGAACCACCGCAGGCGCGGCTTCCGGAGTCGCGGCACCGGGCGTTCCAGCGGCTTGGTGACCAGCGGCTGGCAGACCTTCGCCCAGATCGTCGGCATTCAGCGGCGCCGGCAAGGCGACACCCGCGGCCTGCAGTTGATCGCGCACCAGATCCTGCACCTGCGTCAGGCTCTCGGCCTTGCGCCCATTGACGAAAAACGTCGGGGTGCCGTCCACGCCCGCGGTATCGCCCGCCTTGACGTCGGCCTCGACGAATTCCTTGGACTTGGCGCTGTTGAAATCCTCCAGGAACTTCTTCATGTCCAAGCCCTTGCCCTGCGCAAGCTTTTGCACCGCCGGCCAGTCCAGCGCCTCGGCATCGTACATCGCCGCCGCCAGTTCCCAGAACTTGCCCTGCTGGTGCGCCGCCCAACCCGCCCGCGCCGCGCCCTCGGCGTTCGGGTGGGCGATCTTGAGCGGAAAGAACTTGTAGTACAGCGCGAAGTTGTAGTGCTTCTGCAGCCTCATCAGCGGCGCGTCGGCACGGCGGCAGAACGGACACTCGAAGTCCGAGAACTCGACCACGGTCGCCTTGGCATCCGCGGGGCCCATGCGTGGCGCTCCGGCGGTCGGCACTTCGACCACGGTGTTCAACCGCTCGATGTCCTTGAGCAACAGCGTCACGGCCTGCTTCTTGCCCTGACCCTGCTGCAGGTGCTCTACCAGAGACGCCGCCAGTTTCACCGCCAACGGACAATCGCCCGCATCCAGTGCTTGCGCGAAAGACCTGGACTTTCCGCACGGATCGAATTGTTCGGTCAGGATTTCCGCCAGCACCTTCTTCTCGGCCACGTCGAGATCCTTGGCGTCTACATGCTTGGGCAGTGCAGGCGCGGCGGCCGGCACCGCTACATCCACCTGGGGTTCATCCTTGGCGATGATCTCCTGTCCGGCGCCTTGCGAAGTCTCCACCGCAGCCTGACTCGACGACTGAGCGTGCTTGCACCCGACAGCGCATGGAAGCACAACTACCAGGATAGCCAGCGAATTCAGACTACGCGCAAACATGGCGACTCCAGATGGACGGGCAAGGTCGAGCACCGGTGAGCGGTCCGAGCGCGCCCTGGTCCGGATCTCGGCGCGCGTATGATGCGGTCGCGGCGCTTCACGATCAAGGTCTGCGCCCATCCGAGGCTCGCCACGGTGGCGCTTGGGCGAGTTGCATCCGCGGCGTCCTGTCTCTACAACCGCGCGCGCCGGTGGCTGTTCCGGCGGGTCGGTCCGCCATGCCTCGCGTCCTCGTCGCTCTGGGCAGCAACCTCGCCGATCCGGCTGGCGCGATCCGCCTGGGATGGCGGGTCGTTTGCACGCAACTCGGGTTGGCGGACGCGCGCTGCAGCGACGCCGTGGTCAGCCTGCCTGCGGAGCTCGCGACGGGAGGCCCATTCGTCAACGCGGTGGGCTCGGGCAACTGTGCCCTGTCGCCCCAGCAAGTGCTCGAAATCCTGCAACGTATCGAAGCGGCTTTCGGTCGCGATCGGCACGCGGAGGGGCATCACGGCGCGCGCCCGCTCGACCTCGACCTCCTCGACTGGGGCGGCCTCGTCGTGGACACGCTTACCCTGCAACTGCCGCACCCCCGTCTGGCCGATCGCGCTTTCGTGCTGCAGCCCCTTGCGCAAATTGCCCCCGATTTCGTAGATGCGCGCACCGGCAAATCGATCGCCGCTCTTCTGGACGAACTGGGCCTGCCTGCCGTGACCGACCCGACCTGACGCGCCCGAGGAACCTCGCCATGTCCCGTGCCTTCAAGCCTCTGATGTGGCTCCTGTTTGCCTCCCTGGCGAACGCGTGCAGCCACGAAGGTCGGGCGCCGTCACCGTACACGCCGGTCGCGCGCCTGCAGCCTGCCGCGGCGGTGGTGTTGGCTGAGACTCAGATGCAAGATCCGAAAAACTGGGAGCATTTGCTCGATGCATTCGTGCTGTTGGGCGGCGAGGACGAACTGCTGCAGTGGCTGCCCGAAGCCGCGGTGCACCTGGATGCCCAGATCCTGGCCAAGGATGCGAGCGCGCGCCAGTTGACCGTGCAGGCCGTGTACCGCATGGTCCAAGTTCCCAACTTTGCAAAGCGTTTCGCTACGATCCGCGCGCTGGTGGACGGCTTGCAGGCGGCGGCGCCCCAAGCTCCGGAGACGATCTTCGCCCGAGCTTACCTGCGCTGGGTCCTGCTGACGGACGGTCGCGGCCACCTGGACCTGCGCGGCCTGGAACGCAGCATCGCCTTGGATCTACACCGGGATCTCGAGACGCTGGTGCGCAAGCATCCGCAGTTCGACGGCCCGGGCGACTTCAGCCACGCCCGGTTGGAGCGTGAACTCGCGGCGGCCACCCGGCTGCTCGCCACACCGGAAACACCCGCCGCCGAGCCTGGTTCCGCCACGCCGACCGTCGCACCGAGCGCAGTCACGCCGGTCGCACCATGACGCCACGCCGCGCGCTTTGGGTCGCCTTGGGCTTGTTCCTGGCCGTGTTGCTGATCGCCGCGCTGGTCGCCGACGTCCGCCAACTCCAGGTCGCCTTCACCCGCTACCCGATCGCCCGCATCGCGCCCGCCTGCGCGCTGGTCCTGGGCAATTACGCGTTGCGTACCATACGGTTCCGCAGCTATCTGGCCGCGGTCGGCATTCGCGTGGGCTGGCGGGAAGCGTCACTGGTGTTCGTCGGCGGCTTCATCGCCACGGTATCGCCCGGCAAGATGGGTGAGATCTTCAAGGGCTACGTGCTGCACCAGCGCCGTGGCGTGCCGATCGCCGACGTCGCCACCGTCGTGGTCGCCGAGCGCTACACCGACGTCATCGGCCTGCTCGCGGTCGGCGCCGGCGCGCTCTGGTTCGGCGGTATCTCATTGGGAAGCGAGCACTTCGGCCCGCTGCTGGGCACGGTCGTCGCGCTGTCCGCCGGGTTCTTGCTCGCGGTGTCGCATCCGCGCCTGATTCCGCAACTGGTGGGCCTGGCGCAGCGGCGCGTGCACCGTCCGGCGTGGCTGAAAGTGCTGGCCGGCATCGCCCGCATTCACACGGTCCTGCGCATCCTGTGTACACCCAAGCAGTTGGCGCTGGGCGTCGGCCTCGCCGCGTGCGCTTGGCTGCTCGAAGGCATCGCGTTTCGCGTGCTGCTGGATGGCACCGACGCGGGCGCAGGGCTGGCGGCGGCCGTGGTGGTGTACGCGATCGCGACGCTGGTCGGCGCGGCGTCGATGCTGCCGGGCGGCGTCGGCTCGACCGAAGCGGTGATGATCGCGCTGTGCATGCAGGCCGCAGTCGGTCTGAATCTACCGAAGGAATCCGCGACGTTGGTGACGCTGTTGATTCGCTTCTGCACGCTGTGGTTCGGCGTGCTGGCGGGAGCGCTCAGCTTGGCGGTTCTGGCGCGGCTGCCGGTCAGTGACCCGGACCAGGAGCCGGAGCCGGAGCCGGAGCCGGAGCCGGAGCCGGAGCCGGAGCCGGAGCCGGAACCGGAGCCGAACCCGAACC
>CAYHHL010000238.1:0-8514 GCA_964356325.1 uncultured Enterobacteriaceae bacterium | reverse complement strand
CGCCCGAAGAGAAGGCGCGCGGCATCACGATCTCGACGGCCCACGTGGAGTACGAGACGGCCAAGCGCCACTACGCGCACGTCGACTGCCCGGGTCACGCGGACTACATCAAGAACATGATCACCGGCGCGGCGCAGATGGACGGCGCGATCGTCGTGTGCGCGGCGACGGACGGCCCGATGCCCCAGACCAAGGAGCACGTGCTGCTCGCTCGTCAGGTCGGCGTTCCGTCGATCGTCGTGTACCTGAACAAGTGCGACATCGCCTATTCGGACGATCCGGACGGCGAACTGGTCGACCTGGTGGACATGGAGCTCCGCGAGCTGCTCACCAAGTACGACTTCAAGGGCGACGACGCACCGATCATCCGTGGTTCGGCGCTGCTTTCGCTCCAGGGTGACACGTCGAAGTTCGGTACGCCGTCGATCGACTTGCTCATGGAAGCGTTGGACAACTTCATCCCCGACCCGATTCGCGACTTCGACAAGCCGTTCCTGATGCCCGTCGAGGACGTCATGACGATCTCGGGCCGTGGCACCGTGGTCACCGGTCGTGTCGAGCGCGGCATGATCAAGGTCGGCGACGAAGTCGAGGTCGTGGGCATCCGCCCGACGGTCAAGACGACCATCACCGGCATCGAGATGTTCCACAAGATCGTGGATCAGGGTCAGGCTGGCGACAACCTCGGCGCGCTGCTCCGTGGTCTGAAGCGCGATGACGTCGAGCGCGGCCAGTCGCTGGTCAAGCCCGGCACCGTCACCCCGCACGCCTCGTTCAAGGCCGCCGTGTATGTCCTCTCCAAGGACGAGGGCGGCCGCAGCAAGCCGTTCTTCAAGGGCTATCGTCCGCAGTTCTACTTCGGTACGGCCGACATCACCGGCGACATCGATCTGGCGCCGGGCGTCGAAATGGTCAAGCCCGGCGACAACGTCGAGCTCATCATCAAGCTCATCGTTCCGATCGCGATGGAAAAGGGCATGCGCTTCGCCATCCGCGAGGGCGGCAAGACCGTCGGCGCGGGCCTCGTCGCTGAAATCGTAGCGTAGTCAGGTCAATTCAGTGGGTGTGTAGCGCGGCCGTCGGAAGGCGCCCGCAAGTCGGTAGGGGAGGACCCGCCGGCGCAGAATGGAGGGCCTCATGGCCGCGACCAATCGCAGTATCGTGCACCTCGAGTGCCAGACCTGCCGCACGAGCGGAATCCCCGGCGTGTCGCGCTACACCACCACGAAGAACAAGAAGACCACTCCCGGCCGCCTTCTCTTCAAGAAGTACTGCCGTTACGAGCGGAAGCACACCGAGCACAAAGAGACCAAGTGACGACGGGTGGCATTCCGCGCAGCGGAATGCCGGGACCCGTCGATCACCCTGAGAAGCCATGCGACGAAGGGTCTCCTCCGCCGCTGGATAGGAATCGTCGGCTTCGGCGGGCGAAACCGACAGGCCAGTAGCTCCAACGGTAGAGCAGCGGACTCCAAATCCGCGTGTTGTGGGTTCGAATCCCCCCTGGCCTGCCGACTGACATCGAGCACGTAGTCTTTTCGCGATGGTCGCCAGGATCCCCGCCTGCCGGCCGCAGGTTTCGGGACATCGCAGCGGCGACCACTGGTCCGCCCATCGTGTCGAGTGACGGAGAAGGCAAGCATGAGCCAGGAACGAATGGTCAACCTCGCGTTCGTCGCGGCGGCACTGATGCTGTGGTTCTTGAGCGCGCACCTGTTCGCAGGGCTGTTCGATGTGTTTCGCCCCGAGTGGGACGCGGGCATCATCGGCCGCGAATTTCGCCTCAGCAATCTGTTGGGCATCTCGGTGGGCGTGCTGGGCGGTCTGTACCTTTGGCGCAACGCGAGGATCCTGACCCTGGCTCACGAAGTCGCGGGTGAGTTGCGCAAGGTCACGTGGCCTTCGATGGCCGAGACGCGGCTCTCGACCATCGTCGTGGTCGTGACCACGATCCTGGTCTCCGTTTGCCTGGCCCTGTACGACTTCGTGTTCGGCTGGCTGATCAAGTTCGTCTACGGAATCTAGGTCAGACCGGACGGCCCCGGTTCCGACCGGACCGTTTCAGGTGGGCAGCACCCCGAACGGCAGCAGTCGGGGACACGGTCTGGCAGGAGTGTGCGCGATGGTTGACCAGAACAGCGTCGAAAACAGCCTCGAGGGCAACGTGGCTCAGCCGCAGCCTGAAGCGCAGCCCAAGGCCGCGCGGGCACAGCGCAAGCGTTGGTACATCGTCAACACCTACACCGGCTCGGAAAACGTGGCGCGCGCCAGCCTGCTCGAGCGGGTCAAGGCCAACGCCCTGGACGAGTTCTTCGGCGACGTGCTGGTGCCGACCGAGAAGGTCGCCGAAGTGCGCGCGGGTGTGCGCCGTGAGACCAAGCGCAAGTTCTTCCCGGGCTACATCCTGGTGCAGATGATCCTGAATCAGGAGACCTGGCACCTGGTCAAAGGCACGCAGAAGATCATCGGTTTCGTCGGTGGAGGTTTGAACCCGCCCGCGGTGCCGGATCACGAAGTCGCGTCGATCACCAAGCAGCTCGAGCAGAGCGAGGTGCAAGCCAAGCCGGTGATGACGTTCGACGAAGGCAGCGAGGTCCGCGTCATCGACGGGCCGTTCGCCAACTTCTCGGGCACGGTCGCCGAGGTCAGCGCGGACAAGCAGAAGCTCAAGGTGCTGGTGTCGATCTTCGGTCGCGCCACGCCGGTCGAGCTCGGCTTCATGCAGGTCGAGAAGATCGCGGGATAGCAAGGGCTAGCCTACCAAGGCGAACAAGGATGCTCCTCGCCGCGGGGAGTGGTTGAGTGCGAGGCGGTTCTGCCGGCCGATCAAAGCACGACGTCGCAAGCACCGAACCAGGGTTGCGCCGCACTGACGGGCAGAGGAGAGAGAGATGGCCAAGAAGATTACCGGCTACATCAAGCTGCAGCTTCCCGCTGGCAAGGCTACGCCTTCGCCGCCGGTCGGTCCTGCGCTCGGTCAGCACGGCGTGAACATCATGGAGTTCTGCAAGGCGTACAACGCCGAGACCGCGCCGCAGGTCGGCATGATCATCCCCGTGGTGATCACGGTCTATTCGGACCGTTCGTTCACCTTCATCACCAAGACGCCGCCCGCCAGCCGCTTGCTGCTCAAGTACGCCAAGCTGGAGAAGGGGTCTTCGGTTCCCAACCGTGACAAGGTCGCCAAGCTCACCGTCGCGCAACTCGAAGAGATTGCCAAGACGAAGATGCCGGATCTTTACGCGACCAATATGGAGACGGCGGTCCGCACGATCGCCGGCACCGCTCGCTCGATGGGAATCGACATTGTCGGTTGAGGAGGAACGTCATGGCCAAGCATTCGAAGAAGTTTGACGCGGCGCTCGCGAAGTTCGATCGCCAGAAGCGCTACGGTCTGGAAGAAGCCATCGGGGTCGTCCAGACGATCGCGTCCGCCAAGTACGATGAAACCGTGGAGATCGCGGTCAACCTGGGCATCAACCCCAAGCACGCGGACCAGATGGTGCGCGGCGCGGTGGTGTTGCCCAACGGTACCGGCAAGGTCAATCGCGTGCTCGTGTTCGCCAAGGGGGACAAGGAGCGCGAGGCCACCGAGGCGGGCGCGGATTTCGTGGGCGGCGACGAATTGATCGAGAAGATCAAGGAAGGCTGGTTCGATTTCGATACCGCGATCGCGACGCCGAACATGATGGTAGCGGTCGGCAAGATCGGCAAGCTGCTCGGCCCCCGCGGCCTGATGCCGAACCCCAAGGTCGGTACGGTCACGTTCGACGTCGGCACTGCGGTCAAGCAGGCCAAGGCCGGCAAGATCGAGTTCCGCGCCGAGAAGTCGGGCATCGTCCACGCCGGTATCGGCAAGCGTTCCTTCGAGTTGGGCAAGCTGCGTGAGAACGCGGCCGCCCTCATCGAAGCGCTGGTCAAGCTCAAGCCGGCGACGGCCAAGGGCACCTACCTGCGCAACATCACGGTCAGCGGCACGCACTCCCCGGGTGTGCGCGTCGATACGCTCGCGGTCGCGGCAGAGTTCAAGCTGGCGTAAATCGCCTGCGTTGCTAGCACAGAAGCTGGCGTAACGCATTCGCATTCGAGGGTCGCTTCGGCGGCTCGAGAAGGCGGGAACACGGCGAACGGGAATACTCCCGCGCGTGCGGTGTTCCTTCCACCCCGCGAATCAGGCCGGAAGCGGTCCGTTCGCGGTCAACCATGCCCCCCAGCGTCGCAAGACACGGTGGGGCAGCGTCTGAGAAGCCGGCCAACTTGCTGAAAGGCGAACCGAAAGGTCCGAATACAGGCAGGGGATAAGTCCAGCGGAGGCGTGCAGTGCAGCAGAAGCGTCGGGTCGCCCAAGGGCCCGACAGTCGGAAGGCAAAAGCCAACCGGCGCATCCGTCAGGCAGTTGGAGGGACCTCGGTCCGGATAGCTGTCAGCGTGTGTCTGGTGTCACAGCGAACGGGACGGGGCTTCACCGCGGACCGGTTCTCCTCTCAGGCGTAGCAAGGAGTCAGACCCGTGAACAAGCAAGAGAAGCAAGATCGGGTCGATGCGCTGCGTCAGGAGCTTTCCGGAATCGACGGGATGATCGTGGCGGAATACCGTGGCCTCACCATGAGTGAAGTTCAACGGCTCCGCACCGAGCTGAACAAGGTTCAGGGCAAGGTCCGCGTGGTCAAGAACACCCTTGCTCGCTTGTCGATCCAAGGCACCTCTCTGGAGGTGGTGAGCGACAAGCTGGTAGGGCCAGTGCTCATCTCGTACGGCGCAGACCTCGCGGGTCCCGCCAAGGCGTTCGTCACTCTCGCCAAGGATCTGCCCAAGCTGGTCATCACCGGCGGCGTCCTCAGCGGTCGCGTCCTCACTCCCGAGGATATCGTCTCGCTGTCGAAGCTTCCGAATCGTGACCAGATGCGGGCCATGCTCCTCGGTGCGTTCAATGCGGTGCCCGGCAAGTTCGTCGGCACCCTGGCGGCCGCCCCGCGTGGGTTCCTCACGGTTCTCAACGCGCGCAAAGAGCAACTGGAGACCCCCGAGCAAGTGGAGACCGCCGCCTGAACAGCCGGCGTGCATCGTCCTTCCCGTCCAACACCCGACGCGCACGCACCCCAGCCTGATCGCTGACCGCGCGCAAGTTCCCAGGAGAATCACATGGCTATTTCTCGCGACGACCTCATCTCTCACCTCTCCGGCCTCACGGTCCTCGAGCTTTCCGAAATCATCAAGAACCTCGAGGAGAAGTGGGGCGTCAGCGCCGCCGCTCCGGTCGCTGCTGCCGGCGCCGCTGCCCCTGCCGCCGCTGCCCCCGTGGTCGAAGAGAAGACGGAATTCGACGTCATCATCCTCGATCCGGGTGCCAACAAGATCAACGTCATCAAGGTCGTGCGCGAGCTGACCAACCTCGGCCTGCGCGAGGCCAAGGAATTGGTCGAGAAGGCCGGCGGCGTGATCAAGGAAGCCGTTTCGAAGGCTGACGCGGAAGGCTTCAAGAAGAAGCTGGAAGACGCCGGCGCGAAGATCGAGGTCAAGTAGTTCGGCGGCTCTGAACCGCGCCAGCTTCCGGTTCGCCGGACTGAAGCGGCACCAGGGCACAGGCATGCGCCTCCGGGCGGCAGGTGGAGAACGCCTGCTGTCCGGAGGCTTTCGCCCATGAAGATCGACAGCTGCAAGGAGATACGTACGCATGGCACGCACTGCAATGGACCTGCGCGTCCGCAAGTCGTTTTCCCGCATCAACCGCGTGGTAAAGGTCCCGGACCTGATTCACGTGCAGCGCCAGTCGTATGACAAGTTCCTGCAGCGGAACATTCCGCCCGCACAGCGCGAGAACGTGGGTCTGCAAGCGATCTTCTCCTCGGTCTTCCCGATCCAGGACTTCAACAAGACCGCCTCCCTCGAGTTCGTCAGCTACCATCTCGAAGAGCCGAAGTACGACGTGGCCGAGTGCCGCGCGCGTGGCATGACGTTCGCCTCGCCGATCAAGGTGCTCATCCGCCTGGTCGTGTTCGACGTCAGCGAGACCGGCATCCAGACCATCCGCGACGTGAAGGAGCAGGAGGTCTACTTCGGCGAAATCCCGCTGATGACCGACGCCGGCACCTTCATCATCAACGGCTCCGAGCGTGTCATCGTCAGCCAGTTGCACCGCTCGCCGGGCGTCTTGTTCGAGCACGACAAGGGCAAGACCCACGCTTCGGGCAAGCGCATCTACTCGGCGCGCATCATCCCGTACCGTGGCTCGTGGCTGGACTTCGAGTTCGACCACAAGGACGCGCTGTACGTCCGCATCGATCGCCGGCGCAAGCTGTATGCGACCGTGCTGTTGCGCGCTCTCGGCTATACGACCGAAGACCTGCTCAACTACTACTACGACGTCGAGACGATTCGCCTGCAGCCGGGCGAAGATGGCTCGTTGCGTGCATTCCGCGCCCTGAACTTCGACCTGCTCGAGGGCCAGCGCACGACCGACGACATCATCCACCCGCAAACGGGCGTGCTGCTCTTGCACCGCAACCGCAAGTTCACCCACCGCGTCATCAAGATCATGCGTGAATCCGGGCTCATGGAGCTCGAGATGCCCGCGGATCAGATCGACGGCAAGGTCGTGGCGACCGACGTGGTGGACGAGGAGACCGGCGAGGTCCTGTTCGAGGCCAACCAGTTGCTGGGCGCCGCCGACGTCAAGACCCTGCTCGCGCACAACATCAGCAAGTTCGAAGTGTTGTACGTCGACCGTCTGAACGTGGGACCGTACCTGCGCGACACGCTGGCCAAGGACATCGAGGACGTGCTCAAGCGCAAGCGCCAGCCGACCACCGAGCAGGCCATCGAGGACATCTATCACCACCTGCGTCCGGGCGATCCACCGTCGGCCAACCAGGCGCGCAACTACTTCAACAACCTGTTCTTCAACGAGCAGCGCTACGACTTGTCCGATGTCGGCCGCATGAAGGTCGAGTACAAGTTCGCGCGTCGCAAGGCGTTGATGGCGCTCAAGAAGCAGGGCCTCGTCCGCCTCGAGACCGTCTCGATGCGTCGCGACCGCAGCTTTGACTTGTCGGCGCCGGGCACGGACTTCCGCAACTGGAAGCTCGAGTTCTCGCTGTTCAACACGGGCAACAAGATCAAGACGTTCCAGGTCAAGCTGGACGGCAAGACGTTCCCGGACATGAAGAAGGTCTCGCCGCAGGACCTGGTCAATCACCTGGCCAGCGTGTTCTCCGTGGCGGACATGCAGCGCCCGGCCGAAGTGAAGCAGGCGGACTGGACGATCGGCTTCGTGGTGCGCGAGCGCGACGGCACCGAGAACCGCGTCAGTTGGAAGGTCGACCAGAAGGCGTTTGCCAACCCCGCGCAGGCCCTGCCGGCCGAACTGTCCAAGGCGCTGCTCGAGGCCTGGGGCCATGAGAAGTTCCTGACCGTCGAGCTCGACAGCAATGGCGAAGTGTCGGTCAAGGCGACCGGCAAGAACGCCGAGCTCGCGGTCGAGACCCATGACGTGCTGCGCCAGCGCCTGGATCTGCAGGCCGGCGTGTTCATGCCGGAAATGCGCCTCTCGACCGGTCAGCTGACCGTGGCGGTCTCGGACCAGCGCACGGTGTTGATCATGCCGGTGCGCGGTCACCGTCAGGTCCAGATCCGCGTCGATGGCAACGAGGAACTGCGCAATCGCCTGGGCCTGGCTCCGGTGGCGCCGTGCTACACCCTGACGCGTGCGGACATCCTCCGCACGATTCAGTACTTGCTTGCGCTCAAGAACGGCCGTCCGGGCTACAACATCGACGACATCGACCACCTGGGCAACCGGCGTGTGCGCGCGGTCGGCGAGTTGATGGAGAACCAGTGCCGCGTCGGCCTGGTGCGCATGGAGCGGGCGATCAAGGAGAAGATGAGCATCGCGCAGGACATCGAAACGTCGATGCCGCACGAACTGATCAACGCCAAGCCGATGTCCGCGGTCGTTCGCGAGTACTTCGGTTCGTCGCAGCTGTCGCAGTTCATGGACCAGACCAATCCGCTGTCGGAAGTGACGCACAAGCGCCGCCTCTCGGCGCTCGGGCCGGGCGGTTTGACGCGTGATCGCGCGGGCTTCGAAGTGCGCGACGTGCATCCGACCCACTACGGTCGCATCTGCCCCATCGAGACGCCGGAAGGTCCGAACATCGGTCTGATCGCGTCCTTGGCGACCTATGCCCGCGTGAACGAGTACGGCTTCATCGAGACGCCGTACCGCGAGGTCATCAACGGCCAGCCGCAGGAGAACTACGAGTACTATTCGGCGCTCGAAGAAGAAGAGCACGTGATCTGCCAGGCCAATGCCAAGGTCGGCGACAACGGCATGCTGCTCGGCGATTACATCGACGCCCGCGTGTCCGGCGAGTTCAAGCAGGTGTCCCCCAAGGATGTCGAGCTCATGGACGTGTCGCCCAACCAGTTGGTGTCGGTCGCGGCCTCGCTGATCCCGTTCCTCGAGAACGACGACGCCAACCGCGCGCTGATGGGCTCGAACATGCAGCGCCAGGC
>CAYHHL010000237.1:0-8654 GCA_964356325.1 uncultured Enterobacteriaceae bacterium | reverse complement strand
CACCTCGATGCTAGGTCGGTCGCCGAAGCCTGTAAAGCGGGGCCGCTCGCCGACGTGCGTCGAACGCCGCGATGAATCCTGGCATTTACTTCACGCCGCCACGGGGAGCGCTATCATCGCGTCTGGGACCGAATCCTGGACGTGACGATTCTGTCATGACAACAACGCGCTCGAGCGAGGGCCTGCGTGGCTGCACCGGAGAGCGAACCGCCGATCCTGGAAGTCGTCGGTCTATACAAGGCGTTTGGCGGCCAGACGGTCCTCAACGGCGTCGACCTGCGCATCGCGACGGGTGAAGTGACTGTCATCATTGGGGGTTCTGGCAGCGGTAAGAGTGTCCTGATCAAGCACCTGGTGGCGCTATTGCGGCCCGACCAAGGCAAGGTCCTGTTCCACGGCCGCAACTTGTTCGACATGCGCCCGGACGAACTCATCAAGACGCGCAAGAGTTTTGGCATGCTGTTCCAGAACTCGGCGCTGTTCGATTCGATGGACGTCTATGAAAACGTGGCGTTCCCGTTGCGCGAACACAGGCGCATGAAACGCCAGGAAGAACGCGAATTGGTGATGGGCCGCCTGGAGGAGTTGAAACTGTTCGACGCCGAGCACAAGTTTCCCGCCGAGCTTTCGGGTGGCATGCGCAAGCGCGTGGCATTGGCGCGGGCGACGATCCTGGACCCCGAGATCCTGATCTACGACGAGCCGACCACAGGCTTGGATCCGATGATGATTTCGCAGGTGGACGACATGATCGCCGAGACGCAGGCGCGGCACAAAGTGACCTCGGTGGTCATCTCGCACGACATGGCCAGCACCTTTCGCATCGCCCAGCACATCGCGATGTTGTCCGAAGGTCGCATCGTCGAGTACGGCACGCCCGCGGAATTCAAGGCAAGTAGCAACCCGATCGTGCGCCAGTTCATCTTCGTCAGCGGCACCGGCCCGCTTGGCAAGACCGCGGAGGGCGTCGCTTGAAGCATGTCCGCGCGACGGTGCTGGTGGGTCTGCTGACGATCGCGACGCTCGTCATCGTGGTCATCGCCGTGGCACGTTCCAACCGGGGCGTCACGGGCGAGGACAGCTATACCTTGAACGCCTGGTTCGACGACGTGACGGGCGTCAGTTCGGGCACCAAGATCACCATCGCGGGCTACAAGGTCGGCCAGGTCGAGGACGTCAAGCTCGTGGGCAACAAGGTCCGCGTGCAGATTCGCCTGTTGCGCGCGGTCGTGGCTTATGCGGGCAAGCGCGATCCGACGACGGCTCGCCTCGCCAACGCCGCGGTATTGCAGCGCGTGCAGGCGTCCTTCCTCGGCGATTTCTATCTCGAATTGGCTCCGGGCGCCGCGGGGGCGATCTTGAAGCCGGGCGGCGAGATCCCGGTCGTCATCACCGCGACCGGCATGGAACAGACGCTGGAAAAGCTGGAAACCGCGTCCGAGGTCGTGCCCAAGATCAACAAGATCGCCGAAGACATCGGCAAGATCACCGACAACGCGGCGCGGGTGCTCGGCAGTGTGCAAGGCCAGCAACGCTTCGAGGAGATTGCCGACAACCTGGTCAAGGCCAGCCGGGAGCTGTCGTCGACGACGCAGGACTTGCGCGAGCGGCTGGGTCAGGGCGTGCTGGGTCCGGGCGGCGATCTGGATCGCGGGCTGAAGAATTTCGCCAGTGTGACGGGCAAGGCCGATCGGATGATGGACGATGCGAGCGAACTGCTGACCCAGGGCGGAGATAGCGCGCAACGCAGCCTGCAGAACATCGAGCGCATCACCAAAGCCGTGCGCGATCTGGTCGGGCGCAACAGCGGCCAGGCGGACACGGCGCTGACGTCGGTGCAAGACACCATGGCGAGCGTGCAGAAGACACTGGGGCGCATCGACAGGGTCGCGGAAAAACTGGAGGAAGTGGTTTCGCGCATGGAAAGGGGCGAAGGCAACGTCGGGCGGCTCATGAAGGACGAGACCTTGGTGCGCTCGACCGAGGCGGTGGTCGACGGCGCCAAGAAATTGCTGGAACGCTACACGCAGTTGGAGACGGGCCTGGACTACCGCGTGTCCTCGTACGTGAAGCGGACGCCGGACAACCTGGCGTGGCAATCGCACCTGAGCCTGCGTCTGCAGCCGCGCGAGGATCGCTTCGTGCTCGCGACGTTGACGACCGACAACCTGGGCAAGGTGACCTACCTGACGCGCGTGACACAGACGACGCCAGCGAGTGGGCAGTCTGGCCAAGTCACCGAAAAATTTCGTGAAACCGAGGACACGTGGAAGTTCGGCCTGCAATACGCACGCAAGTTCGGGCCGTTGACGCTGCGTGGCGGCCTGATCGAGTCGACGGCGGGCGGCGGCATCGATTTGCACTTGTGGAATGGGCGGATTGGCCTCTCGGCGGACGTGTTCCGCTTCACCGAGTCACCGCGGCCCCGGTTGCGGCTGGCGGCGACCTGGGAGTTCATCCAGCACATGTACGCGTGGGCGGGTGGCGACGAACTGCTGTTTCCGAGCACGCGCGCCGATGCGTTCTTCGGCCTGGGGCTGTCGTTCACGGACAATGACCTGAAGATCCTGTTCGCGAGCGCCCCCGCGGTCTCCACCAGATAATCCCGCGTCAGTTCAGCAGGGTAACCGGCTTGTCCCAGCGCAGTAGGGCCAGGGCGACCAGCTTGGCGCGCTCGACCACCGTGTGCGCCTGGATGCGTTCCTGGTCGGTGTGCGGGTGCTCGCCGACCGGGCCCAGGCCGTCGATGGTCGGAATGCCCAGTGCCGCCGTGAAGTTCGCGTCACTGCCGCCGCCGGTGTCCTCCGCGCCCAGCTTGATACCGAACTCGTTGGCTATCCTCTGGAAATGCGCGATCAGCTCGTCGCATGCCGGCGAGCGCTGCCACGGCGGCCGACCGATGCCGCCGATGCACTCGACCTTGGCGTCTTTCACCGGTGGTTGCGCGCAGATGGCCCGCACGGCCGCCTCGACCCGCTGGCCTTCCTGGGCGTCGAGCACGCGCACGTCCACCTCGATTCGGCACAGGTCCGGCACGATGTTGCGCTTGGTCCCGCCGCGGATCACCCCGACGTTGAGCGTAGTTCCGCGCGCCGGCACGGCGATTTCCTCCAAGGCCAGGACGATCTTCGCCGCGCCGACGATCGCGTTGACCCCTGCTGCGTGATCCATCCCTGCATGCGCAGACTTGCCGTGCACCGTGATGAAAAACCGGCCCACGCCTGCGCGCGAACGCACGACCGCGCCGGTCTTGCGGCCGATCTCGAAGTCCAGGCAGAGATCGCGCCCCACCGCGTTGTGCTCGATCAAGTCGCGCGACGTCGGGCTCTGGATCTCCTCGTCGGCATTGTGCAGGCAAAGCCAATCGAATTCATCCAGTTGACCCGCATCGCTCAACGCCTCGATGGCCGCCTGCGCCACGACGATGCCGCCCTTCATGTCGCCCACGCCCGGCCCAGCCAGCCACTCGCCCTGCTGCTCGAACGAGACGAAGCCGCTGGTGGTGTCATAAACGGTGTCAAAATGACCGAGGATCAAGACCTTGGGCGCGGTCGGCAGCTTGGAAGGTCGGCGCGCGATCAAGTGGACCATGTCGCCTTGCTGTTGCAGCCCGGTCGGCCGCACCACCCGCTCGCATGCGAAGCCGAGGCGCTGGTAGACCTTTTCGATCTGCGCCAGGCAATCGAGGCGCCCCGCAGGGTTGTCCAGGCCGCTGTTGGTATCGACGAGGCGACGCAACCGTTCGAGGTACGTGGCTTCGCGCCGTTCCAGCCAGGCGATGATGCGTTGCTCGGCGTGGCCAGAAGCGTGCTGATTCATTTACGTTATCCTTGGTCAGTTCGCTCTGGCGCCAGCGTGGACCAGCACAGGCACACGGGTAGGCGTGCATTCACCGCCGTGGCCGTCGCTGTCGAGGTACAGCGTGCCTTCGGTGATCGTCGCGGTCCACGCCATGCTGCGACCGGCGACGTTCTCGAGCCATTGCATGAATTCGTGCGGAATCAGGTGGATCTCGAGCCGATCGATGTGGCGGGGCCGCTGACCGACGACATCGGCGCGGAACCGCTCGGCCTCGACGGGATCGGCAAACAGCGCGATCAACCGGGCGTCCTTGTGGCGGCCCAAGGCCTTGATCATCCGCTTGATCGGCGGCGGTCCGCACTCGATCCACATCGTCGTCTGACCGGTGAGGTCGGTGGCCAACAGGTCCGGATCGTGTGCGTCGACCCAGCCTTGCGCGTCGACGAGGCGCTCATCGAAGAACAGGACGTGGGCGAGAAAGCGCAGCAGCAGATGCTCGTCGGGTTCGTCCGGCTGCTGGGCGACCACGACGGTGCGCTGGCCGTAGACGTTGCGATCGAGATCGCTCAGCGTCAGGCGCATCTGGCAGCGGAAAGACTTGTTTCCCATGGTTTGCAGCCTCCCCGCGTCTGGTGTGGCAACGTCGCGCGCGCACGGATGGGCCGGCGGGCGCGGCAGTGTACCGCAAGTCAGGCGCCGGTGGCGACGGCCGGGTTCGGGTTCGGGTTCGGGGTCGGGAAGCCTAAGCGTCCTTGACCGTGGCGCACAGGTAGTCCCGGTACATCTCGGCCATGGTGCGCGCGTCGATTTCCTTGGGGCACACCGCTTCGCACTCGAAGTAGTTGGTGCACGAGCCGAAGCTTTCCGCGTCCATCTGCTCGATCATGTTCAGCACCCGGCGATCCTGCTCCGGCTCGCCCTGGGGCAGGTGGCGCAAGTGGCTGATCTTCGCCGCGGTGAACAGCATCGCCGCCGCGTTCTTGCACGCTGCCACGCACGCGCCGCAACCGATGCAGGCCGCCGCGTCCATCGCCAACTCCGCGTGGGTCTTGGCGATCGGCAAGGCGTTGGCGTCCTGGGCACCGCCCGTCGCGACCGAGACGAAGCCGCCCGCCGCGATGATCCGATCGAACGAGCCGCGATCGACCACGAGGTCGCGGATGACCGGGAAAGCCTTGGCGCGGAACGGCTCGATGACGATCGTCTGGCCATCCTTGTAGTGGCGCATGTGCAATTGGCAAGTCGTGGTGCCCCGTTGCGGACCATGCGGCACGCCGTCGATCACCAGCGAGCACGCGCCGCAGATGCCCTCGCGACAGTCGTGATCGAAGGCAATCGGCTCCTCGCCGCCGCCGATCAACCCTTCGTTGACGACGTCGAGCATTTCGAGGAACGACATGTCCGGGCTGACCTCGGGCGCGTCATAATCGACCATCTTGCCTGGGGATTTCGCATCCTTCTGGCGCCAGATCTTGAGCTTGAGGTGCATGGAAAGCTCCCTGAAACGGACCGGTCGCGAACTACGTGTACGACCGTTGCGAAGGATGGACCTCGTGGAACTCCAAGGGTTCCTTGATCAACGTCGGCTTGGATACGTCGCCACTGTACTGCCACGCCGCCACGTAGCTGAACTTCTCGTCGTTGCGCTGGGCCTCGCCGGTGTCGGTCTGGTACTCCTCGCGGAAGTGGCCGCCGCAGCTCTCTTCGCGGTCCAGGGCGTCCCGGCACATCAACTCGCCGAACTCGAGGAAGTCCGCGACTCGACCGGCTTTCTCTAGCGCGACGTTGTAGCTCTCGTTCTCGCC
This sequence comes from uncultured Enterobacteriaceae bacterium, assembly GCA_964356325.1. Taxonomy (GTDB): domain Bacteria; phylum Myxococcota_A; class UBA9042; order UBA9042; family UBA9042; genus CAYHHL01. The sequence continues at coordinate 3,048 of CAYHHL010000237.1, read as the reverse complement.
GAGCACGCGCACGTTCTGCCAGAACTCCTCGCGCAAGGCGGGGATGCGCGCCAACGCCCGTTCCAGGCCGGCGCGGTTGCGTGCCATGCCGCACTCGTCCCACAGCAACTTGCCCAGTTCCTTGTGGAAGGACGTCGGCGAGCGTTTGCCGTTGATGGACAGGAGCTTGGTCATGCGCGCCCGTGCTTCGGCCGCTGCCGCCAAGAACTCGGGCTCGCGCCCGGTGACCTTGGGCTGCTTGGCCGTCGCCAGGTAGTTGCCGATCGTGTACGGCAAGATGAAGTAGCCGTCCGCCAGGCCTTGCATGAGCGCCGACGCACCGAGGCGGTTCGCGCCGTGGTCGCTGAAGTTTGCCTCGCCGATCACGTGCAGTCCCGGCAGGTTGGACATCAGGTTGTAGTCGACCCACAGCCCGCCCATGGAATAGTGGACCGCGGGGTAGATGCGCATCGGCACCTTGTAGGGATCCTCGCCGGTGATGCGCTCGTACATCTGGAAAAGATTACCGTAACGCTCGGCCACGCCCGACGCGCCGATGCGCTTGATGGCGTCCGCAAAGTCCAGGTATACGCCCAAGCCGCCCGGGCCGACGCCACGGCCGTCGTCGCACACCTGCTTGGCGTTGCGGGAAGCGACGTCGCGGGGGACGAGATTGCCGAAACTCGGGTACTTGCGCTCGAGGTAGTAGTCGCGCTCGGCCTCGGGGATGTCCGCCGGATTGCGCGTGTCGCCCTTCCGGAGTGGTACCCAGATGCGGCCATCATTGCGCAACGATTCAGACATCAGCGTCAGCTTGGACTGGTGATCGCCGCTGACCGGGATGCAGGTCGGGTGGATTTGCGTGTAGCACGGGTTGGCGAACAGCGCGCCGCGCTTGTGGGCCCGCCAGGTCGCGGTGACGTTGGAGCCCAGTGCGTTGGTCGAGAGGAAGAAGACGTTGCCGTATCCACCAGTTCCGAGCACGACCGTGTCGGCGGCAAACGTGTCGATCGCGCCGGAGACCAGATCGCGGGTGACGATGCCACGGGCGTGGCCGTTGACCAACACGAGGTCGAGCATCTCGCTGCGGGTGTGCATCGTGACGTTGCCGAGGCCGATCTGCCGCTCCAACGCCGAGTACGCGCCGAGCAGGAGTTGCTGACCGGTCTGGCCGCGGGCGTAGAAGGTGCGCGAGACCTGGGCGCCGCCGAACGAGCGGTTGGCCAGCAAGCCGCCGTATTCACGAGCGAACGGTACGCCCTGAGCGACGCACTGGTCGATGATGTTGACCGAGACCTGGGCGAGCCGATAGACGTTGGCCTCGCGGGCTCGATAGTCGCCGCCCTTGACCGTGTCGTAGAACAGGCGGTAGATGCTGTCGCCGTCGTTCTGGTAGTTTTTCGCTGCGTTGATGCCGCCTTGCGCAGCGATCGAGTGGGCGCGCCGCGGGCTGTCCTGGAAGCAGAAGCAGTGGACCTGATAGCCGAGTTCAGCCAGGGTCGCCGCCGCGGATCCGCCCGCCAGTCCGGAACCGACGACGATCACGGTGAACTTGCGTTTGTTGGCCGGGTTGACCAGCTTGAGGTCGAACCGGTGCTTGTCCCATTGCTGGGCGACCGGACCGCCGGGCACACGTGCATCGAGCTGAATGCTGGCGTCGGGCTGCATGCGCTACCTCACTTGTTGCAATCTCAACTACATGGAACTGAAGCCATCTCGGGCCGCTGGCACTTCGCCGCGACGGCCCTAGATCTTCATCGTCACCCACTGCGCCAGGACCGCGACCGGAATCAGGATGAAACCGAGCGAAATGCCCCAGCCGAGCAGCGGCCCCAGCACGCGGACCAGCGGACGCCAGGTGCCGTTCATCAGCCCGAGGGACTGGAAAGCACTGGAGAATCCGTGGCTCAAGTGCCAGCCGGTCAACAACTGCGCGACGATGTACATGCCCGAGACGCGCGGATCCGAGAAGCTGCGCACGACCATGTTGAAGACGTCGTGCGTGCCCGCCGGCGTGGCAAGACTGAAGCCGTCGGGATCGACCATGCCCCACGTGAAGTGGGCGAGATGATAGAACACGTACGCCAGCACGATCACGCCAGACCAGCGCATCGTGCGAGCCGCGTAGGTCGCCTTCAGCGTGGCCTGGTGGAAGTACGCGACCGGGCGGGCGCGCTTGTTGAGCAGCGTGAGTTTATATGCAGAGACGATGTGCAGCACGGCGGCCGCGAGCACGCCGATGCGCAGGACCCAGAGAGCCGGCCCCAGGTTGTGCAAGCCGACCGCGTAGGCATTCAGCGCATCATAACCCTTGAAGATCAAGAGATTACCAATGAGGTGACCGACCAGGAAGCCGACGAGCGCGAGGCCGGTCAGCGCCATGATGTACTTCAGGCCTACCGACGACCGGAAGATGCGCTTCAACACCCGCCCCGGTCCGGGCACGCTGCGGACTGCCGCGTCATCCATCTGGCACCTCCTGAGTGATCAGAACGCTTAGCCGTGCAACAGGTCCTTGACGACTTCGCGCTCGGACAACAGCTCATCGTTGGTGATCTTGATCTTTTCGTGAGCAAAATCGCTGAGCTTGAGGCCCTGCACGACTTCGTAGCCACCCTGACCGTCCGAACGGACTGGCAGCGAGGTGTAGATGCCGAGCGGCGCGCCGTAGCTGCCTTCGGACCATACCGCCGCGGAGAACGACTTGCCCGGGGCCGTGGCGCGCTCGAAGTCGCGGACGTGGTCGATCGCCGAACTGGCCGCCGAAGCCGCCGAGGACTTGCCGCGGGCCGCGATGATCGCCTTGCCGCGATTCTGCACGGCGGAGAGGAACGGGCCACGCAACCACGCTTGGTCGTTGATGACTTCGGTGGCGGGCTTGCCCAGGATGGTCGCGTTCTCGAAGTCCGGGTACATCGACTCGCTGTGGTTGCCGAACACCGTCACGCGATTGACATCCGCATTGGTGACGCCGGCTTTCAGGGCGAGCTGGGCGACCGCACGGTTCTGGTCCAGGCGGGTCATGGCGCCGAAGCGCTCCTTGGGCACGCCGTTGCAGTTGCTGGCCGC
>CAYHHL010000236.1:0-8696 GCA_964356325.1 uncultured Enterobacteriaceae bacterium | reverse complement strand
TGACGTTGATCGCAGGAATCTTCAACTCGCCGCGCTCGTGCATCTGGTACAGGCGGTGCACGCCCGTGGTCGTCTCCTCGCTCAGTCCCTTGATGTCCGTCAGCAGTTCCGGGTACTTCGTGTGGATCCACGCAGTCAGGTCGCCGCCGTCGTCCAGGATCAGGTTCGGCCCCTTGCCGCCTTCGAACGCGAACACCTGCTGGTCCAGGCACCAGTCGAACTCCTCGAGAGTCTGGCCCTTCCACGCGTACACCGCCGTTCCCGCCACCGCCACCGCGGCTGCCGCGTGGTCCTGCGTCGAGTAGATATTGCACGTGGTCCAGGTCACTTCCGCACCCAGGGCCTGCAGCGTCTCGATCAATACGGCGGTCTGGATCGTCATGTGCAGGCAGCCGGCGATGCGCGCGCCCTTGAGTGGCTGGGCAGCACTGTGCTTGTCGCGCAATTTCATCAGACCCGGCATCTCGCGCTCGGCCAGACGAATCTCCTTGCGGCCCCACTCCGCCAGGCTGATGTCCGTGACCTTGTAGGGCAAACGGCCACTCGTGGCAGGCGAGGCATTGGTATGGGCAGCTTGGGCGATGGTCATGACAGCTCCGTCGGGTTGGGTAGCGGGCCTGACCCGCGGGCGCAGTATGGTGCCAGATGCGGCCCTTGCTGTCGACCGTTTCCTGCCTGAATCACGGTCAATCGTGCAGGTCCGCCACGCCAGCCTTGCCCAGCCAGCCGGCGCGCTTGAAGCCCCATAGCATCGCCAACGCCACAAGGCCCATCAGCACGAGCGCGAACGGGTAGCCATAGATCCAGCGCAGTTCTGGCATGTTGAAGCGCGACGCCGCGGTGTCGAAGTTCATGCCGTAGACGCTCGCGATGAACGAAAGTGGCAAGAAGATCGTGGAGATGATGGTCAGCACCTTGACGACTTCGTTCATGCGGTTGTTCACCGAGGACAGGTACAGGTCCATCAGGCTCGCGGCGAATTCCCGATACGTCTCGACGAGATCGACCACCTGCGTGGCGTGATCGACGGCGTCGCGCAAGTACACCCGCGTGGTCGCCGTCATCAGTTCGTCGTCCCTGTGCAGCATCGACAGGGCCTCGCGCATCGGCCATGCCGACCGTCTCACGTGCAAAAGCGCGCGCTTGAGGTCGTAGATGCGCTGCCCCGTCTCCGGACGCGGTCGGGCCAGTGCGGCGCCTTCCAGTTTCTCCAGATGCTGACCGAAGCTGTCGAGCGCCGGGAAGTAGGCATCGACCACGCAGTCCAGGATCGAATAGGCCAAGTAATCCGCGCCTTGGTGACGGATCTTGCCGCGGTTCTGGCGGATGCGTTCGCGCAGGGGATCCAGCACGTCGCCATCGGCATCGTGTTCCTGCACCGTCAGCACCCAGCCCACCCCGAACAGCATGCCGATCTGCTCGATAAGCGGCGTTCCACCCGCCTCGCAGCGTGCCATGTGCGCGATACAAAGGGTTTGCTTACCGTATGCCTCGGTCTTCGGGCGCTGCGGCACGTTGACGAGGTCGGCCAGCGCCAGGGGATGCACGTCGAATCGCCGCCCAATCGCCTGCAGCAAGGCCGAGTCGCCCAGCCCGCGCACGTCCAGCCAAAGCACCGCCTTGTCCTCGCGGCTCAGGGAGTCCAGCTCGTCCAACGTCGGCAGAACTCCGGCCTCGCATTGCGTTTCACCGTACAGGAGGTAGTGCAGCGTCGTCGGATCGGCGTCGGGCCGGGCGAACAGCGTGCCTGGACTCGCGCCGGGCATCGCCGTGGCTGGGGACATGCGCCGGGTGCCGCCTTCCAGACCGAGCATGCGCACGAATTGCTTGCTACGTCGCGCCATGATTCTCGCTCCTTGGCCAGGTGTTTTGCACTGCTTCGTTCGGCGGGATCGCTGGCCTCGCGTGCGGCCAGGGTCGATCCGGGGCAGGCAACGGTCAACTTTTCGCCGACGCGCTTGCACCGCGCCCGGGAGACGCATACTTTGCCGCTCGCGCACCGTCCCGCGCCATCTTCCCGAGGCCTTGCCTATGCTGTTCAGACTTCGACTCGCCCGCTGCATCCTCCCGTTCATGACCGCCCTGTTCGCCTTGGCCGCCCCGATTGCCTTGACCGGCTGCGAGTCGACGTCGACGCCGGATACGACCCGCACCGAGGACTACTACCTCGGCATCTGGGCCAAAGCATTCAATCTGAAGCTGTATTTCAAGTCCCACCTGGTCATGAGCGGCGACTTGACGGCGGGCGGCACGATCAAGACGTTCGAGATGCGCGCGCTGGTCCCGGCCGACGGCTCGGTCACCGAAGTCATCTTCCTGAGCAAGGACGTGACGGTCGCGACCAATGGCACGTTCTTGTTGTTGGTGCCGAAGATCGTGCTGCCGGCCAAGGCCTCGCCCACCGGGACTGATGTCGAACTGGAGCTCAAGCTCACGGGCAAGTTCAATGCCGACGGCACGTTCTGCGGCACGGTCGACGGCAATGTGCCCGCGTTCGCGACGCCGCTCACCGGCAGCACGTTCAAGGCGGTGAAGTGGGGCAAGGAGACCAAGCCTATTGGCGAGACCTCGTGCGAAGGCAACGTGGCCAAGCTCTACACGCACATCAGCCAGTGCCCGACCGTCAGCGCGGGGGCCAACACCATGACCAGCGCCGAGCGCAAGCGAACGTTCCAGGTCATGCTGCCGGCCACGGGCACGCCGACGACCGATCCGATGCCGATCGTGTTCCTGTACCACGGCGTGGGCGGCGATCCCAAGGGCATCCTGGACGAGTCGCAGTTCGCCAAGTTGCTGGAAACCGAGAAGTTCATCCTGGTGGTACCGGAATCCGAGCGCGACACGGCGGGCAAGGCGGTGCTCAAGACCGATTGGTACTATGCGGCGCCGCAGTACGACTTGGACAATCCGGATCTCGTGTACTTCGACGACCTGCTCGGCTGTGTCGGCAAGCAGTACAAGATCGATGCCGCGCGGGTCTACGTCACCGGGATGTCGGGCGGCGGTTTGATCAGCACGTTCACGGCGTTGAATCGCGGCAAGGTCGTGGCGGCGGCGGCCCCGTTCTCCGGTGGCTACCTCAATGGCCTGGACTACCCCAAAGACGAGCAGAAGACGCCCTTCCTGGTCACCTGGGGCGGCCCGACCGACAAGGCTTACGAGCAGAATTTCGAGACGTTGGCCGCGACCTTGTCCTCGCATCTGGCCGCGGTCAGCCATCCGCTGGTGAAGTGCGAGCACGCCCTGGGGCACAAGTGGCCCAAGGAAATGACGACGCCGGCGTGGCAGTTCCTGCACGCGTACGAACTCGGCAAGGCGGGCGATCCGTGGGCGGCCGGACTGCCGGCGAGCTTCCCTGCCTACTGCAAGATCGCGAAGTAGAGCTCAGTAATCCGGATAGGGAAGCCAAGCGTTCTTCCACTCGCGGGGGATCAGCTGCTCGCGCAACTCCGCGGCGCGCTTCGGGCTTTCGTAGATCGCCAGGTAGCGTAGGAAGTGCGCCACCACCATCCGCACGTAGTTGCGGCTCTCATGCGGGCCCAGGTCGTCGATCATCTCGTCCAGGGGCAGCTTCATCTCGGCCGCGACCTTCATGTGGTACTGCATCAGCATCGGTCCGCCATTGTAACTCGCGATGGCGAATGGCAATTGCTGGTGAAACTTCTTGTACAGCGCGCCCAGGTACTGCGTGCCCCAGCGTACGTTCCAACTCGGCTGCATCAGCATCCACAGCTGGTAGTCGTCCTTGCCCTCGCGCGCCAGCCGAACCGCCGTGCGATCCAGCAGTTCCAACAGACCGTACGCCGGCGCCCCGGAGATCAGCCACGGCTTGTAGCGCGATTCCTGCAGCATGTGCGCGTACACCATCCACTCCGGCGCCCCGAACTTCTGGCTCGCCGTCACCACGTGCGTGGCATAGGCCCGCGGATAGACCGCCCGCCAGGCCGCCACCGTCGCGGGCGTCGGCAGGGTCCGCAACTCGGCTTTGTGCTTGTGGAAGGCCTGCTCCCGGAGCTCGGCGTAGCGCTCCAGCGGGTCGGCCAGGTCGGCCAGCAGCACCGCGACCCTGGGCTTGCCCAGCTTCTTTTGCAGCGGTTTCTCCACCTCGCTCCACACCCGCTGCACCATGTCCGGCTCGCCCAGGAACGTCACCAGGCGCAGGCGCTGCAACTCCGCGGCAGGCTTCAGGCCGGCGAAGGGATCGTGCACATGCGTCACGACCTTGGACAGATCGCGGGGCTTGGCCACCAACCTGCCCTCGCCCCAGTCCTTCAGCCGGTCCTCCGCTAGCGCCGCGTACCAGGTCAGGGGCATCGAGCGGATGAGCGAAACCATCGTCTTCACAGCGTCTTGCCGGTTGCCCTGCTTGTCCTGGCAGCGACCGATCCAGTAGCGCGCCTTGCCGCCGACCAGTGGATTGCTGTTCTTGACGAGCGGTTGCATGAGACCCATCGCCTGGTCGCAATCGCCGCCGAGATACGCCCAGAAACCGATGAACCACCAGTACTTGCCGAAGTCGAAGCCGCTCCTGTGGGCCTCGAGGAAGGCTTGTAGATCCCGCGCCGCCAGCAACGGTTTGCCCGCCATGCGCAGGATACGCGCCCGGTCGTACTGCACTTCCACGCGTTTCTCGATGGGCGCTTCCGCGTACAGAACCAGCCACTTGTCATAGGTCGCGACCGCCTCGTCGTGCCGGCCGGACTTGCCCAGCACCAGCGCGTACGAAGCCAGCGCTTGCATCGCGAACGGTGACTTCTCGTCAGCCGCCGCCTCCAACCACTGGATCGCACCGGGGTAATCGTCACGCAGCCGCTCCGAGCCGATCTTTCCCAAGTAGTAGCCCGTCTCGGCCTTGCGCACCCCTTTGGCCCAAAGTTGCAGGCCAATCTGCCGACAGCGCTCGTAGGCGCGGCGTTGGAACAGGCGCTCCATGCGTTCGAACTGCTCGGCATCGGTCAGTTTCGCCGGATCGACATACTGCTTGGCTTCGTCGAGGTAATCGCTCTCGGGATGCTTCATCAGCAAGCGCTTCCACAGCGTGCGCGCCTTGTCCGGCTGGGACTTGTTCAGCACGCGCGCCGCCCGGGCCAGCAATTCGTCGCGCGGCAGGTGCAGTTGCGACTTGTCGTACAGTTGCAGCGCCACTTCGGCCGCGACGTCGGGCGGGCCCGCACGTTCATACAGCCGCGAGTAGAGCAGGTCCGCCGCCGCCCAGCGAAAGTCTTTGTAGTTCGTACGGAACTCACCCAGACGCAGCAAAGCCTCGTCGGTCTTGCCCGCGGCCTGCAGCGCCTGCAGCCACGCCCAGTCCCAAGCCGGTGCCGCCAGAGGTCTAAGTCTTGCTTTCACCTTCGTCAGTTCCGCGAGCGCCGTCTTGCCCTCGCCTTGCCGGGTGACCAGGCGCGCGTGCAGCCAGGTTGCCAGCATCTCGATGTCGTCGTCCTTGTTCTTGCGCAGGTCTTCGAGCGGCGCGGCCAGCCCGTCCAGTTCACCCACGCGCCACTGCTGCACGGCTTCACGCAGGCGCGCCCACGAATCCGCGGCGTGGGCAGGCTGGGCAAGCGTCAGGTACAAGCCCACCGCGACGACGCTTGCCGCCACGACTTGCTGAAATCCCGCTATTTTCGGACACCGAACTGCCACCATCTCCACCGCTCTCGTTTCGCTGCCGTCCCGCACGGACCGGGGACGCTACCACGGTCTGCGCGGCGCGGTACTTTCCTGACCGGGCGCGCGGGCACGCGACGGGTGCCGATTGCGATCATGCGAATCGAACGGCATGGAACCGCACACGTTCCTGACCGTGCCAGCCGGCCTCCACCGGAAAAATGCTTGGCTGTTCAAAGCCGTGCCGTTGCGTCGCACGTTCGGGCCGCAGCACGCCTTTCTTGGCCTTGGCCGTGGCAACGCAGGCCGGCTGTCGTTTTGTCGCAATCAGGTCTTGCCAGGGGGCGATGTCTGGCGGCATACCTAGCAGTTGACGTCCGCGCACGGCTTGGGGGGCCCTGTCGGCGCGGTCGTTTGTACCGAGGGGGAAAACATGGCTATCCGGGAAAAGAAGAATTTCGTGCTGATGGAAGATGGCAAGGACACCAACGTCGTGTTCTCGAGCGCCCAGCCGCGTGGCGCCGCACTCAAGGCTGCCACGCGGGGCGTGACGAGCATTCGCCTGCGTGAACGCGGCACCAAGCGCGTCCATGTGTTCGAGGGCGAGCGAAATCAGGTGAGCGCGCCGGCGGTGCGTCCGAAGTGGCTGCCGGACACGGTGTGGAAGTCCCAGGTCAGGAAGATCGGCGTCGAGAGCTTGTAGTCCGGGCTCATCCGGAACGTAGACGGGCCCCGCGGGAGACAGCATCCGCAGGGGCCCGTCGCGTTTTTTTGCCTCCTCCCCAGCCTCGTCTGCCGTCGTTGCCCTTGCCACGCGCGCGGCCTTGCGGCATGACGACCTGAGTAGACGCACGCCCACCGCGCGTTGCCAGGATGCTTTCCATGGTCACCGGTCCTCGCGCCCACATCCTGATCGTGGAGGACGACGACGCCATCCGTGAAGGCTTGGACCTCAACCTCGGCCTCGAAGGGCATCAAGTCGCGACCGCGGCGGACGGTGAGTCGGCGTTGCGCGTGCTGGAAACCGAGAGCTTCGATCTGGTGCTGCTCGACGTCATGCTGCCGGGTCGCAATGGTTTCGAGGTGTTACGAGCCATCCGCCAGCGCAACAAGGAACTGCCGGTCATCCTGCTTACGGCCCGGGCCGACGAAGCGGACAAGATCCTCGGTCTCGAGCTAGGCGCCGATGACTACGTAACCAAGCCTTTTGGTCTGGGCGAGTTGCGCGCGCGGATTCGGGCGGCTCTGCGGCGTTCGGCCCAGTCGCAGGGGCCGGCGGCAGTCGGTCAATTCGTCGGCGTCCACGTCGATCGGGAGGCGCATAGGGTCCACAAGGGCGAAGTGGAAATACCGATGACGGCGCGTGAATTCGCCTTGCTCGTGCATTTCCTGGACAATCCGGAGCGCGTGCTGTCCCGCGAGTCCCTGTTGCGGCGCGTCTGGGGCCTCGAACATGCGACGCTGCGCACCGTGGACAACTTCGTCATGCGTTTGCGCGGCAAGCTGGAGCCCGATCCGGAGGCGCCGCGCCATTTCGTGACGGTGCGCGGCGTCGGCTATCGGTTTTCCCCAACCGGCGTCGCGGAGTAGCCGATGCGTTTGCGCCCGAGTCGTCGCAACGCGTTCCTGGCCGCGCTGTTCGTCATCTTGCCCGTGGTCATGCTGATCGTCATCGGCGTGCTGGTGCTGGTGTTCCAGACCCGTTCGGCCGACGTGACGTTCGGCGTGCTGATCCTCAGTTTTTGCGCGGCGTTGCTGACCGGCGCGATCCTGCTCGTGGTGATGCTCAAGCGCCAGGCCGACATCTCGCGGCTGCAGGCGGACTTCTTGTCCAAGGTGAGCCACGACTTCCGCACGCCGCTGACCTCGATCCGCATGTTCGTCGAGACCTTGCGTGAGAACCGCATCCAAGAGCCGGAACGGCGCGAACGCGTGCTGGCCCTGCTTTCCCAGGAAGTGCAAAGGCTTTCGACGCTGATCGACCGGTTGCTGGAGTTGTCGCGCCTGGAAGCGGGGCAGATGAGCTACGAGCGGCGCCCCGTACAACCGGATGATATCGTGAATGAAGTGGCAGCGCGCTTCGAAGCTCGGGTGATTGGCGACGTCAAGCTGCAGGTCGAGATCGCGCCGGATCTGCCGCAGGTCACTACGGATCCCGATGCGCTGGCCGAGGTGCTGCAGAACCTGGTCGACAACGCGTTCAAGTACACGGGCGCGCAAAAGGACATCGCGATCGAGGCGTATCGGGACGGTCGCGACGTGATTCTGGCTGTGCGCGACAACGGCCCGGGCATTCCGCGCACGGAACAGTCGCGGGTGTTCGATCGGTTCTACCGCGTCGACGACAGGCTTTCACGCAAGACTGAAGGCACCGGGCTGGGCCTGGCCATCGCGAGCCACATCGTCCTGGCTTTGGGAGGGCGCATCCTGGTAGACGACAACTATAAGGGCGGCGCGCGGTTCCTGGTCGCATTCCCGGCGCGCAACGGGTGATTTCGCGACTGACCCGCCACCGCGTCGACCAGGCGCTGGGACAACAGCCCAGCATCCTCACATATGCTCATGAATACTTGCAATTTCGCAGCAAAGCGCCACGCCGTCTTCGCAATTCCCAGGCTGCCGTCCACTAACATGCAACCCTGAGACCGCCCAGTCTGCGGTTCACGGGTGCAGCCACATGCAGGGGTCCTACCGAACGTCCTTGGCGCGATGGTGTTTGGCGCTCGTTGCCGTCAGCTCGTGGGCCTGCTCGTCGCCCGACACCCGAGCGCCAGCGCCGCCCGAGCCAGCCGACACCACTGAACTGATTGCGGATACAAGCCTGGGAACAGCCCCGGACACGGCCCCGGCCACGGCTGCGGACACGGCCCCGGACACGGCCCCGGACACGGCCCCGGACACGGCTGCGGACACGGCCCCGGACACGGCCCCGGACACGGCCGCGGACACGGCCCCGGACGCGGCCCCGGACACGGCCGCGGACGCGGCCGCGGACGCGGCCGCGGCCGCGGCCGCGGCCGCGGCCGCGGACGCGGCCGCGGACGCGGCCGCGGACGCGGCCGCGGGCGCCGCCGGGGACGCGGCGCAGG
>CAYHHL010000235.1:0-8787 GCA_964356325.1 uncultured Enterobacteriaceae bacterium | reverse complement strand
CGACGTTGAGCTTGAGGAACAATTCCAGGATGTCGCGCGTCGTCGCACTGTCGAGGTTGCCAGTCGGTTCGTCGGCCAGCAGCAGCGAAGGTTCGTTGACCAGCGCCCGGGCAATCGCCACGCGCTGCTGCTGGCCGCCCGAGAGCTGGTTGGGCATGTGGTCCAGGCGTTGCCCCAACCCAACGGATTCCAGGGCTTTCTTCGCGCGGGCATGGCGCTGGCGGGCCGAGACCCCGGCGTAGAGCATCGGCAGTTCGACGTTCTCCAGGGCTGAAGTGCGTCGCAACAGGTTGAATCCCTGGAAGATGAACCCGACCTTGCGGTTGCGCAGCACCGAGCGGGCGTCGCGGTTCAGGCGGCTGACGTCGATGCCATCGACCCGCAGGGTGCCCGAGGTGGGGCGATCCAGCAGGCCGACGAGGTTCATCAGTGTCGACTTGCCCGAGCCGGAACTACCGACGATGGCGACGAATTCACCCTTGTTGATGTCGAGATCGACGTCGCGCAGGGCGTGCAGGGTGGTGTCGCCCAGGGAATACGTGCGTCCTAGACCGCGGGCCGAGATGACCGGCGCGTCGAGGGCCACGGGACTTGTCGGGCTCATGGCGGACCTCGAGTCACGTGGTAATCAGAACAACTTCTTGGGCAACTTGCCGCCGCCCTTGCCTGATCCGCCGCTGCCCATCGCGCCCGAAGAGGGCCCGCCGTCGCGCCGTACGATGACCTTGTCGCCCGCCTGCAGTCGGCCGGCGACGATTTCGGTGAACCGCCCGTCGCTGATGCCAGTCGTCACGTCGACCGGCACGATTTCGCCCGCCCGCAGCACGTAGACCCGACTCGGCAGGATGCTGTCGGTCGCGGTCGCCGGCCCAGCCAGTTCCACCGCGCTGCTGGCATCGTCCTCGGCCTTGTGCTTCTTTTTCTTGTGCTTCTTGCCAGTGTCAGCGTCCGCGACCTGGATCGGTTCGGCATTGGCCGCATCGATCGGCGCGCCCAGCCCGGCCACCGCGCGCTTGGGCTTTTTCGACGGAGTGACGCCGTGGATCCTGTCGTCGGGTCCCGGCCGCCAACGCAGCGCCGCATTCGGAACCGCCAGAACGCGCAGCCGTCTTGCCGTCTCGAGAGTCACGGTCGCGGTCATGCCCGGGCGCAGCTTCTCGGCCGGGTTCTGCACGTCGATCACCGCGTCGTACGTCACCACGTTCTGGACCACCTGCGGACTCAGGCGCAACTGGCTGACCATGCCGCGGAAATCCTCGCCGTGGAACGCGTCGACCGTGAACGTCGCCGGCATGACCTCGCGCAGCTTGCCAATGTCCGCCTCGTCGACGTTGGTGTGTACCTGCATCTCACGCAAATCGCGTGCAATCGTGAACAACACGGGCGCCTGGAGCGAGGCCGCCACTGTCTGGCCGATGTCGACGTTGCGCGAGAGCACCACGCCATCGATGGGCGAGAAGATTCGTGCGTAATTCAGATTGGTCTGCGTCAGATCGAGATTGGCGCGCGCCTGGGTGACCTGCGCCTGGGCCGCCTTGACTTCGGCCTCGGCGATTTCCTCGCCCAGCACGCCGGCGTCCAGTTCAGAAGCCGTCGCCAGGTTCTGCGCGTACAGCTTGCGGCTTCGCGCCAGGACCCGGCGCGCCCCGTGCAGCGACGCCTGCGCCCGGGCGACTCCCGCTTGCTGGTTGTTCAGGTTGGCGCGCGCCTGCTCGACCTGGGACTTCAGCAGTGTGGGATCCAGTTCCGCCAGAAGATCGCCGGCATGCACACGGCTGTTGAAGTCGGCGTGCAAGGTAGTGATGCGCCCCGAGATCTGCGAGCCGACCTGCACCGTCACCAGCGCCTGTAGCGTCCCGGTCGCCGTGGTCCGCTCGGCCAGGCTCGGCAGAATCACTACGGTTTCAGTTACATATTCAGGGGCCTTGTCGTGCTGCTTCTGCCAGTAGCGCCAGCCGCGCCAACCGCCGTAAAGCACGACGGCAACGAGCACGACCCGCAACAGCAGACCGGGCAGACGACGCAGAATCGGTGACGCGTTGGACATGGCTCCCAGATTGGCAACACCGCAGGGTAGTGTGGATTCCTTATCGATGCCAGTTGCGCGCCCGCGGTGTCAAGGAGCAGGCGCGGAGGCTCGCTCGCTGGCCGTGACTTCCCGGCGGGCGGTGCCGGGTTTCTGTTTCTGTGCAAGGCCTTGTCGTGTCTCAGCCAACTGGGCGCGCAGTTCCGTCACCATGCTACGCCGGTTGGCCGCCTCGTCGCGCAGGTCGAGCAACTGCGGCCACAGCACCGCCACGGCCACGGTTGCCAGGAGCGCAAGCGCCCAGGCCGCCTGTTCGCGCCGGCGCATCGGTTGCCGACCTTCATCGCGGATGCCCAGGCGAACGCTGACGTGCCGCCAGACATGCTCACCCGGATGCACCGGCACCAGAGAGCCGCCGAGCCAGGCCACCGTCCCGCGCGCCTTGGCCAGTGTTTCCGCACAGGATTCGTGGGGGCCCGGATCGGCGAGATGGGCCTCGCACTGGCGAGCCTCCTCGACCTGCAGGGCACCCAGCGCGTAGGCATGTGAAACGGCGCGGAAATCCTGGCATTCCATCACGCCTCCGTTGCGGCCTCACGTCAAAATCCACCCGATAAGGACAGCATGGCGCCGCCCGGCAAAGGTTGCAAAGAGGGACTAAAAGTGCTTTGAATATCAGGGGAATCCCAGCCATGGGTCAACCAGATGCCGGTGCCGAGGCCGGCCAGCGTGCCCAGAAGTCCGGCGGTGGCGATGTCGCGGCCCTCGGCTTGCTGCGGATCGATGACCGCAAGCGTGCCCATGCCGAGCAACATCCCTAGAAGTCCAGCGGAATCGATGACGAGCATGCGCGATCTGCTGGTCTCGATCTGAGTGGAGGCGACGCTGCCGAGGATCAGGCCCACGTCGCTGGCGGCGAGCAGGATGCCCATGACGCTGCGGCTGTCGCTGCGGAAGTCCGTGGCCAGCAGGGACAACAGCGTGACGGCGCCCGACCACAGGCCCGCCGAATTCGCCAGCGCCACTTGGCCGGCGCGCGGATGCAGGTAGGTCGCGATCGCGATGCCGCCGATCGTGCCGACGAATTGGCCGCCCAACAGGTAACGCGGGACGCGGCGGTCGTCGGTCTGGGCGTTGAAGTTGTTGTTGTCGAACTCGGGCTCGGTCGCCATCTGCAACGCGAGCCCCTGCCAGAAGCCCCATGCGGTCGCGGAGTTGATGGCCAGCGCCTCGCCCGGGGTGATGCCTTCGCGGCTGGCCCACAGCGAAAGACCGAGCCCCGCGCCCGTGGCCACCGCGGCCGTCACGACGTTGGTGCGCACGGTGTCGCAGCCCACGGTGCCGCACAGTTCGATGCCCGCGGCCAGACCGCCAATCGTTTGGAACGACACCAGTTCCGCTCGCGCGGTCCGTGAGTTCTGTTCGATGGCGTCGCCGCCCGGTCCCGCCTGCATCGGCGAGTCCTCGCGCAAGGCCAGGCGCGCCGGAGCCGCCAACCGCGCTGCCGGATGTCCCGGGTGCGCGTCTTGCAAGGTGGCGAACAGCCGTTGGGCTTGATGGCGATCCCCGCCGATCAGCGCCATCGTCGCTTTCTGGTACAAGGCCCAGGCGGGATCCTCCGACAGATCCGGCACTTCCGCGGTAGGCGCCTCCGCCAGCCCGACTGGCGCTGCACGCGCGGTGTGAACCATCGTGACCAGCAGCAGGCCGATGCCCCACTGCGCCAACCGTTTCTCGTGCGTCATCGCGACCTCCGGCCCCCTTGTAGACAATCTTCCTCCAGACTTCTAGCCTCTCCGCGCCGCGGCCTTCCAGCTTCCCGCGTCACCCGAGGATTCCATGCTTGCCGCCGACCGCATGCGCGCCTATCCCCAATTCACCGAAGAGCACCAGCAACTGCGCAAGACCGTTCGCGATTGGGTGCAGAAGGACCTCGCCCCGAATGCGCACGAGTGGGAGGCCGCCCGCCTGTTCCCGCGCGAAGTGTTCAACCGCGCCGGTGAGCTCGGGTTGTTGGGTATCCGCTTTCCCGAAGAGCTGGGCGGTCTTGGTCTGGACTGGTGGTACACGGTCTGCTACGCCGAGGAGATGGTCCACAGCAAGATGGCGGGCCTGACCATGGCGCTGCTCGTGCAGTCGGACATGGCGACGCCGGTCATCCACGAACTGGGCGACAGCTACCACAAGGACAACTTCTTGCGCCCGGCGATCTCGGGGCAAGCGATCGCGGCCCTGGGCGTCACTGAACCCGACGCGGGATCTGACGTTTCGGCCATCCGCACCACGGCCCGGCGCGAAGGCGACGACTACGTCATCAACGGCAGCAAGACCTACATCACCAACGGCACGCGCTCAGACTTCATCACCCTGGCCGTGCGCACCGGCGGTCCCGGTCATGGCGGCATTTCGCTCGTCCTGTTCCCGACTGATACCAAGGGCTTCCGGGTCACGCGCAAGCTCGAGAAGCTGGGCAACCACTCGTCGGACACGGCCGAGCTCGCGTTCGACGAGTGCCGCATCCCGGTCAAGAACCTGCTCGGCGGCGAGAACGAGGGCTTCTACGCCATCATGATGAACTTCCAAGGCGAGCGGCTGATCGGCAGCCTGACCACCATCGCTGGCGCACAGAAGACCTTGGACGACACCATCGAGTGGTGCCAGAACCGCAAGGCATTCGGTAAGCCTCTCACGGGGTTCCAGACGGTGCGCCACCAGATCGTGCAACTGGAGACCGAGCTCGAGGCCGGGCGGCAACTTTGCTACCGGGCGGTGGACCTGGTCGTGCGCGGCGAGGACGCTTTCCGGGAAATCACCATGGCCAAGCTGTTTTGCGGCGAACTGTCCAACCGCGTCATCGATCGCTGCCTGCAGTTGTACGGCGGCATGGGCTACATGGACGAATGCGACGTCAGCCGGGCATTCCGGGACTCGCGTTTGATCACGATCGGTGGCGGAACCAGTGAGATCATGCGGGAAATCCTGACCAAGCTGATGGGAGTGTGACGATGGCTACCTCGACCGGCAGCGGGGCGCGGCGCACGCACTTCCTGACCGACATCATCGACGCCGATCTGACCGCCAAGAAAGTCGATCGCATCGCCACGCGCTTTCCGCCCGAGCCGAACGGCTACCTCCACATCGGCCACTGCAAGTCGATCTGCCTGAATTTCGGCCTCGCGCTGGACTATCAGGGCACCTGCAACTTGCGGATGGACGACACGAATCCGGTCACCGAGGACACCGACTACGTGCGCTCGATCCAGGAGGACGTGCGTTGGCTCGGCTTCGAATGGACCGGCGAGGTGCGCTACGCCAGCGACTACTTCGGCCAGATGTACGACCTGGCGGAACGGCTCGTCCTGGCCGGCAAGGCGTACGTGGACCATCAGAATGTCGAGCAGATCCGCGAGGGTCGGGGCGGCTTCGAGAAGGTGGGCGCGAACAGCCCGTACCGTGATCGCAGTGTAGAGGAAAACCTGAGCCTGTTGCGGCAGATGCGCGGCGGCGACCTGCCCGACGGCACTTGCGTCCTGCGCGCCAAGATCGACATGGGCCATGCCAACGTGTTGATGCGCGACCCGTTGCTGTATCGCATCCGCCACGCGCACCACCACCGCTCGGGCGATACGTGGTGCATCTACCCGATGTACGACTTCGCGCACCCGCTCGAGGACGCGCTCGAAGGCATCACGCACTCGATCTGCACCCTGGAATTCGAGAGCAATCGCGAGCTGTACGACTGGGTGATGGACAGCACGGGGCCCTGGCAACCGCGGCCCCGGCAGTACGAGTTTGCGCGCCTGGCGTTGGGCTACACCTTGATGTCCAAGCGTAAACTGCTGCAGCTGGTGCAAGAAGGCCTGGTTTCCGGCTGGGACGATCCGCGCATGCCCACGATTGCGGGGATGCGCCGCCGTGGTGTGACGCCCGAAGCGCTGCGGGACTTCGCGGACCTGATCGGCGTGGCAAAGAACAACAGTCTCGTGGATATCGGCAAGCTGGAGTTCTGTATCCGCCAGGATCTCGAGAAACGCGCGCCGCGGGCGATGGCAGTACAAAGACCGCTGCGGGTGGTGTTGACCAATTGGTCAGGTCCAGACGAGACGCTGGAGATGCCGTGGTGGCCCAACGAGCCGGATCGGGGCCTGCGCAAGGTGCCGTTCGGC
Organism: uncultured Enterobacteriaceae bacterium; assembly: GCA_964356325.1. Lineage (GTDB taxonomy): Bacteria > Myxococcota_A > UBA9042 > UBA9042 > UBA9042 > CAYHHL01. Next base: position 2,595 of record CAYHHL010000235.1, on the reverse strand, counting down.
CGCGAGATCCTCATCGATCGCGACGATTTCTCCGTGGATCCGCCCTCGGATTGGAAGCGCCTGGCGCCCGGACGGGAAGTGCGCTTGCTGGGGGCGTATTTCGTGCGCTGCGAACAGGTCGTGCGCGATGCCGATGGCAACGTGGCGGAACTGCACTGCACCTACGATCCGGCGACCCGAGGCGGTGAAGCGAGCGATGGCCGTGCGGTCGCGGGCACCCTGCACTGGGTCGACGCCCACGCTTCGGTGCCGGCGCAGATCCGCTTGTACGATAGGTTGTTCCGCGTCGAGCAACCCGATGGCGAGGGCGACTTCCGCCAGCACCTGAACCCGGATTCGCTGGTGGTATGCGAGCAGGCCCGCGTCGAGCCCTCGGTGGCGCAAGCCGAGTCGGGCAGTCGCTTCCAGTTCTTGCGCCTGGGCTGGTTCACCGTCGACGCGGATTCACGCCGCGATGCCTTGGTCTTCAATCGGATCATCGGCATGCGCGATGCCTGGAGCCGTGCCGCCAAGACCGATGGCCGCCCCGAGCGCAAGAAGGCCGAGGCCAAGGTGGCCGACCCGAGCAAGCCGCACACGGTGAAGAAGTCGCGCGCCGAACACCGGGTGGAACTACGCACGGCGACACCGGAACTTGCCGAACGATTCGAGCGCTATCAGCGGCTGGCCGGGCTCACGGTCGAGGACGCCGACCTGCTCTCGGCCGATCTGGACGTGGCGCGGTTCTTCGATGCGGCGCTGGCGGTGCATCCCCAAGCTGGCCCGGTAGCGCGCTGGCTGTTGAACGACCTCTTGGGCGCGGTGAAGGACCAGCCGATTGGCGAGATACCGTTGGCGGGCGCGGTGTTCGGCTGCTTCGTAGCGCTGGTGGACACGGGCCGCGTGACGGCGACCGCGGGCAAGACTCTACTGGCGCACCTGGTGCACAACGGCGGTGAACCTGACCGTTTGGTCGAAACGCTGGGTCTGGCCAAGGTGGAAGACACGGACGTAGTGGAAGGTGCCGTGCAAGCGGTGCTGGACGCGCATCCGACCGAGGTGGCGCGTTTCCGGGCCGGCGAACAGAAGCTGATGGGCGTGCTGCTGGGCGCGGCGATGCGGCAGGCCAAGGGCGCGGATGCGGCGGCCGTGCGCCAGGTTCTGTTGGCGAAGTTGGATGCGCGCTGAGCCCCTAAACCACGCCGATGCCCTGCGCGACCGCCTGACGCGGCGGACCATTCCGACCTTGGACGGTTTTCGCGCCCTGGCGGCGTGGAGCGTGGTGTTCTATCACTGCGGGCTGGCCACGCCGGGCGATCAGGCGGTGGTGGCGTTCTTCATGCTGTCGGGTTTGTTGATCACCTGGCTGCTCCTGCGCGAAGAGGCCCGCGAAGGCCATTATTCCATCCGCGCCTTCTACTTGCGCCGCACATTGCGCATCTTCCCTGCGTTCTACGCGTACTGGGCGGTCGGCCTGGTCGCGCTCCTGGTTTCGCACCACTCCTACACCTGGGCCAACGTCGTCCTCAGTTTTACCTACCTCTCCAATTGGTTGTATGCGGTGCGCGGCGTCGAGGGCGGGCCGTTCAGCCACTGCTGGTCCCTTGCCATCGAGGAACAGTTCTACATCGCCTGGCCGTTGCTGTTTCGCTTGTTGCGGCGGGCTCCGGGCGGGCGTGCGCCGTGGCTGGCGGGGCTCATCGTGCTGCTGATCGTGCATCGGGCGATTGGCGCGATGACTTGGGCGAGCCTGCAGTACGTCGAGCGGGCCACCGACATGCGCGTCGACGCCTTGCTGATCGGCGGTCTGGTGGCCGTGGTGGTGTACGAAAAGCGCGCGGATCGGCTGCTCGGCAAGTTGATCGCCTCGCCCTGGCACGTGCTCGCGGTGCTGGGTCTGATGACGCTCGCGTGGCGGTGGCGGCCCGAGTCGCTGATGCTCAAGGCCGTGGTCGAGCTCTGCACGCTGGACCCCTGGCTGTACGCGATCTTCCTGCTGGGCCTTGTGCGCTGGGCTCACCACCCGGGCGTGCGTTGGCTCGATCTGAAGCCGGTCAGCTGGCTGGGATCCCTCTCGTATTCCGTGTACTTATGGCATCAGCTGCCAGTTGGGATCGCGCGCACGATGCTGGCCGACCGTTTGGGGCCGACCTGGCAAGTGGCGGCGATCGCGGCCACGCTGGCCTGCGCCGTGGCGTCGTACTATTTGATCGAACGGCCGTTCTTGCGCCTGAAAGACCGCCTGTCGAAACGGCTCCGGCCCCTCACGGCGGCTTCTGTCGGGCCCTCGTGACGGAGCCGGGGACAGGGCCGGAACCGGAACCGGAGCCGAACCCGAACCCGAACCCGAACCCGAACCCGGAGCCGGAGCCGGGGCCGGAGCCGGAGCCGAACCCGAACCCGGAGCCGGAGCCGGGGCCGGGGCCGGAGCCGGAGCCGAACCCGAACCCGAACCCGTACCCGTACCCGAACCCGTGCCCGAACCCGAACCCGAACCCGAACCCGTGCCCGAACCCGAACCCGTGGCCGGAGCCGGGGCCGGGGCCGGAGCCGGAGCCGGGGCCGGGGCCGGAGCCGGAACCGAACCCGAACCTACTTAGCCAACAACCGGAAATC
>CAYHHL010000234.1:0-8843 GCA_964356325.1 uncultured Enterobacteriaceae bacterium | reverse complement strand
GTGGCGGCGTCGACGGAGCCATCCACCGCGCTGCCGGGGCCGAGGAACTGCACGAGGCGTGCGCCCGGCTCGGTGGTTGCAAGACGGGCGACGCCAAGCTGACTCCCGGGTTCCAACTCCCGGCGAAGTGGATCGCACATGCGGTCGGACCTCGCTGGCGGGGCGGTGACCGGGGCGAGGCGGACCTGCTGGCATCCTGCTACCGGCGCGTGCTGGCTCTGTGCGACGAAGTGGGCGCGCGGAGTGTGGCGTTCCCGGCCATCTCTGCGGGCATCTACGGCTACCCGGCCGAGAAGGCGGCGGAGGTGGCGCTCCGGACGCTGCGCTCGACGCCGACCAAAGTCGAGCGGGTAGTGCTGGTCGCCTTCGACGAGGGGATGCTGGGCGTGCTGAAGGGGGCGCTGGGCTGAGCGGTTAGAGGTGTCACGTACCGGCTCTTCGTTCTTACCTATGCGACCAGACGAGGCATTGCGTGCGGCTTGACAACGCAGCGCGCCACGGGCACCGTCGGCGCAAGACCACCAGCTAAGCTGACCGAGAAGATTCCTAGGTGGATCGTTTCATGATTGTGGGCCGAGATGCCGGCCTCTCCGACCCTACGACGCTCGATCACGAACCGACCGGCTGGGCGGGTGCCGGTCCAACGCGGCGCGAAGAGGTCCTGCTGTTGACGGCGTCCATCGAAGCCACAGACGGCACAGCGGAACTCGTAGGCGCGCAGGATGAGGTCGCGGAATCGCGGGTCACGCGGCCGTTTCCCCGGCGCCACGCTGGCTGCGGGCTCCTACAAGGACAGACCCAGTCGGTCGCACAGGTCTTCCTGCAGGGTCTCCGGGAAGTGGGCGTCGAGCAGGTGCCGCGCCATTGCACAAGGTCGGCTGGATGGTCGCGCAGCCAGACGTCTTGTTCCGCAGGCAGTCTTGTTCCGCAGGCAGGCCACCCTCGGTAAGCCGCAACACCACCCGGACCGGCACCGTTTGCCGCGGCGCCGGATCGCGTCCGTACCGCCTTCGACCTGCCAGACGCCGTCGGTCTGCAAGTACCAGAACGGATACTCGACGTGCGTGGCGCGCTGCGGCAACACCTGCTTGAGCACGGGGCCGACGTCGCGCTCGATGTCGACGAAGGAAACCAAGCGCGGTTCGCCTCGTTGGATGCGGGCCAGGGCGTAGAGCAGCAGCAGAGGCTTGTGTGGCGCACGTTCATCGCCACGCGACCACACCGACAGCCCGGCGGTGGCAAGCGTGAGCGCGATGGGCATGGGCATCGAGATGTCGGTGTGCACAGCGGCGGATGTCCTGGGCGCGGGCCCGACCGCGCATGGACAGCGCGGCAGAGTGCAGTCTGGCTGGACGGCAAACTGCCGGCAAGCACCCGCCCAAATAACGAATCCTTGGAGTGGCCGACGGACTTATCGGGTATTGCGCCCGCCCGCGGCGTCACTTGGCGGACCGGTCGGCACTCTTGTCGCTTTATTACGCAAAATATCGAAGCGAGGTCGCCACAGATAAATGGGTTGCGAGGCGCCCTGCGTGGTCAGGACCTGCCGCCGCGGGCGCCGTCATGATGGCGGTAGACCTGCCGCGTGCCCGGCCTGCTCCCTTTTCGGTCCCAGGAAGTTCCGGGCTGGGGGTTGGCGCTCCGCAGCTATCTACTCCGCAGAGCGCCACGATAGCCCCGTGCTACTTCTTCTTGACGGCGCCGCCCTGGTTCGGATTCAACTGCTTGCCGCGATTGCCTTCAGCCTGGTCGTGCTGCAGGTTGTTCGGGTTCTTGACGACGCCCCGCTTATCGTTCGGGGTGGGCTTGTTTGCCATGCTGTCCTCCTGGACCGCGTTGTCGGCACCGAGCGTGGCGCCGACCTTCATTGTATTCGCCGCCCAGTGGTGTGCATCCTGGGGCTCGGCCGTTGGCCTGCATCGAGCGACACCTTCATCCGTGCCGCAAGCACGTGACTTGCGCCCCCCTGCGCCGAGGGGCTACTGACCAGGTGGGCGCGGCTGCAGCCGCTATCGGACGAGGAGCGCAGGTGACCGAACCGCGGACTGACGAACTGGAGTGGTTGACCACCGCCGAAGCCAGCGACTTTCTTGCTATCAGGTTCGCATGAAGCCGCGACCGAGAAGACGGCGGCGAGCCGAAGACCAATTCACTCTCCCGCAAGACCGAACGACCCGCGCCTATGTAAACAGATTTGCTGATGCGAACCGCGCCAAGATGACTCTAGCGGAACAGCAACTCGACGAAATCCTCCACAACATCGATTGTGGTGCATTTCAAGGGTGTTATAAGACGCAACACGTCTTTCACGGCAAGTGGATCCTCGATTTCTTCTTTCCGGCTGTGCGCCTCGGCATCGAGGTGGACGGCAGCAGCCATTGCAGTTTGGCGCGGCAGGCCCGGGACCGGGAGAAAGAGGCCGACTGCGTGCACCTGGACATCACGCTCGTGCGGGTAACCAATGCTGAGGTGCGCGGCGACCGCGACAAGCTTGTTGCGAAGTTGCGGGAGGCGTTGGCCGTCGCCGAAACACGCCCCAACCGAACTGTGGGCACGGTGATTCCGTCGGAGGCCTCAGCCGTGGCGGCCGACGTTGCGCAGGAGTCCCCGAGGTCCATGCGCTCCGACCCAAATGCGAGAGAGCAACTGGCCTCCCCTGCGCCGACATCTCTGGTGAAAGACACCTATAATCCAGAACTTCGTGACAAGGTCCTGCGTGCTATCGCCGTCCAGCGTGTCCGAGCCAGATTCGGGCCCGCGGGGGGCGAGTCAAACGCCGCGAGCGACACCCTGACCGACTGTAGCCACTGGATTGGTGTGGACGCGAAGTTGGGGCCGGTGCTGTATGACAAGGCGGCTCAGCGAGAACTCTCGCCGGATCGCGTTCGGCTATACATCTTGAACGAGTGCCGCGCGTCCACGTTCATGATCGCTAGCATCCGGCCGCGTTTAAGAAAGTGTAACGAACCTACGCGCTTGTCTGTTCTTGAGCAGGTGCGCCAGTACCAATCCGCCATGGCGCGTAGGCGGTCAACTCACTGCTTCTCCTGTCGAATGCACCTCGATTCGGTCGATTTCTCTCTATGTGTCGCTTGCCGTTGGATTCGTTGCAGCTGCGGTGCCTGTGATTGCACCCGTGGTTGCCGACCGTAGTCGCTCACCGATGGTCTCGGAGGAGCCGCATCAACTTGTGATTGCGCCTCGCGCTCGGCCAGCCAACGGCTTCCTGTACCGCATGACGCCGCCTGCTACGGGTCAGACCCGACATCTCCCGATTCGGAGGGCTGCGTTACCTCTACCATTAACAGCAGAAGTACGCGGTCCACGCGATGGTGCCAGGCGACCGTTTGTAGTTCGCGGCGGACGACATCGCGCCTGCACGGGCGTAACGGCGATGACGTCGAGCTGAAATCCGCGCTCCTCGACCTCTCGCTCGAACTTGAGTTCATGCAGCACGGCGACGAAGGCGGGCGATGAGCGGCGTCAGAGCAAGGGTCGCCAGGATGCGCACGGGCTGAGTCAGTTTGGTCGCGACCCAGGCGGCGAACAGCGTCCCGGCGCCGTCGCTGGCCGCCTCGACCTCGACCCCCACGCCGATGGCGAGCGCAAAGCCAGCAAGCGTCAGGCCGAACAGCGCGAAGTAGGTGCCCACCGCGACGCCGCCGTACTCACGCAGCAATGCTTCGAGCCGCTGTTTGAGGCTGGGGCGGGTCGTCGGTTCGAGCTGAGATTCCAGGTGCTGCACGGGTCACGCTCACGGAGACCGCAACAGGCGGCGCGACACATTCTACGCCAATTGGCGCAGTCATGCTGTTGCCGTGTTGACGGTGTCGCCGATCCGCGTGTCCATGGCGTTTCCCGCCATGTGCGCCGGGCCGAGGGAACTTCCTGCAATCATGCGGCGCCGGCTGCCTGTTCTCGCGAGACCTGCGACGGCCGACCGTGCCTGCGAACACGAAACTCTTTAACTTCACAAGCTTGGGCGGAGGCGGCGCTGGCGGCGGAAAACGTCGACGACGCGCGGGAACTCGACGTCGTCAACAGTTGGCAAGGTGGCGAACTGAGCTTGACACGTGGTGTACGATACCGTGAGCGCAATCGCCCTTCAGCAATCAGTCGAACCGAGGCCACAGAGGAGGTCCGCATGTCGAACTTGCGTCTGTTTCAGAGGCGGCTGGCCTCGGGCGACCTCGCGCTGCGTCCATCGCCGTTCCTCGATTCCACGCCGCCCGCGATGCCGGTCCGGTGGGAACGGGTCGAGGGCATGCTGCTCGGTCTTGCCATCGGCGATGCCCTGGGCAACACGTCGGAGTCCATGGCGCCTGCCGATCGGGCTCTGCGGTACGGCGAGATTACGGACTACCAGCCGAACCGCCATGCTGAAGGTCGGCGCGTCGGCCTGCCTTCGGACGACACGCAACTCGCCGCCTGGACGCTAGAAGTGCTGGTCGAACGGGGGCGGCTCGACCTCGACGCGCTGACGGACATTTTCGCGGCACGGCCCATCTTCGGCATCGGGCGCACGGTGCGGGGCTTCGTCGAGGCGTCGCACCGGCAGTTGCCGCTCTGGGACCGCGCGCCAGCCAGCGCAGGCAATGGCGCGCTCATGCGCATCGCGCCCGTGCTTCTGCCGCACCTGCATCGGCCTGGCCCCGCTCTCTGGGCGGATGCCGCGCTGGCGGCCTCGCTGACGCACGACGATGCGGCGTCGACCTCCGCGTGCGTGGCGTTCGTGGCCATGCTTCTGGAACTCCTACAGTTGGACGCGCCGCCCCCGCAACAGTGGTGGGTCGAGCGCTACGTCGAACTGGCGCGCGAACTCGAAGGCGACGTGACGCTGAAGACGCGGTTCGGTGCGCCCTGGCAGGGCCCGCTGTGGCGCTTCGTGCAAGTGCATGTGCCCGAGGCGATGGCGCGCGATCTCCCGGCCGTGGATGCGTGTAACACATGGGGTTCTGGCGCGTTCCTGCTCGAGACTGTGCCCAGCGCGCTCTACATCCTGGCCCGCCACGGTCACGACCCGGAGGCGGCGATCATCCGTGCGGTCAACGACACGCGCGACAACGACACGGTCGCAGCCATCGTGGGCGCGGCGGTGGGAGCGCTGCACGGCGTGGATCGGCTGCCGGCCAGGTGGCGGCAGGGGCTGCTGGGACGCACGGCGGCCGACGATGACGGAAGACTGTTCGAACTGCTCGAGATGGCGCGGCGGCGGTTCGGCACACCCCGCGCTGGGGCCGTCCCGAGGCCGGAGCGCCGCCGGATTCCGCCAAGCGTGGCGCCTGGTTTGACGCCAGACCGGTTGCTCGCCACTGCAGGCAGTCCGGCCCTGGCCCTGCTCACGGCGCTGGCGTTCCGCGGTTTCCTCATCGAGACCGACGGCATCGACTTCTGGCTGTCGGACAACGCCTGTGGCTTGGACGCCAAGTCGATGGAGCGCGCATGTCTCGATCTCGGCGTCGCGGTTTCGGGCGTGCGCAAGAAGCGGCGGTTCAGGCTGGCCGATCTCGAGGCGCAACTGGTGAACAGGGACATCCCGGCCCTGCTGCAAACTGCACTCGATCTCTGGCAACGATGCGGATCGGAGTGGTGCACTTTCGGTGCCGGCTGGCCACGCGACAAGCAGCGGCGACAGGGCTTCAAGCTGGACGCAGGCGAGCTCGACCGCGATGTCGCCATGTTCGTCAAAGGCTTGTCTGCGGCTGGCGTAATCACGAACTACAGTTGCTCGGGACACGAGCAGGGAGCCGCCAGGCGTCGCGGTCTTCACATCGATCTGGCCAGTGAGTTCGACGCCGTCTGGGTCGATGCTTTGTTTCGGCTTCTCGGCGTGGCCACCAGCAGTCCACTCGATCACGTGCGGGAAGACGGCCAGATTCGGGTTCGTGGACCACGTTGCACCGACCGTCAGGGCTTGGACCACGTTCGTCGCATCGGTGCCACGTTGTACGCCCACCGCCGCGCGGCTCACGCATTGCGTTTGTCGCTCTTGGCGGAGATTCCCGATGAACTGTCAACGGAGGACGCCCTCGACCGATTCCGCGCCGCCTGTGCTGCCGTGACGCATCTTCCCGCCACGCCTCCGGTCGACGCTGGCCTTTTCGCCCCCTGGCTTCTCGGCCCGCTCCCTTTGACGGCCCAAGGCTGAAGGGACGCGCGGTTCACCTCTCGATCAGCCGGCAGCCTCGACACCCGCGCCGTCAACCGGCGTCGCATACAGCCCAGCCGTCGCCACCGCCGTCGCCGCCAACTCCGCGCGCAGGTCCGCTGGCGCCAGCACCTCGACGTTGTCGCCGAAGCTCAGCAGCCACGATCGCAATTGCACTGTGTTCGCGACCGTCGCCCGCACCAGCACGCGACCGTCAGCCAACTCGCCGATGGCCTGATCGAGCGACAGCGGCGTCTCGCGCAACTTGACCGCCGCGAACTCGGGCATCGCGACTGCGAGCACGATGCTCTCTGGCGATAGCAGGAAGTCGAAAGCGCCATGGGCAATCTCGGTGTCGAGCGAGAAGCCCGGCAGCGCGCGCCGCGGTTCGTCCTCGACCTCCACCGAGACGATGCGATGCAGCGCCAACTGCATGAGATCCGTGTATTCGAACAGCGTGCACAGCAGGTAGCCGACCGCGTCGCGCCACACCAGCCCTTGCGGGTGCGCGAGGTAGTGCCGCGGCTCGGTCTCGCCGCGCCTGCAGTAGGTGATCTCGAGGCGCCGCTCGGTCAGGAGGCCCGACTGCACGCGTTCCAGCACGTCTTGGTCAATTGTCGGTGGCAGCAGCGCTTGGCCGGCGGGAAGCACGCGCACCTTGTCGGGCCACGCCGAGAGCGTGTTCTCGGCCAACGCATCGAGAACAGTTCTCGCGCGTTGGAAGTGCGGTTCGAGGTAGGCCCGTGTCGCTTCCGGCAACAGGGGCTGCAAGTGTTCGGCCGCCATGCGGAACGCCAGCGCGGTGTGCACGTCCATCGCCGGCAGATCGAGCACGGCGCCGTCTTGCATCCAGGACCAGCCGTGCGGCTTGTGCACTTCGTCGCAGCGCAGCGGGAAGATCGACGACAACTTCAGCAGGTCGCGCTCGACCGAACGGCGCGACACATGGAAGCCGGCGGCCTCGATGCGGTCACACAGGTCGGCGACGGCCACCTTGCGCGGATGGCGTGGCACGTGGCGGAGCATGGTCCAGTGGCGTAGGAGGGTGTCGGTCATCGGCTGTGGCTCCACGGGGTCCAGGGCAGGAGAGCTTGGCCGAGATGGGCTGCAATGCAAGATGCGGGCAGAATGTGCAAGCCGTTGGTGCCCGCCTCGACCTCACCGAGAAACGCAGACTACCCGCAGGCGCTCACGACGACACTACCTGCACTTCATACAGCCACATTTTCGCGTGGGGGTCGCGCAGGCGGACAATGCGCACGCCGTGAAGTTGCCGGTCGACGTGCGCGCCGAGGATCACCGCAAGCTTGTGCTTTCGTGAGCGTTCGCTTCCCGCGCCGAGCCGCTGCCTGAGGACCGGCAGTTGATCAGCCAATGCCAGCAGCTCAGAAGCCGACACCGGGGATGGGAAGGTCACGCGCCACTCCTCGAGGAACTCCGTGAACTCAGGGGCCTGCAGGAACGGCTCCATGTCGCGGCGCAGGCGATCCTGGTCGCGGCGCAGTCGATCCTGGTCGCGGCGCAGGCGATCCATGTCCCGGACGACGGCGTGCAGAGTGGCAAACCCAGTCATCGGCGCGGGAGGTTCAATATCCGGCAAGAAGGAACGATTCTTCTCCCACGCCGCGAGGATGGCGGGCATTCCTTGTGCCAAGGACGGGGCTCGAGCGGCGGTTGCGTCGGTTCCAGCAGCAAACTCGCCTCCGAACCCTTCCGGATCGGCTGTTGGCTCTGCCCCAGCGACGGGCTCACCTCCGAAGCGTTTCGCGCACGCTCGCCAATTCTCTTGCGCTGTCCGCTGCATGACACCGTACGCGCACTCGGTCACCAGGCACGCCAGCCCGACACGCCCCTTTGCCGCCACCGTCAGGAACGACACGTCGTCGCCGCGCCGCATCGGGCAGGGGCAGGTGCGGCAAACGTATACGGTCGTGCCGTCGGCCAACGGAGAAGGCGGGGACAGTTCTACGCCGTGCGATTCCAGAAGCGAGACAGCCTCTTCGCCCGGTCGCGGCTGACTCGGCGTGCGGCCGATGGCGCGTTCGATCAATTGCGCCGCGACGACACGCGAGTGCTTCGGAATGCTGACCAGCCGGCTTGCGGGTTTGACGTTGCGGGTAGTCCGCCAGCCGTAGAAGGGCACCCACTGCGGCACGAGGGGATCGGCGCCGGACATCCGGGCCTTGACGTTGTTGTACTTCTTCGCGAGGAAGCGGATGAATGCGCGAGGCAGGTCAGACTCCGGCGGCAGGTCGCAACGCCAAAGCAGGCGCGCACTGCAGCGGGAAACGGCGATCACCGGCCGTGGCCAACCCGAAGCTGTAAGGGCGTCCGCGATCTGTTTAGCGGTGGCCAGTGCGTCTTCTGTCGGCCCGGCTTCATCTACTCCCTTTTCTCGTGGCCAGGCATCGATCAAGCAAATCAGCCAGTTTCGTGAAGAATCCATGTTGCCGAGCAGCAAACTCGGAGTGGCAGCGCTTTCGGGAAGTGCAGCGAGCAGGGCGTCGGCGTTGGCGAAGTCGAGCGGCGTTCCCTCGCCCAGGTCGACGCGGATGGACTGGGCGTCGCCAACCAAGAGGCGGAGCGTGCGCCTCAAGGACGTGACGTCCTGGCGTGGCGTTGGCGTGGCTTTGCGGGTAGGCATGCTTGAAGACTACCCGCAATCGCGAGTCGAGGATAGCCCGATGTTTGCCTG
>CAYHHL010000233.1:0-8855 GCA_964356325.1 uncultured Enterobacteriaceae bacterium | reverse complement strand
CAGTCCGCAGCCGCGGCCTGGAGAGCTTGTGAAAGATACTTTCACAAGCTCTCAGCCAACCAGGTCGGCACGCGCCAGGGAACGCCGCGCGGCCAGCAGCGCCACCGAGCCCAGCACCAGGGGCCAGCCCACGCCGACCGCGATGGCGCCTGCCTGCCCGAGCGTGTTGGCAATCCAGAAGCCGACCGGCCCGAGCACCGACAAGTCCGGGTCGACGCCAGTCAGCAGCGCGACCCGGGCCGCCTGCACGGGGTTGGAAGCCGCCAGCGCGAACACGGCAGATGTGGGCATCTGCGCGCGCAACAGCACACCGATCAACGCGAAATCGTGCAGGGCGGCGGCCACCAGCCACGCACCGAGCGACAAGACGGTGGCCCGTTCCGGCGTGCGTGCAACCGCTGAAATCCACAAGCCGATGCCGACGAAACACCACAGCAAGGCCAGCGATACCGCGAGGCTGCGCGCCACCATGGGCAGGACGCCGGGCTCGTCGCCGACACTCATGGCGACTACGCCGGTCGCTGCCAGACCCAGCACCAGCGGCCCGGCCAGCACCGTGAGCCGCGACAGGACCAGCGCCGCGAACCAATCGCCCCGGCGACACGGCTGCACGAGAAGCAGTTCGAACAGACCGGTTTGCCTCGCGCGCACGACGGCCTGGCTGGTACCGACCAGCGCTATCAACGGCACGACCACGACGATGGCGTGACCGGCGTTGAGCACCACCCGAGACAGGCCGGTGAAGCCGAGCACCGAGGACTCACGCAGGCCAAACCAGATGAACGCGCCGAACACCAGCGCGTAGGCCACCGTGGTGAACACGAGCCAGCGCGAGCGCAAGGCGTCCGCCAGTTCGAGCTTGACCAGGATGCGCAAACGCCTAATCGTTGCCGGTGGTTCCGCCACGTGCGCGACGGGCAAGGACGGCTCGCGCCATCTCGTCATAGCCCACGCCATTACTTGCCTCCGTTGCAATGAAGCCAAAGTCCATCGGCGTCACTGCGCCGCTTTGATAGTGCGCCGTGCTTGCCAGAAGCCAGCCGTGCGGGCCAGCGACCCACGCGATGCGGGGCGGCTTGGCTTGTTCGGTGGTCCACAAGACCAGGCAGCCGATATCGTCGAAGAAGCGCCGTTCGCCTTTGGCATCGATGGCTTGGGCTGCGGTCGCGCGGTCCCCGACCAGCATCGCGCAGTGTGCGCACGGTTCCTTGCCCCAAACCGGATCTTCCGCCACATCGGCGCGTCCACAGGCCAACATGATAAAAACACAGGATAATGCCAGGTATTTCATGGCGACACCTCAGCCAACGCGCGGCTCGACGCCAGATCGTCGACGTCGCGCACCGTCAAGTCTTCGACCACGTCCCAGTGATGGGCGGCCAGTTCTGCCACGATCTCGAGCTTTTGCGCCTGCGTGCTCTGTCCCACCAACCGGGTCGGCGACAACACGCGCAAGCCGCGCCCCTCCAGCCACGCCCGGGCCGTGCTGGCATGGGGCGACAAGGTGACCTCGACGTGGCTGGTCGGCAGACCCTCCAGCAGCGCCTTGCGACCTGCGTCGCGCACGACTCGGCCTTCACGCAATTCCACCACTCGTTCAACCAGTTGCCGCACTTCTTCCAGGCGGTGCGAGCACAGCACGACGATCTGGTCCTGCGGCAGCGCGTCGACCTGGGCAAAGAATGCCGCGCGCGCCTCGGGATCCAGGTTGGCGGTAGGCTCGTCGCACACCAGGATGGGCGCCTCTGCCGCCAGGGCCAGGGCGGCCAGAATCTTCTGGCGCATGCCGCCCGACAGGTCACGCATCCGGGTCTTGCGCACTGTGTCGTAGTCCAAACCCAGCAGCGTCAAGCGGTAGGCGACCGCGTGCCAGGACCTGCCACGCAAAGCCATCGAGGTGCGCGCCAGCTCGTCGACCGTCGCTTCCAAAGGCGGGGCAATTTGAGGTACATAGGCGATATGGCGCAGGGCCAGCTCGGGTCGGACCGCGACATCCATGCCGGCGACTTGCACCCGGCCCTGCACGTGCAAAAGACCGACCAGGGCCCGCAACAGCGTGGTCTTGCCAGAGCCATTGCTGCCCACGAAGGCCACTCGTTCCCCCGCAGCGATGCCGAGCGAAACGCCGCGGAGGGCATCCACATCACCGAAACGCTTGCGAATATTCTCGAACTGGATCACGGCGCGCTCCTGTGCGGACGCATGGCAGGATGCGCGTCGATGAGCATGTTGTCGCTGGCCAGCAAGGGCAGGGCGCGCGCGACGGTTTCGAGAATACCCATCGCCACCGTCGCGTGATACCAACGGATTTGCGGATGCGCGTCGGTCAGGTCGCTGGTCAGCTTGCGCAGTTCGAAAGCCACGTCGCCCTTGCCGTCACCGTCCAGGTCGTATCCTGCGTATTCACTCCAGAAGTTGCCGTCGCAGTCCATCTCGAGCGCATCACCGCCGCCTTCGACCGCGACCACTTCGCCATTGTCGCGCAGATCGTTGCCGCGCAGGTGGACGCCGCTCGTGTTGCCGTGCAGTCGCAAACCCGTGCCGTCCAGGGCCACTTCGTTGCCTTCGATGAGAACCGGCTGATCGGGCGAACGGGGCGTCTGGTCGAGGTACAGGCCGGTCGTATTGCCGACGATGCGGTTGTTGCGGACGACGACGGCATCGCTGTCCTTGAAGCCGAGGCCGATGCCCGCCGCCCCGCGAGCTCCCGCCAAGACGTTGTCCTCCACGTGCATCCTGGCACTGTACATGACGAAGATGCCGACTACGTTGCCCACGAGGTGACTGCGCCGGACCACGGCATCGTGGGCGTACATGAAGTGCGTACCGTAGCGGCAATCGTGGACGGTATTGTCCTCCAATATCACGCGCCGTGCATACCAGACCACGAGGTCGCGCGCGCCGGTGACCACGCAATGGGCGATGCGCGCGTCGTTGGATTCCCAGACCTTGATGCCGTCGCCGCGGATTTCGAGCGGCCCGCCTCGGCCGACGACGCGGGCGTGCTCGACGCTGCAGCCGGGACAGAGTTGCAGGGAGATGCCGAACAGCGTGCCGTCGACCTTGACGCGCGCGATACTGATGCCCTTGCCCTTGGCGCGGATACCCGCGTCTTCACTGGTGAAACGGCTACCAGAATGGCGTACGGTCAGGTCCTGGAGGGAGGCACCGTCGGCCAGGATATCCACGACGGTCGACCTGCCAGATCCGTGCAGGATGGTCGCAGGCCCGGCGCCGCGCACGGCCACCTTGCGGTGGATGGCGAGGTCGCCCTGGTAGATGCGCGGTTTCAGCCAGATTTCAGCGGGTCCCAGCGGATCGGCGAGCGCGGCTGCAAGTTGCCGTTCATCCTCGGCCACGAAGGCTCCGGCCGGCGGTGGCGCGACGTGGTCGGCCGTGTCGAGGCGAGGTGGCTCGGTGGGGGCCGAAGTGCCGGCGCAAGCACCGAACGCGAGCGCAATGCCGGCGAACCACCGCAGCCTGATCATGAAGGTCTCACCTCGGTCGACGACGGTTCTCCCGTCGATGGCAGCGCTTCCGGCGGCAACGGACCACCGACGAAATGCCGCGGGCACACAAGACCACAGGTGGGCGCCAGTTCGCAATCCCTGCAGACTCTGTGTCGCACCCAGGCCGCCACCGCCAGAAGCCCTAGGGCGGCACAGGCGAGACCGAAGCCGAG
This sequence comes from uncultured Enterobacteriaceae bacterium, assembly GCA_964356325.1. Taxonomy (GTDB): domain Bacteria; phylum Myxococcota_A; class UBA9042; order UBA9042; family UBA9042; genus CAYHHL01. The sequence continues at coordinate 5,173 of CAYHHL010000233.1, read as the reverse complement.
CTGGGGCCGGGCGTAGGTGTGGAACTGGCCGATGACACCTTCGCCAAAAAGCTGGGGCGTGAACGCGGGGATGTTCAGCGGTGCGCGCCGGTCCAAGTGGTTGCCGTACCACCACATCCAGGCAAAGCTGTCGACGATGAAGCCGAGCGGCAACGCCAGGCCGGCGGCCAGCAGCGCCCAATGCCCGCGCTTGCCGGCGAGCAGGGTCAACGCCAGGGTCGCAAGCCCGATGAACGCCACGGCGTATCCGGCAATCTGCCGCTCGATGGGCGCGGCATCGAACAAGTGGGCCATGCCGATGTAATGGTTCAGCATGTCAATTTCGTGGGCATCGCCGCCGACACCAGTCAGCCGGATCTCCATGTGCAAGCCCTGCGGATATTGTGGCGCGAACAGCCAGATCTGCCACCAGTCCTGCGTGAAGGCCGCCACGAAAAGCCCAACGGCCACGGCTGCCAGCGCGACCACGGACCAACGGGCGAACCGATCGTCGTGCTTGCGCGGCACTGGCCGGCGCTGGCGAGGGTCGATGGGCAAACGGTCCTCGGCCGCGCGGCCGGCGTCTTCGTTGCGTTTCATGGTGTGCTCCCAAGGGCCCGTGCAAGGCTGGCTCGCACGGGCCCTTCCTGGTTTGCGCTGGGTTCGTCAATCGAATCCCGGCCTTCGCGAGGGCATGCTCAGGGCCTGTGAATCTGGAGATTTCGTGATCATGTTATCACAAGCACTCGGCGGATTCGCGGATTCCCCGGCCCCTGGGAGCAGCCTGACCCGGCTAGTTCTCGTGGGCCTTCAAGTAAGCCAAGATGAACGGCAATTCCGCGTCAGGCAGTACATTCTGATTGGCCATCGGCGTCATGTACGTCTTGAGCAGCCCCTTGGCCACTTCGTCTTCCTTGACCATGACTTCGGGCTTGAGGATCATCTTCTCGATCCACTTGATCGAGCGGCGGGCCGTGACGCCCTTCAGATCCGGACCGACCAGCTTGCCGCCGCCCATCTTGTGGCACGCGGTACAGCCCTTGGTCGCGAAGATCTGCTCGCCCTTCTGGATGTCCGCTGGCAGGGTGCTGACCGTCAGCTCGGGCACTTCGATGGAGGCAGGGCCATCGTCCGCACCGGCAGGCGACGAGCCCTTGTTGCAGGCGGAGGCGAGGAGAGCGAGGCTGAGCCAAAATGTCTTGTTCATAGATATCCTCGTGGCGTCCAGGGCCACGGTGTGAGGGGGGGGAAGTAGCAGGGTAGCAGGGTAGCAGATTGCGAAGTCCGATGCCGCTGCCGATGGGGGTCAGCAGCGGCATCGGACCTCACGCCCGAAGGCGGCCGCTGTTAACGCGGCGCCGGTTGGGGATCGGGCACTTTGACCGCGGCCGGGGGGACCGGGGCGACCGGGGCCGCGGGAGCAGCGGTGGGGGCTGCGGGAGCCGCGGCCGGGGCCGCCTGCGCCAAGGGCTTGACCAGGAAGTAGCCGGCCATCTCCAAGTGCAGCGCCGAGCAGAACTCCGTGCAGTACATCGGATACACGCCAGGCATGTCGGCCACGAAAGTCACTTCCTCGTGCTTGCCCGGCTCCAGCGACAGATCGATGTTGTGCATGTTGATGGTGAAGCCGTGCGTCTGATCCTCGGACTGCTCGAGGTTGGTGATGTGCAGGTTGACCGTGTCGCCCTCGTTCACCTCGATCTGATCGGGCGTGAAGTGGCTGCGGATGGCGGTCATGTACACGTCGACGACGGTGCCGTGGCGCTCGATACGCTCCTTGCCAGCCTGGACCGCGTTCGGCGAGACCTTGTCGGTGTAGACGTCGGTGCCCGGCGGATAGATCTTCCTCGGGTGCAGCTTGTCCATCTTGATCATCTGCGAGTAGTGGGGCTCGCCGATACCGACGGGCGCGTCGTACAAGAGACGCATCTTCTCGCCCGAGGAATCGATCAGCTGGAAGTTCTGCGGATAGAGCGGTCCCACGCCGGCGAACCGGTCGAGCGACATCTTGTTCATGGCCACCACGTACTTGCCGTCGGGGCTGACCGTATCGCCTTCGGCCGACATGATGTGACCGATGTTGTAGTGCACCGGGATCTTCTCGATCATCTTCAGGTCCTTGACCGACCACTTGGCGACCACGGACTCGAGGAAGACCGACGTGTACGCGTTGCCCTTGTCATCGAACACGGTGTGCAGTGGGCCAAGACCGATTTCGCACTGGCCGCGGATCGACTTCTGGAACGCCAGGATCGGCACGCCGTACGCGTCCTTGCCTTCGTATTCGCCCTTGTCGATCATGGCCTTCATCTTCGCGAAATCATAGACGGTGGCGTGCGTGTCGAGCTTACCGCCGACGATGATCTCCTTGCCGTCGGGGGTCACGTCGCAGCCGTGCGGGCTCTTCGGTTCGCCCACCAGGGTCAGGACTTTCTCGGCACCGGCGACCGTGAGCGGCAGTACCTTGACGCCCTTGATCTCGATGGCCTTGCCGGCGTTGACCAGTTCCTCGGCCTTCTTCCAGTTGATGATGTGCATGTAGTCCATGTCATTTTGCGACGCACCCGACTCGATCGGGGGCTTGCCGGCCAGCGTGCCGCCCGTCGCCATCTCGGTGTTGAACGAGTTGATGAAGGCCCACCCGTCCGAACCCAGCTTGCCCGCATCGGCGAGATCCTGCGTGTACGGCGGCAGTTCGATGCCCCACGACTTCGCTTCGTCGATGCGGCCGGTTTCCCGGTCGAACTTCCAGAACATCGCCAGACCGCGGTATTTCTCCTTGTACTGGTCGAGCGGCACGTACTCGCGGCCGAGCGGCGCGGGGTACTGGCTGGTCTCGATGATGTAGCGCGTCTCCGGGTCCACGAACGCGCCGCCGTGGTCGCTGGCCACCAGCTTGTTGGCGACGATTTGCTTGGTCGTGAAGTCGGACAGATCGATCACCGCCACGCGACCATTGGCCTTGTCGTTGACGAACAGGAACTTTCCGTCGTAGTCGCCATGCGTCTCGGACAAGTTCGGATGGTGGACGTCGCCCCAGCTGATCGCGTGCTTGCCTTGCTTGCCCTGGTCCAACACCGCCTGGCCGCCCTTGCCGCCGTAGCCATAGCCCTGCCACGGTTCGGGCGTGAAGACGCCGATCACCTTGAGCAAGCGCATCGACGGCACGCCCATCGCCAGCACCTGGCCGGATTGGCCGCCGCTGGCGAAGATCATGTAGTCGTCCTTCTTGCCACTCGGGACGTACGTCTTGAGCGCCGCTTCCACGTCGGCTTCACTCAGCTTGCGCGCGTCCATCAGCTGCTTGAGCGAGGCTGAAGCGCCGAGGGACGCGGCTTTGCCGGCGGCTTGCATGCCGGCTGGGGGCTGTTGCTGGCAGGCTGCGAGGCCGATGGAGAGGGCGAGCGCAGCCGACGAGGCCGCGCTGTGGAATCGAGAGTGCATGGCGTGGAACCTCCGGTATCACCGATTTGCGGTGACCGTCGCAGTATAGGTACCCCGCGGAAGCCCCGCCTTGACCTCGATCGGGGTCGGGCGTGATCGCGGTCAAGCTTGAACTTGATTTCGATCAAGTCTGGGGTGCATCCCCGCGTACGTCAAGCTTATACTTGACCACCCTTGCCCGGATGTGCGCCACATGGAATCAATCGATAACAAAGAGATCTCGCCCTCGGGTGCTCGACGCTGGCCGCGCCTGTTGCCGCGCGAACACGGGGCCTGGGTTCAACTTCTGCTGCCCTCCGCCACGGCGCTCGTCGCGGGTTCGCGCACGGCGGCGCCATGGCTTTGGACGCTGGCCGCCCTGGCGGCTTTCCTCGCCCATGAGCCGTTGCGCATCGCCGTCGGCCACCGGGGCACCCGACTTCGGCGGGACTGGGCGGGCTTGGCCCCACGCATGGCCGCGGTTGCGCTGTGCGTGGCAGCCATGTCTGCTCTAGCGGCCCAGGTCCTCCAGCCGATCGCCATCGCCTGGCTGATTGCACCTGCAGCGGCGGCGGTCGCCTTGGCGGCGATCGTGGTTCGGCAGGCGGATCGAACCCTCGCTGGCGAACTCATCGCCGCTGCCTCCTTGCCTTGGGTCGCGCTGCCGGTGGCCGTCTCGGGCGGCGCAGAAGCTCGATTCGCGCTGGGCCAGGCCTGCGTCTGGTCCATCGGCTTCACGCTGCTGACCTTGGCGGTCCGTGCGGCAAAAGCGCGCGCCCTGAAACAGCCTCTCTCGCGCCGGTTGGCCACGGTCGCGACGTTGCTGGCCGCCGCGACCCTTTTGTCGGCCGCGCTCCTCGCCCATGCCGCGGCGGTGACGGCTGCCGAAGCCATCGGTGTCACGCTGCTCGCGTCGGTGGCGGCGGCGCTGGGCTGGCCTCGCGTGGCGATGCGCGATTTCTGGCGCCTGGGTGTCGCAGTCTCGGCAGTGGCCATCCTTACATCGGCGGTTCTTCTGGGCTGGGCTCCTTGACACCGGTAGTGGAAGCGGCCCTGAAATCGTCCGTGCCGCCATCCTCGAGTGCCATCCGCACGGCAGGCGAGTGCAGGTCGTCCATCTGCCCGGAACGCACTGCCCAAAGGAACGCTGCCACCGCGGCCGACGACAGCACGAGCGCGATCGGCAACACCACGTAGATTACGTCCATCACCTGCCTCCGAAACTGCGACCGCGCACGGCATTGGCCAGCACTGTCAGGGAACTGAGGGGCATCAGGACCGCGGCCGCCAGTGGATGCATCAGGCCCGCCATCGCCAGGCCCGCACCGAGGATGTTGTAGGCAAGGGCGAAGATCAGTCCGCGACGCACCAGACCCAGAGCGCGGCGGCTTCCCTCGACGAGCTCGATCAATGGCGCCACGCCGGGGCGGGCGAGAAACGCATCGGCCGCCTGCAGGCTTGCCTCAGCGCCGCCGTGCACCGCGATGCCCACTGTCGCTGCCGCCAGCGCCGCCGCGTCGTTGACCCCATCGCCGACCAGAAAAACGGGCCCGCGCGTGCGCGCCTCGAGGACGACCGCCAGCTTGTCTTCGGGCGAGGCCCCACCTCGGCATGCTTGTGGATCCAAGCCGAGCCGTCGTCCGATCGCTGCCACTACGCGGGAGTCGTCGCCCGACAAGACCCCCAATTCGAATCCTAGCTTGCGCAGGTGTTGCAGGCTCCCCGCAGCGTCGGCGCGCAACGGATCGCCCAGACCCGCCACCGCCACGAT
>CAYHHL010000232.1:4250-8872 GCA_964356325.1 uncultured Enterobacteriaceae bacterium | reverse complement strand
GGATGGCGGCGGCGGGCGCAGGTCAGGAATTGGCGCATGGCCTAGGGGACCTGCGTCGGCTGTTCGCGCGTCTCGTCCTGCACATTCTCGATGTCGATTGCACCTTTCGCACGAGCCGCTGGGTGGATCCGAACGGCGGCCTACCGAGCTTCGGTCTTGCGGGATATCAGTGGCCAGCCGGCTGGAAGCCGCCCAAAGCGGGACTATAACTCTCAAACATTAAACCGAAAGTTACAAACATCCCCATCCTTCATCACATACTCCTTGCCTTCGATGCGCTTCTTCCCCGCCGCGCCGACCGCGCTCTCCGTGCCCAGCGCGAACAGGTCGTCGCAGTGGTACACCTCGGCCTTGATGAAGCCGCGCTCGAAGTCCGTGTGGATCACGCCCGCCCCTTGAGGCGCCGTCCAGCCCTTGCGAATCGTCCACGCCCGCGCTTCCTTCACTCCGGCGGTGAAATACGTCTGCAGTCCCAGCAGGGTGAACGCCGTGCTCGCCAGCCGATCCAGGCCCGATTCCGTCAGCCCCAGCTCCTGCAGGAACATCTGCCGGTCTTCCTCGTCCTCCAGCTCCATGATCTCCGCTTCGGTCTTGCACGACAGCTCGACCACCTGCGCGCCCTCGATTTCCGCCAGCTTGCGCACCGCGTCGACGTACGCATTGGCCACGCCCGGCTGCGGGTCCGCGGTGTTGGCCACGTAAAGCATGGGCTTGCGCGTCATCAGCTGCAGCGCCTTCACGCACGGCTCCTCCAACGCGCTGACTTCCACCGACCGTGCCGGCAGGCCCTGGTTCAGCGCCTCGCAAAGCCGCGTCAGCACCGCCACTTCCAGGATCGCCTCCTTGTCGCCGGTCTTGGTCAGCTTCTGCTGCTTGTGCAGGCGCCGATCGACGACGTCCAGGTCAGCCAAGCACAGTTCGGTATTGATGATCGTGGCATCACGCACCGGATCGACCGAGCCTTCCACGTGGACCACGTTCGAATCATCGAAGCAGCGCACCACGTGCGCCAGCGCGTCGGTCTCGCGGATGTTGGCCAGGAACTTGTTGCCCAGCCCTTCGCCCTTGCTCGCGCCCTTGACCAGGCCGGCGATGTCGACGAACTCCATGGTCGCATAGATGATCGTCGGCGTGCCCACGAGCTTGGCGATGCGATCCAGCCGCGCGTCGCGCACCGGCACGATGCCCACGTTGGGTTCGATGGTGCAGAACGGGTAGTTGGCCGCCTGAGCGCCCGCTCGGGTCAAGGCGTTGAACAACGTGGACTTACCGACGTTGGGCAGGCCGACGATGCCGCAAGATAGTCCCATGATTAGCTCCGGTGTTCCGGGCAAAGGTGGGCGCCGGAAGGGGCGCGCGATTACCACGGATGGCCAAAGGCGGCAAGGTCAGCAGCAGCGCCGTGCATTCCGGACCATCAGTTGCGTTGAATCGCCGATGACGTGGCGCGCGAGGTCTGCTATTGAACGCCCCGCTCGCTTCCGCCGCCAGACCGTTTCCACCACCACCACCACTGCAGCCTGCCCATGCCGCCGCCCCGTCCACGCCGTTTCGATCCGCCCGGGACCCAGTTCGAGCGCAAGTTCGAGTGCGGCGAGATCGAACTGCACCTGCGCAGCGAAGGCCTGTGGCCGCTGATGGGCACCGACGAGGTGGGCCGAGGTCCGCTCGCCGGTCCTGTGGTCGCCGCCGCCGTGGTGCTGCGCGAAGGCGCCGTGCTGCCCGGATTGAATGATTCCAAGCTGTTGACGCACTTGCAGCGCGAGATCCTGGCGCCGTTGATTCGCGAACAGGCGCTGGCGTTCGCGGTGGTCGAGGGCAGCGAAGGGGTCATCGACGAGATCAACATCCTCCAGGCGTCGCTGCAGGCCATGCGCAAGGCGTGCGATCAGGTCTGGCGCCAGCTCAAGGAACGCGGCGACACCCTGCCCCGCATGCTAGTGGTCGACGGCCACCTGGCGGTGCCGGGTTTCGCGCGCATTCCGCAACTCATGGTGGTCAAGGGCGATTCGCGGTCCCAGGCGATCGCAGCGGCGTCGGTGCTGGCCAAGGTCCACCGCGACGCGCACATGACCGCGATGGACCGGCAGTTTCCCGGCTACGGTTTCGCGGATCACAAGGGCTACAGCACGCCGCAGCACATGGAGGCCTTGCGCCGGTTGGGTCCGTGCCAGATCCACCGCCGCAGTTTCCAGCCGGTGGCCGACGCGTACGGTGCCCGACAATCGCTGCTACCTCTGTAGTTTCAAGGTAAAGGCCAACCCATGAGTCGCGACGAGCGTTTGCGGGCCCAGGCGACTGGCAAGGACGGCGAGGCCATGGCCGCGGAACTGGCCCGACAGCGCGGTTGGCAACCCTGGCTGGGCAACGTGCGCATTGCCGGCGGTGAGGCGGATCTCGTGTGCATGCGCGAGGGTCCGCACGGCCGCGAAGGTCTGCTGCTCGAGGTCAAGACGACGCGCAACGGCCGCGCGGACCTGACCACGCGCCTGGGCCACGCCCAGACCAGGCGGCTGTGGAAGATGGCCAACGCCTTGTGCATCCAGCACGATCTGCACAGCATCGAGGTCGCGGTGGTGCTGGTGCGCCTGCAGCCGGATCGCGAACACGTCGAGTGGCTGGTGCTCGAACCGTACTGAGCGTCAAAACGGGCAAAGCCCCTGCCACCGCGCGTTGGGTTGCAGGGGCTTCGCGCCGTTTCGAAGTACCTGGGTGTTCTAGTACTCGACGTCGATCTTCTTGAGCTTCGCGGCCTTGCCCTGCAGACCACGCAAGTAGTAGATGCGCGAGCGGCGGACCTTGCCCGAAGACACGATCTCGACCTTGAGGATGCGCGGGCTGTGCAGCGGGAACACGCGCTCGACGCCGATGCCGTTGGAGATCTTGCGCACGGTGAACGAGCCCTCCAGCCCGTTGCCCTGCCGACGCAGCACGACGCCCTCGTAGATCTGCACGCGCTCCTTCTCGCCTTCGATGATGCGGCCGTGGACCTTGACCGTGTCGCCGGTGCGGAACTGCGGCAGGTCGAAGCGCAGGTGCGAGTTCATCACGTAATCCATCAACTGCTTGCTAACGCTCATCGGATTCTCACTTTGTAGGCGCAACCGGCGTCCGTGCGGATCGAACGGTTGCAGAGGTTTCAGGTGGTAGAGGTCCATTCGCATGCACCGTTTCCGGGCCACGAGGGACTTGCCGCCACTTCAGGTCCTGCATCGTTGCAGGCGCCTTTACCGATCACCTAGAAGGCGATCCAACGTGATGGCCACCGCCGCGCGCACCGAAAGGTGGTTGTAGCGGTCCTCACGCTCCGGGTCCGGGCTGATGAACTGTGCGTCGCGACCGATCGGCGGCAAGCGGATATCCGCCGCGTCGATCACTTCTGGAGCCAGGCCCCAGCCCGTGCCGAATACGATCAGCAGAGGCGCGATTTCCGAGTCTGGCGTTTGGGCCGAAGCCTCCAGCCGGGCGCGCAGTTCAGCAAACGTTTCAGTGGGCTCCTTCATCTGGGCGCCCGTGACGGCCAACACCGGCGCGCGGCCGGTCAGCCTTTCGATTTCGTCCCGCGCCGCCTGGATCGACGGCTGCACCGTCACCCGGGACATCGCGTCCGCCCGCCGAACGTGTTCGGTCCCGCGGCCTTGCGTCCAATGTCCGAGGACTTCCTCGACCATGCGCTGCTGCAGCTCGATCGGCGTGACGACGTACACACCTTTCGCGCCGAAGGTTCGCCCCGAGCGCGAGAAGTCGTGGATGTCCACGTTGGTGAGGGCGGTCGTCACGACTTCGCCGCGCCGGTTGAGGCACGGGAAGTGTACGAGGGCGAGGAAGATATCCATGTTCCTGCAAAAGTAAAGCTGAAAGCCTCAAAGCTCGGCCGCGAAAATCGGAACCTGACCAGACGGTCAACCCTTGGGCATCAGATCGGGAGGCGGCTGCAAGTCGAGCCAGGCGCGATCCTGAGGCGAGATGGCCGCGCTGGCAAGCAGATCAGGGCGGCGATCGCGAGTCCGCAGCAAGGCCTGACGCCGCCGCCACTGCGCGATCTTGGCGTGATCGCCCGACAGCAGCGTGTCCGGCACGACTTCCCCTTCGAATTCACGAGGTCGGGTGTACTGCGGGTACTCGAGCAGCCCTTCGCCATGCGATTCCTGCTCTAGCGACGCGGCATTGCCGATGACGCCAGGCAGCAGCCTCGCCACCGCCTCGACGATCGCCATCGCCGCCACTTCGCCGCCGTTCAGCACGTAGTCGCCGATCGACACCACCTCATCGACGTGGCGTTCCACCCGCGCATCGAAGCCTTCGTAGCGCCCGCACAGCAGCACCAGCCCCGGACCCTGGGCCCAACGCCTTGCTGTCGCTTGGCAAAACACAGTACCCGCGGGCGACAGCAGCACCACCGGCGGGCGTTGCGGCAGCGGCTGCAGCACTTCGCGCAGGCAGGCCAGCACCGGATCGGGCTTGAGCACGAGGCCCGCACCACCTCCGAACGGCGCGTCGTCGACCGTGTGGTGCTTGTCCGTGGCCCACTGCCGCCAGTCGTGCAAGTTCACGGCGATGACGCGGGCTTCCTGGGCCTTGCCGAGCAGGCTTTCCTCACGCAACCCGGCGAAAAGTCCTGG
>CAYHHL010000232.1:0-4150 GCA_964356325.1 uncultured Enterobacteriaceae bacterium | reverse complement strand
GTGGCGGATGACGATCTTGCCCCGCTCGCGGCCCATGGACTCGATCGCGTCGGACTGCACCGGCACCATCGCTTCGCCGCCGGCATCGAGCTTGATCGCCAACAGATCCGTGTGCGTTTCCATCAGCCCGATGACTTGGCCGACGCGCTCGCCGGTTTCTGCTTCGTACACGATCGCGCCGATCACCTGGTGCAGATAGAACTCGTCCTCAGCAGGTTCGGGCAATTCGCGCTCGTCGACGCTCAACACCGCGTGGGTCAGCTTGGAAGCGCCTTCGCGATCGGCCACGCCCTTGAACGTGGCGATCACCGCGTCGTGCACCGGCCGCATCGCTTCGAGCACGAGCGCGAACGCGGGACGGCCGGCGACGTGGGCGCGAATCACCGCCACGCGCTGCAGCAACTCGGTGTCAGGATTGAACAACTGCACGCGCACTTGGCCCTTGGTGCCGTGCGGGCGACCGATCCGGCCGATGTCGATCCAGTGCGCCTCCGGATCGAAGCGATGCGGTTCGGGCTTGGGTGGATGATGCGGCGGGACAGGACCTGGGGATTTCGGGGCGATGTGGTCGGTCACGGCGTCAATTCGTCCTTCAGTTCGCGGGTCATCAGGCGTTCCAGGGCTTCGAGCGGCTCCATGCCTTCGTGAACGACGCGGTAGGTGTGTTCGATGATCGGCACGTCGCAGCCCAACTGCTGGGCCAGGCGCCACGCCGACTTGCTGGTCAGCACGCCCTCGGCCACGGCGTTCATGGAACTGACGATGGCGTCGATCGTTTCCCCGCGCCCCAGCCTCAAACCGACGGTGCGGTTGCGCGACAAATCGCCCGTGCAGGTCAGCACGAGATCGCCCATTCCGGCAAGCCCTTGCATTGTCAGGGGATTAGCGCCCTTCCTGACCGCCATGCGGGTGATCTCGGCCAGGCCTCGGGTGATCAGTCCTGAGCGCGCGTTGTGGCCGAAACCGAGGCCGTCCGAGGCGCCAGTCGCGATGGCCATCACGTTCTTGAGCGCGCCACCGACCTCCACGCCGATCACGTCGGTAGTGGCATAGCAGCGGAACCGCTCGCCCGACAGCTCTTTTTGCAGTTGCCGCGCCAACTTCAGGTGCACGGACGCAATGGTCACCGCGGTGGGACTGCCCGCCGCCACTTCCGCGGCGAACGAGGGTCCGGAGAGATACGCGAGCGAACTGTGCAAGCGGCGAGGCAGCGCGCGTTCGAAGATTTCGTTGACGGTCTCGAGGCTTTCGTTTTCGATGCCCTTGGTGCAGGACACGATCGCCTGGTCGTCCGTCAGCCACTGCGCCATTTGCGCGGCCATGCGCCCGACGTGCGGCGTGGGCATGACCGTCAAGATGATCCGGGACTTGCGCACCGCCCGTTCCAGGTCGTCGGTGCCTTCCAAGCCGTCCGGCAACTTGAACCCGGGGAAGAACGAACGGTTCTCCCGGTGCTCGGCGATGTCGGCGACGACCTGGGGTTCGCGGGCCCACAAGAGCGTGCGTTTGCCCTTGCGCGCCGCGTGGATGGCCAGGGCCGTGCCCCAAGCGCCAGCGCCGATGACTGCGATGTCGAACGTATCGGGCATGGGCGGCACCATCATGAAAAAGCGTACAAAGTTCAGGGCGGCTAGACGTCAAGGTGCCGGCGAGTTGGCCGACAGATACAATTCGCGCAGGGACCGATCGGGCGCGGCGGAACGACAACGGCGGCGGGCCCAGTCGCGCAACGCCTTGACCTGGGCCTCGTAGGTTTCCACGAACGGCACCGTCTTGGATAGGGTCGCGGTCAGGTCCGCCTCGGTCAATTCGCGCGCTTCGGCAAAGGCGACGGCCAGCGCTTCGGTCACCGTCTGCTCGATCTCGGCCCCGGTCAGGCGCTCGGCGGCCAGGGCCAACGCTTGGAGATCGAAGCGATTTGGCTCCCGACCCGACTTGCGCAGGTGGATCGCGAAGATGTCCGCGCGCACGCCCAGGTCGGGCAGGTCCACGAAGAAAGTCTCGTCGAACCGGCCCTTGCGCAACAATTCCGGCGGCAGGTGCTCGATCCGATTGGCCGTCGCCGCCACGAACACGCCCGGCCGTGCCTCGCCCATCCAGGTCAGGAAGGACGCCAGCACGCGACCGCCCGCTTCCGAAGCCGTGTCCGCGAAAGCCTTGTCGATTTCGTCCAGCCACAGCACGACCGGCGCCATCGCTTCGGCGACCATCAGGGCCTCGCGCAGGTTCTCGTCGGGCGAGCGTTCCGCGGTGTACAGCCGCCCCAGGTCCAAGCGCACCAACGGCACGCCGAGCGCGACCGCTGAAGCCTTGGCAATCATGGACTTGCCACAGCCCTGCACGCCCACCACCAGCACGCCGCGCGGCTCCGGCAGCCCGAACGCGCGCGCCTCCCTGGTCAATGCCAGGCGCCGCCTTTGCAGCCAGGACTTCAGCACTTCCAGGCCGCCCACTTCGGCCAACGCCGGCATCATCTCGATGATCTCGAGCACGCCGCCCGCCGCCACCAGATCGCGCTTCTCGGCCTGCAACGCCGCGATCGCCTGAGCCCCTTGTAGACCGCCCTGCCGCACCCGCCGTAACGACCGACGCGCCTGGGCGTGGGTCAGTCCGCGCAAAGCCTGCACCCCGCGTTGCAGCAAGTCGCCGTCCAACGCACCGTCCGCCGCGCGCAAGGCCGCCGCCGCCATCGGTTCCAGTTCACCCGGGCCCGGCAACGGCACCGTCATCACCACGCGATCGCGCTCGAGTTCGGGGCAGGCCACGCGCACCGGCGCCAGCAACGCGATGACGTGACCCTGGCGTTCGGTCTCGGCCAGCCGTTCGGCCAGCAGGCGGGTCAACCCCGCGTCACGCAGGAGCAAATGCCCCAGCGGCAGCGCCAGCAGCACCGGTTCTTGCCGGTCTGCCAGTTGCATGATCGCGTCCGCCGCCGCTGTGACGGGATCTTGCCGACCGATCTGGGGCGCATCCAGGCGCAGGCCCGTGCTCGCCGCCGCGTCCGCCAGCAGGCGCAAGGTGTCGCGCTCGTCGGCATGGACCAGATACAAAAGCGGATAGCGGGCGGCCAGGCGCTCACGCAGCGGGCCAGTCCGATCCGTGGCCAGCACAGGCCGGTCGATGTGCGGGGTCAGGTCCAAACGTCAGCTCCGCGGCCGGCCGATCGGCGCCGGTGAATCGATGGCGTACTGCTTGATTTTGTACTGCAAGTTGCGTGGCGAGATGTCCAACAGCTCAGCCGCGTGGGTGCGATTGCCGCCCGTGCGCTGCAGGGCTGCGGCAATCAGCGTGCGTTCGGTCACCGCGATGGCATCGGGAATACTCAGCGAATCCGCGGCCATCACCACTTGCGTTGGCGTCGGCCCGTCCTGGCGGTGCAGGTTCAGCGACTCGAGCGAGATCTCGTCGCCTTCGGTCATCACGCAGGCCTGTTCGATGCAGTTCTGCAGTTCCCGGACGTTACCTGGCCACGGATGCGCGCACAGCCGGGCCATCGCCTGGGCGTGCACCGAGCGGATCTTGGTGCCCAGGCGCTGGTTGGCGCGCTCGACCACATGTTCCACCAGCAGCGGGATGTCCTCGCGGCGTTCGCGCAACGGCGGCACGGTCAGCTCGATCACCGACAACCGGTAGTACAAATCCTCACGAAATTGCCCGTCTTTCACGCGCTGACGGGCCGAAATCGCGCTCGCCGCCACCACCCGCACGTCGACCTTGATCTCCTTGTTGCCACCCACGCGCCGGAACTCGCCTTCTTGCAGCACGCGCAACAGCTTGACCTGCAGATTCATGGGCAAATCGACGATCTCGTCCAGGAACAGGGTGCCGCGATCGGCCTCCTCGAACAGGCCCTTGCGATCCGCCGTCGCGTCGGTGTAGGCGCCTTTGACGTGGCCGAACAGTTCGGATTCCAATAGGTTTGCCGGAATCGCCCCGCAATTCACCGCCACGAACGCACCTCGGGACCGCGGCGAGGCGGCATGCAGGGCGCGCGCCACGAGTTCCTTGCCCGTGCCTGACTCGCCGCTGACCAGCACCGTCGTGCCGAACCGCGCCACCCGCTCGACCTGCCGGAAAACACTCAGCATCGACTCGCTGCCACCGACCATGCCGTGGAACATGCGCGACCCGGGACGCTCCTCGGCCGGTC
>CAYHHL010000231.1:0-8925 GCA_964356325.1 uncultured Enterobacteriaceae bacterium | reverse complement strand
AGGACCTCGTCGACGTGACGGTGTACCTGACCGACATGGCGCGCGACTTCCCGACCTACAACCGCCTGTGGGCTGAGCATTTCGCCGAGAATCCGCCGTGTCGCACCACGGTCGAGGTCGGTTGCCTGCCGACGCCGATCGCAATCGAACTGAAGTGCATCGCCGAACTGAAGTTTTGAGCGGTCGGCGCTGGGCTCTCACGGAACGGAAGTGCTGCACTCGCTCGCCGTTGCCGCGGTCTTGACGCATTTCACGATGATCTTGCCGTCCAGCTCGGTCTTGCCGTCCTCGGCCTTGGTCGGGAACTGCGCGCAACCACAGCCAGGGTACTGGCTTTCGCAGGTCATTTCGGCGGCGTCGAAGGCGGCTTTTTCGCTGGCTGCGATGCCGATGGCGATCTTGGTGCCGCAACAGTTGATCTGGTGCTCGGCGATGGCACAGTCGGTGTCGGTCGCACAGCCGCGGGCAAAGGTCGGGAAGTAGGGCGTAGTTCCCGTGCATTGGACCGCAGGGCCGGCGTCCGAGGCCGTGTCCGAGGCCGTGTCCGGAGCCGGGACCGAATCCGCAGCCGGGACCGAATCCGCGGCCGAACCCGAATCCGAACCCGAATCCGTCCCCGCACCCGTACCCGAACCCGAATCCGTACCCGATCCCGAATCCGTCCCCGCGTCCGCCAACGTCGCATCCTGAACGTTTCCGCCAGCATCCAGAGCAGGACTGGCACCTTTGCTCGTGCCGCACGCCGCCAGCACCACCGCCGCTGTTGCCCAAGTCCACTTCCGCATCGCGTACCTCCCGTCGTCGTGGCCCAGCATAGCGATTGCCCGTGCGATCGCCAGCGGAGCCGCGCCGCGTTACACTGCCGCCCGGAGGCCCGCCCGGCTTCGAGGAAACATTGGCCATGTCCGACCTGCAGCCGCTGCACTTCCAGAACTGGATCGACGCCCACCGCGATCAGCTCAAGCCGCCGGTCGGCAACGCCCAGATCTGGCCTGGGGATCGCGACTTCATGGTCACGGTGGTCGGCGGGCCGAACGCGCGCACGGACTACCACGTCAACCAGGGCGAGGAGTTCTTCCACCAACTCGAAGGCGACATGATCCTGCGGACCTTGCAGAACGGTCGGCGTGTGGACATCCCGCTGCGCCAGGGCGAGATCCTGCTGCTGCCGGGCAATGTTCCGCACTCGCCGCAACGTCCCGCGGGCACGGTCGGTTTCGTGCTGGAGCGGCGCCGCCAGCCGGGTGAACTCGATACCTTCTTGTGGGTGTGCGACCGCTGCGACGCCGAACTGTACCGCGAGTCCGTACACGTGACCGACATCGTGGCACAATTGCCTCCGGTGTTCGCGCGTTACTGGGCCGATCCGGCGCATACGACCTGCAAGCGGTGTGGTCAGACGCACGTGCCGCCGGGAGCCTAGCCAGTGCGCCGCGTCGACGTCCACACCCATATCCTGCCGCCCGACCTGCCGCGCTGGGCCGAGCGTCACGCGCCCGAGCGGGGCTTCATCGTCTTGGATCATCACCAACCGTGTCGGGCGCGCATGGTCACGGACGACGGCCGGTTCTTCCGCGAAATCGAGCACAACTGCTGGGATCCGCAGGTGCGGCTGCAGGAATGCGAGGCGATGTCCGTGGCTGTGCAGGTACTTTCGACGGTGCCGGTGCTGTTCGGCTACCAAAGGCCGGCGCACGTGGCCCGCGACATGGCGCGCTTCCTGAACGATCACCTGGCCGGCGTGTGCCAGCGTTTTCCGCGTCGGTTCATAGGTCTGGGCACGCTGCCGCTGCAGGATCCGGAGCTGGCGGTGCGCGAACTGGAGCGCTGCGTCGCGGACCTGGGGTTGGCCGGCGTGCAGATCGGTTCACACGTCAACGCCTGGAACCTGGACGAGCCGGAGCTGGCGCCGGTGTGGCAAAAGGCGGCGGAACTGGGCGCGGCGGTATTCGTGCATCCCTGGGACATGATGGGGCAAGAACGCATGCCGCGGCATTGGCTGCCCTGGTTGGTGGGGATGCCGGCGGAAGTGTCGCTGGCGATCTGTTCGGTGCTGATGGGTGGGATCCTGCAGCGCTGGCCGGACTTGCGACTGTGCTTTGCCCACGGTGGAGGATCGTTTGCGGCGACTTTGGGGCGCATCGACCACGGCTTTGCCGCGCGGCCGGACCTCTGTGCGACGCAAGTGCCTTATCCACCTTCGCATTACCTCGGTCAGTTCTGGGTCGATTCGCTGGTGCACGACGAGCGGGCACTGCGTCTGGTGCTCGACACGTTTGGCACCGATCGGGTGGCGGTGGGCAGTGACTACCCCTTTCCGCTTGGCGAGTCGCAGCCGGGTGCGCTGGTCGAGTCGCTGGGGCTGGGTGGGCCGGTCGAGCGGGCGCTGCTGGTCGACAACGCGTTGCAGTGGTTGGGGAAGCGTGCGGTGGATTTCGATCTCGTGCCCCCAGATGATCTCGCGCCGAGCACTGACCCCCGGAGCCCATCGTGACCGACCCCACTACTCTCACAGACTTCCGCGACGATCCGACCTGGGCTGCGGCACGCGATGCCGACGACGCGCTGTCCCCCCTGCGCGAAGCCTTCCTCTTCCCGCCCGCGCCGCCCCGGGCTGTGCCGGCAATCGGCCCGGATGTCCTGTATTTCGCGGGACATTCCCTGGGTCTGCAGCCGCGCAACGCCCGCCGCTACGTCGAGCAGGAACTGGACGATTGGGCGCGCTATGGCGTCGAGGGCCACTTCAAGCCCGAGCGGCCGTGGCTGAGCTATCACGAGCAGTTGACGGCGCCGACCGCGCGGTTGGTGGGCGCCGAACCGGCCGAAGTCGTGGTGATGAATACGCTGACGGTGAACGTACACCTGCTGATGGTCTCGTTCTACCGCCCGACGCCGCAGCGGTTTCGCATCCTCGTGGAAGCAGGCGCGTTTCCCTCGGATCAGTACGCCGTGGCTTCGCAAGCCCAGTGGCACGGCTTGGATCCCGCGCAGGCCATCGTCGAACTGGCGCCGCGGCCAGGCGAAACGCACCTGCGCACCGAGGACGTGCTCGCGGCCATCGAGCAATACGGCGACACGACTGCGCTGGTGCTGCTCGGGCAATGCAACTACCTGACCGGGCAGGCGTTCGATGTGCCGGTGCTGTGCGAGGCCGCCCATCGCAAGGGCTGCGTGTTCGGCTTGGATCTCGCCCACGGCGCCGGCAACCTGCTGCTGCACCTGCACGATTGGGACGTCGACTTCGCTGTGTGGTGCAACTACAAATACTTGAATGCGGGACCGGGCGGGCTCGGCGGTGCGTTCGTCCACGCCCGGCATGCGCACACCGATCGGCCGCGACTGGCCGGCTGGTGGGGCCACGACAAGGCTTCGCGGTTTCGCATGGCCCATGATTTCAAGGCGATCCCCGGCGCGGAAGGCTGGCAACTGTCCAACCCGCCGATCCTGCAACTGGCGGTGTTGCGCGCTTCGATGGACCTGTTCGATGCCGCCGGGATGCCGCGGCTGCACGTCCGCGGTCAGGCGCTGACGGCGTACCTCGAGTGGTTGCTGGGACTTCTGCCCGGGGTGGAAGTCCTGACGCCGCGCGATCCTGGGCAACGGGGCACGATGCTGACGGTGCGGGTGCCGAACGTGGCCGACCAGGTGGTGCAGCGCTTGCATGCCGCTGGGGCGATGGTCGATCTGCGCCCGCCGGACATCATTCGCCTGACGCCTGCACCCCTGTACACGCGTTGGCTGGATGTGCAGAGGTTGGTTGCGCTTTTGCGAGAAGCCCTGACTGCCGGCACAGCGAGGTCCGCCCATGTCTCCAGTTGAACGGTTGACCGTGATTGGCGCTGGGCCCGTGGGCTCGCTGCTGGCCTTGACCCTGGCACGTCGGGGCTTGCACGTCGACGTCTACGAGCGCCGGCCGGACCTGCGCACGCATGCCGTCGCCGCGGGAAGGTCCATCAATCTCGCGGTTTCGACGCGGGGCCTGCATGCGTTGCGGGCGGTGGGGCTGCAAGACGCGGTGCTAGGCCAGGCAGTGCCGATGACCGGGCGCATGACCCATGCGCTGACCGGAGCGACCGCGCTGCTGCCGTACGGACGCGACGCAACCGAGTGCATCTACTCGATGTCGCGTGGTGAACTGAACAAGCTGCTGATGACCGCGGCCGAAGCGACCGGTCGGGTGCGCATCCGCTTCGAGCAGCGCCTGACGGACTACGATTTTACCACGGAACTCGCGACCTTTCATGACGAGGCGACCGGCGAATTCGCCAAGGTGCATACGCCGGTATTGTTCGGCGCGGACGGCAGTGCGTCGGCCTTGCGTGCGGCGATGGCGCGCGGCGGGGCCTTTACGGCTACCCAGGACCTGCTCACCAGTGGCTACAAGGAACTGACTATCCTGCCTGTGAACCATGGCTTGGGGCCGAACGGTCGGTTCGCGATCGAGCCGCATGCGTTGCACATCTGGCCGCGCGGGCAGTTCATGCTCATCGCCTTGCCGAATCAGGACGGCAGCTTCACCTGCACGCTGTTCCTGCCGTTCGATCCGCACGGCGATGTCCCTGGTTTTGCGCAGTTGCAGACCGTCACCGACATCGAGGCGTTCTTCGCACGTTGGTTCCCGGACGCCGTGCCGTTGCTGCCGGACCTCGCCGCACAGTTCCTCGCCGCGCCGCTGGGTCAGATGGTGACGGTCAAGTGCTGGCCGTGGCAGGAGAAAGCCGCACTGCTGCTGGGCGACGCGGCGCATGCCATCGTGCCGTTCTTCGGCCAAGGCATGAACTGTGGCTTCGAGGATTGCACGGTGCTGGCCGGACTTCTGGACGCCGCGGGGCAGGGCGATCTGGACTGGCCGGCCTTGTTCCACCAATTCGCGACGTTGCGCAAGCCGGACACCGATGCCATCGCGGATCTGGCGGTCGAGAACTTCGTGGAAATGCGCGACAAGGTGGCGGACCCGACGTTCCTGCTGCACCGGGCGGTCGAGGTGCGGCTGCAGCAACGCCTGGGCACGGCCTATCGCTCGCGGTATCAGCTCGTTACCTTCACGAACCTGCCGTATCGGCTGGCGTTGGCGGCGGGGCGGGTGCAAGCGGAGGTGCTGGAGACGGCGTGCCGCGGGCTGACCGATGCGGACGCGGTGGATCTGGATCGTGCCGAGGCGTTGATGCGCGAGCGGTTGCTGCCTTTGCTGGTGGACGCGGGGATGGGGGATTAGCGACGACGATTCGCGTCGCAAGGTTGATCATCGCCACCTGCCTCCCAGGACAAGCCGGTCGTCAGCAGGTCGCCGTGCACCTGGATGCGTCCAGCCATACAGCCGAGCAGCGCGGTCGGCGCTACCTCGAACGGCAAGATGCGCGCCACTGGACGGCCGTGCTTGGTGACGATCAGGCCCTCGGGCGGCAGGTGGTCGAAATGGTCGAGGCAGGTTTCCTTGAAGCGCGCTGCCCCGATGCGCTTGGGTTCCGTGTCGAGCATGGGCCTCCGTGTCCGCCAGTGCGAACTGGTCATACCATTTCCGTGTGTTTCAGATCGGCACGTGTGCTCGCCGGCGGGCACGGTGACCGCCCCGGCCGAACTTGTTGGAATCTGCAATAGTTTACCGTCATTCCCGCGCAGGCGGGAACCCAGGCTGCCTTCTGTACTTCTGACATCGCGTTCTCCGATTCGAAGGAACAGAGCCCGCAGCCTTCGTTTTTTGCGTCATTCCCAAACCCTAGCATTTAGCCTGGGTTCCCGCCTTCGCGGGAATGACGGCTGAAAAGATGCGCTGGCACCCTGGTGTTCGTCTGCGGCGGCAGTCACGCAACCTTTCACCGCGTCGCAACTGTCCGTAGTGCATGGGTTGCCGTCGTTGCATGAAACGGCCAATGTTGCGGTGCAGCCCGTCTTGGTGTCGCAACCATCGCTTGTGCACACGTTGCCATCGTTGCAGTTCAAAGCGCTCCCGACTCCGCAAACGCCCGCCTTGCAGACCTCGCCCGTCGTGCAAGCATTGCCATCGTCACACGACGCCACGATGGGCAAGTTGCTGCAACCCTTCGCGATGTCGCAGGCGTCATCCGTACAGGCGTTCTTGTCATCGCACGCGCTGTCGACCGGCTTGTTCTGGCAGCCGATCAGAGCCGCGCACGAATCGATAGTGCACGACACACCGTCATCGCACTTCTTCGCCGCCCCCTGGCAGGCTCCTGCGTTGCAGCCATCGCCTTCGGTGCACGTGTCACCGTCGTCGCACGGTCCAGTGGCAGGTACATGTGCACAGCCGCTCTTGGTGTTGCAGACGTCATTGGTGCACGCTTTGCCGTCGTCGCACGGCAGCTGGGTGCCCTTGCAGAGGCCAGCAACGCAGACGTCATCGGTCGTGCAGGCATCGCCGTCGTTGCAGGCGCTACTTGTGGCCTTCTTGTGCGTGCATCCCACAGGTGCGGCGCAGGCATCGGTCGTACATGGGTCAGCGTCGTCACACGATACACTATTACCCTTGCAAGTTACGGCCTTGCAAACATATGTGGTGCTACATGGGTCGCCGTCGTCGCACGTGAAGGTGTTGGACGCGTGTTTGCAGCCGACCAGCGGCGCACAAGTATCCGTCGTGCAAGGGTTGCTGTCGTCGCAGCCCAACGCGGTTCCCTGGCAGCTTCCTGTTTGGCACGCATCAGCGACGGTGCACGCGTCGCCGTCGTCGCATGCGCCAGCCACAGCGAGGTGCTTGCATCCGTCCGTGCCGCAAGTATCAGCAGAGCAGGGCGCTCCATCATCGCAGACTGTGGGAGTAGCGAAGCCTGACCCGTCTGGCTTGCACGCGAAGTAGTCGCCTTTCACGCACGCGCCAACCTTGCAGATGGCCGCCCGACATTGCCCGTATTCGTCGCAGGAGGCGTTCGGTCCGCAATCTGCCGACTTCTCACTGGCGATGCAGAATCCATTTGTTTTGTCGCAGAGTTGAGGGCAATCCTTGCTCGATGCGCAGGTCTGGCGGGACACGCAGTGGCGGCGTTCGCACGTGGATCCAGCCTTGCAGTCCGCTTGCGTAAGGCACTGGACGCACAGGCCGCGTGGCAAAAGGCAAACGGAGTCAGTGGCCTTGCAGTCGAGGTCGGAGACACAAGACGCAGCTTTGAGGCAATTGCGAGCGTCGCACAGCGAACCGCTCGCACAGTCGCCGTCGACCACACAGCCGACGCAGGTAGCGGTCTTGGTGTCGCAAACACCCGCCGTGCAAGGGTGAGCGGTGCCGCACGGGATGGTGCGCGGCGTCAACTAGAATTCGTAGTCGCTGGTTTCTAATTGTCGCGCGGCAGGATGGCGCATCCGGCGATCTGTGCCGCTACGCAGGTGCCAAGAGGGAACAATCTTCATCAGCGCTCCGGCCGTGCCCCGATGGCGTTCCCGAGGTAGACGCGCTACGTCTACGCCCAAGCCAGACCCCTGTCGAGCGGATCGTGGCGCCCGGGAACAGTTGCCCGCGCCGGGTGAGGATCGCCAGCGAACGACCCGGACCGGGACCCGAACCCGAACCCGGGACCGAGCCGGAGCCGGGACCGGAGCCGGGACCGGAGCCGGAGCCGGAGCCGCGACCGGAGCCGGAGCCGGGGCCGGAGCCGGAGCCGGAGCCGCGACCGGAAGCCCAAGGCGTCGCCTCACAGAACTCACTAACATTTACCGAGGTTTAGGGGGAAGCTTCTGGCTTTCTTCCAGCGTGCCACATCGTGCTCGGCCGTCAAGGCTGCCCTTCGGTGTCGGCGATGCGCCGCCAGCCTTGACGGACCTCCGCGCGACGTGGCCCAGGGGGTCATGCCTGAATTCCCGGGCAGGAAGGAAAGGAGGGTTTCATGTTGGACGTTCAGGTGGTTGCGCAGGAAACGGTGGTGCAGGGGCTCGGGCTCGTCAAAGGGGGGAAGCGCGGCTACGGCGAGTTGATCGACCAGTTCAAGCGTGCGTTGGTGTCGGTCGCGCTCAACGCTAGCGAGGGGTTAGGCAGGAGCAAGGGCGATCGCACGCATCTGCTGAGCATCGCACGGGGAAGTGCCAAGGAGGCGTCGGTCGCGCTCGGGCTGCTGGTGGCGCTCGGCGTGGTCGAGGGGCAGGGCGCGCAGCCGGTGGAGGCCGGGCTGGATCGGGTCCGGGCGATGCTCTGGAAGCTGGCGCACTGAAAGAGGGTTCACCCGGTGGCGGTCCGCGTGGGCCGCCGTTTTCGAGGGTTGAGCGGCGGATAGCCGCGAGTCCTCGAAAACGGGCAGGGCATAGAGCGACGCATCGGAGCGTCAGCCCTGCCCTCGTGGTGCTTGGTTGCCTACCGCAGCGACAGCCTGTAGAGCATGCCGCGGCTGCGATCGAGCTGTGCCATCAGCACCTTGGCCCGGTCTTCCGCTACGAGCCCGAGCATCGCCATCAGGTCCAGACCCGCCTCGGCCTCCGCCGCCGAGCCCTTGGCGACCCTGAGCAGGTTACGCCGGTCGCCGCCGTGCCTGTGCAACCCCTCGGTAGTGTTGAGTACCAGTGACGTGAGCGCGCGCTTGACCTGGTCCACGAGTTCCCCGTGGCCTCTTGCGATCCCTGCGACCAGTTCGATACCGTCGCGCGCGACCTCGCGAGTGAGCTTTTCTACGATCAACATGACGACCCTCCGCGTGTAGTGCCTGAATCGGCACCTGATTTTACCGACATGCTGGCTGGGGGCTGTCAAGGTTGCCGCATCGGCACCGAAGGCTCGACCTTGACTGGCCCCAGGCGGCATGTGACGCTGGGAAGAGCCGACAGAGCCCCGTAACCTATGAATTTGGTGTGACTGTTGAAGGCGAGCTGGGGGCGGATCGGGGGCCGGGCGCGATGGCCGGGCGGCGGGCGAACTGGCCCCGCGTGGTACTGTAAAGAGATCCTTCGGGGGCTTCGAGCGCGATGCGCTCGAAATTCTCAGGATGA
>CAYHHL010000230.1:0-9103 GCA_964356325.1 uncultured Enterobacteriaceae bacterium | reverse complement strand
ACCTGATGGCAATGCTCGGGCTGGTCGCAGAGGACCGCGCCAAGGTGCTGATGGCACAGCTCGATCGCAGCCGCGGCATGCTCTACAGCCTGTCCCTGCGCTAGGCAACTGGGCGCACGGCCGTGGGGCAGGATCTGCATGCCACGCCAGAGCGCATCGTGGCCGTCACCCGTCTGCGCACGGCCTGGACTCCGAACGGCGGCCGGCAACGCGACCACCGACCCAACGGCCAATGGTTGGTCCAGGCCGACATCCTCTGGCACGACGGCGCCACGGTTCGGAGCGCGCCATTCGCCGGGAAAGTATCCGGGAATGCTCGACTGGTCCTGGTAGAGCTGGGGCGCTGAAGAGCGAGCACGGGCGGCGTTTGGTCGCAAAGCTGGACTATGCCCGCGCGAGTTTCCCCTGTAGGCTTGGCCGGCTGCGCGCGCGGCCGGAGCGACGATGTCGGGCCCTGAACGCACTGCTGCACCACGTACGGGCTCGCGCCGCTGGCTGCTGAACGTCTGGACGTGGGCCTTGCTGGCCGCATGCTCGTCGCCCACTGCGCCCAAAGTCGAAGCCGATCCCGAGGATGCCGTCGAACAGCCGGCCGACGTGGCTATCGGCGGTCCGGAACTGACCGTCAACGACGTCACCAAGCCCGACGTGCCGATCGCCCCGGACCTCAGCGAGGACGTCGCCACCTGCAAGCCCGAGAGCTGCGACGACGGCAACCCTTGCACCACCGATGGTTGCGACACAGACGCCTGCCGACACGACGCCAAGCCCGGTGCCTGCGACGACGGCATCGCCTGCACCGAGGACGCATGCAAGGACGGCACCTGCGTCGGTACGGCCAAGCCCGGCGCTTGCGAGGACGACAACGTATGCACGTTGGACAGTTGCGGCCCGAGCGGCTGCGTCCACTCGGGTCTGGTCGGCCCGTGCGACGACGGCTTCGGCTGCACGGTCGGCGACACCTGCAGCGGCTCGAAGTGCCAGCCCGGCAAGCCCTTGGCCTGCAACGACGCCAACCCTTGCACGACAGACACTTGCGATGCCTCCACCGGGGGCTGCGCGTCGACCCCGAGCCTGGGCGCGTGCGAGGACGGTTCGGCGTGTACGTCCGGCGACGTCTGTTCACTAGGCAGTTGCCAGCCGGGCAAAGCGACCGACTGCGGCGACGGCAACCCGTGTACCGTGGACCTGTGCGACGACGCGACCGGCTGCGGACATGCAGCGATCCTGGGACCTTGCAGCGACGGCAACCCGTGTACCACCGGCGAGTCGTGCCTGAACGGCAAGTGCCCGGTCGGCCAGAGCAAGGACTGTTCGGACGGCATCGCTTGCACCACCGACGTGTGCAACAAGACCGGTGACTGCATCCATACCGTCGTGGCCGGACCGTGCGACGACCAGAATCCGTGTACGATCAAGGACGCGTGTACGTTGACGGGCTGCACCGGACAGGGGGTCACTTGCGACGATGGCAACTCCTGCACCACGGATAGTTGCGCGACCAACAGCGGTTGCGCGCACACCACCATCGCCGACCAGCCGCCTTGCGACGACGGCCAGACCTGCACAGGGGACGACAAGTGCATCGGTGGCTCCTGCCAGGGCAACTTCGGCCTGTGCGACGACGGCAACCCCTGCACTTCGGACTTGTGCGGCGAGGGCGCGGGCTGCTTCAACTTCCCGGCACCCGGCCCGTGCGACGACGGCGCCGCATGTACCGCCCAGGACCACTGCGTGGCGGGCAGTTGCGTAGGCGTGACGGTGGCTTGCGACGACGGCAACCCGTGCACGCAGGAGGCTTGCGACGTGAAGTTGGGCGGCTGCGTCGGCAACTCGATGGCGGGCGCCTGCGACGACGGCAACCCGTGTACCCAGGTCGGCGTGTGCAAGAGCGGCGCGTGCCAGCCCGGCCCGCCGGTGGTGTGCCCGGCAAAGCCTTGTGAAATCGCGAGTTGCGACGTCAAGACCGGGGCGTGCGGCGTCGCTCTACAACCCGACGGTTCACCTTGCAGCGACGGCTCGGCGTGTACCATCGGCGATGCGTGCGCGGGCGGCGCGTGCCAGCCAGGCCCCGCCAAAGACTGCGGGCAAGGCATCGTCTGCACTCAGGAACAGTGTTCGGCGCCGAGCGGACCGTGTGGGCAGGTCAACGGCGCGAGTTGCGATGCCGACGGCTCGCAGTGTACCGGCGCGGACCATTGCCTGAGCGGCAGTTGCGTCGCGGGCGCCGAGATCTCTTGCGACGACGGCAACCCTTGCACCACGGATACTTGTGGCGCGGTCGGCGGTTGTAGCCATGCTCCGGCAACAGGTGCTTGCGACGACGCCAACCCGTGCACGACCGGGGACGTCTGCAACGGCGGCACCTGCGCCGGCAGCGCCCTGGCCTGTGACGACGGCAACTCTTGCACGATCGGCAGTTGCGATGTCGCGACCGGGAAGTGCGCGCAGAAGGCGACGCTGGGCATCCTGTGCTCGGACGGCAACCCTTGCACGATCGGCGACTTGTGTCAGGGCGGCGTGTGCACGATTGGCAAGGCCTTGTCCTGTGACGACAACAACGGCTGCACTCAGGACTTGTGCCTGGAAACCGGTTGTGCCCACGTGGCCTTGCCCAACGGCGCCACCTGCAGCGACGGCAATGCCTGTACGTTGGGCGACGTGTGCAAGAACGGCCTGTGCGACGCCCCCAAGCCGGCCTTGTGCGACGACGGCAACGGCTGCACCACCGACTTGTGCAAGGGTTCGACCGGCTGCCAGCACTTCCCCACCAACGCGCCGTGCTCGGACGGAAGTTGCTGTACCGTGGGCGACAAGTGCAACCAGGGCGTGTGTTCGGGCAAGGTGCCGGTGGTGTGCGACGACGGCCTGACCTGCACCCTGGACAGTTGCCAGGCCAAGACCGGCTGCACCTTCGAACCGACCGGCGGTGAGGCGTGCGGCGTGTGCCTGACCGACGACTTCGAGACCGCGCCGACTCAGTGGAGCACCTGGTCCGACGAGCCGAAGTACGTGCAATGGACGGTCAGCGGCATCCATCCGCGCTCCGGACTCAAGGGCCTGCGCGCGCAGTGGAAGGGACCGGCGCCGTCCAAGATCACCACCAAGCGGGCGGCGCACCTGTTCTTGCGCATGATCTACCTACGCCCGGGCCCTTCGTGGCTCACGTTCGACATGTTCACGTCCATGGGCTCGAAGTCGTGCGGCAGTGACAACCTGGCGGTGTACGTGAACGGCAAGTTGTTGTGGCAGCAGTGTGACAGCACCGTGGTCGGCGATGGCAGCAAGGCGCTGGGCGGTTGCACCGATTTCAAGCACGTGGCCATCGATTTGTCGCTGTGGGCAGGTGCGCCGGTGGACATCGAAATCCGCGCGGAGGCCGGCAGCCAGACGGCGTCCTCGGGCATCATCGACGTGGACAACCTGCAACTGGTCGGCAACTGTGCGACGGCGTGCCTGGGCGGCGACATGGAGCAGCACATCACGACGGTGCCGCCCAAACTGCCTGCGCCGTCGCCGATTCCGCCGCTGTGGCAGTTCCAGACCACGGCGAAGGACTACCTGGCCTGGAAGCGTGTCGAGACCGGCGGGCACACCGGCACCGGCACGATGCAGGCCGTTTGGAAGGGCGCGCCACCGGACGGGAAAGCCGCGGAGGCCACGCTCGTCATCCCCGGTCTGGCGCCGGAGCCGGGGGCCAAGTTGGCGTTTGCGGTGCGAACGAGCGGTCTGGGCGCGTACACTTGCGGGGACGACGACCTGGAGGTCCGCCTGGGCGGGCAAGTCGTCCATGCGCGCTGTGACGACCACCCGGAGTGGCAGCGGCTCGAATTGGACGTGAGTGCTTGGGCGGGCCAGATCGTCGACCTGGAACTGCGCGTGCGCTCGGGGCCGGGCAGCGGCGCGGCGGGCAAGGTGGAGGTGGATGACGTCGCGCTGCTGGGGCCGTGCTCGTTCCGCTGTCTGCACGAGACCTTCAGCACGGGCAAGAACGGTTGGATCAGCGCGCCGGCTTCGGGACCGGCGTCGTGGCAGCCAACGACTACGGAATTCACCTCGGCACCGGGAGCGATGGCGGTCGACCTGGCGGCGGGAGCGACCCATTCGCAGCTTTCGCAAGCGCAGAACTTGAGTTTCGATTTGCCCATTGGCGGGGCGAAGTGGCGGTATTCGGTGAAGTTGCTGGCGTCGGAGAGTACTTGCCCCACGCCGCTGTGGACCGCCATCGCCACTGCGCAAGCGATCGGTCTGCCGGTTGCAGGTGGCGCGGTCGACACCTATCCGCTGGGGAGTCTGTGTGCACCGACCAATGGTTGGCAGGAGCTGAACGGCGAGTTTCCGGCCGCTTTGCGCGGGCGAACTTTCCTGTTGCGTTACAACGTGATGCGGGTGGGCACCGTGGCGCCGGCGGCATTCCTGGACGAGATCGAAGTGATGTGCCGTTGAGCAAACCTCATGGCATGCCGCGGATTTCGCCCCGCGCCGCATTGCGCAACGCTGGACCCAACGGACCGTGCCCAGTCGCATCCAAGCCATAGGTCGCGAAGGTGGCCTTGCCGGTGTACAAGTAGAACGCGTCGCGGTCGGCCATGTACTGCTTCAGTTCCGCCTCGAGATCGGTTCGGCCGCGCTGCAGGTACGCCCGCCACACTTCCCGTTCCGCCGTCATGTCGACGCGTTGCGGTGGCGCCAGGACGCGACCGAGCAGACGCACGTCCAGCTCGGCAATTTTCGCCTTGATCATCGTGAGGTTGTCCAGGCGGACCACCACCGCGTCGGCGCTGCTGAACATGGCCGAGCGCATGCGATCGTGGCGCGGTTCAGTCCCCCCGGCGATGAGCACGCCGACGTTGCTGAGGCTCGGTTCCGACCAAGGATCCGCCGAGACGCCGACACGGACCAGCGCCGCGACGTCATACCGGCGATGCTCCAGGCCTACCGCGCCGAAAGCCACGGATTCAGTGCGGAAATCGGTTGCAGCGTTGGTGCGTATCACCAGCGATTGGTAAGCGGATCCGGCGAAGTGCGGGCGGCGAAAGTACAGGTCGAGACCGGTCTGCACGGCGTCTTCCTTGGCCTTGACCTGATGCGCCACCACGTAGCGACCGACCGCCGTGACCGCCAGTTCCCAGCCTCTCGGCGTGGCGAGTTGCTCGATCCAGTGGTTGTTCACGACCAGTTCGAGCGCCCGCAGTTCCTCGGTCGTCCCTGCCGCGAAGTTTTCCTTCACGCCTGCCGATACTTCCACGGACGGCGACTTGACCTTCAAGCCGCTGCGCAACGTCGGGTGCAATTGGAAGCCGAAGTCGTTGAATTCACCGAACCATCCGAAGCGAAAGGTGTTGCCGGGCAGCTTCGCCAGCAGGCCGGATGCGCGCGCCTGCAAGTTGTCCGTCGCTGCGAGACCCAGCGCGACCGCCGAGGCGAACAGCATGTCATCCTCGACGATGGCTTGTTTCCAGGACCTCCACTCGCGCGGCGTGGTCGGAAAGAACGCCTGACGCGACAGGGCATACACCCCCAGATCGGCCAGTTCCTCGGTACGAAAGTGGCGCACGGCGGTCGTGGTCAGGTTGTTCAGGAGCTGCCGGCCGACCGCGGGCGCCAGCGTGGTTGGCCAGGGAAAGGCCTCTGCCGTGGACCCGGATGCCCCGCCGGCAATGGCCGTGGACTGCGGCACGAACTGATAGGAGTGCAAGCTGCCCGCCAGCAGCAGATACATTTCCGTGCGCAGGCGCGGCGGCAAGGTGGCGAGCTTGGCTTCGGCGGCCAGGCTCAGCTTCCACGGGTTGCCGACCATCTCGTCGATGGCGCCGCTGGAAAGCAGCGACGGTTTGCCCCACAGGAACAACACGAAACGACGACCGAGATCGCCGTACGACTGGTCGGTGTTGACGGCCGGCGAGGTGGGCGGCGCGGCGAAGGTCGAGGGCGCCACCGCCAACGTCGGTTCGGCCAGCGCCGGCGCAGTGCTGATGACAAGCCCCGCGGCCGAAACCAAGAAGGCGCGAACGGGCGGCGGGCACGGCATGGCTTGCAGGGTAGCACAGCTCGGCCAGGGTCGTGGCGGTTGCGGCGCGGCCTCGGACCGCAACCGCCACGGCTACTGCGCAAACGCCGTCCGACCTACTTGGCGGCAGGCTTCTCGATGGCGTCGCGCTGGCCCAGAAACCAGCGGTGATCAGGACTGGCCAGCACTTCGTCGATCTTGGCCGACAGCGCCGCCGCCGCTTTCACCTTCTTGGCGTCGCCGCTGGCCTTGGCCTTGTCGGCCAGATCGCGCAGCGCCGGAACGTAGTGTCCGTAGAAGTTGCGCGCCACTTCGTAAGTGCCGTGCCAGTGCGTGTAATCCGGCGCCATCATCGCGGCGCCATGGCGTGCGCGGCGGCCCTCGTGGTGCCAGATTTCGTACCAGATGAAGTCGATCTGGTTGGCGAACTGCACGGGACCCAACAGCGGCTTTGCGGCGTCGTACAAGGCTTGGCCAGGCTTGGCGAACTTGTCATTGTACAGCGTCACCAGGCCGTCGTACTGCGTGTAGAACCCCTCCGCCCAATCGGCGTTGTGGCAGGCGGTGCAAACATCCTTCATGTTGGCGCGTCGCTTCTCCCAGCCGATGCTGCCACCCGGCAAGCCCATCTTGGCATCGGCGACTTCGGGCCGCACGGACACCACCGGCCGGTTGTTCCAACTGATGCGCAGGCCGACATCGTGCGTGACCGGCTGCTTGCGCGTCGCCGACATGTGGCAGGTCGCGCAGGCGGGTGCCGCGGAGTAGTCCTCGCCGACGATCCACTTGGCGGAGTCCAGGTTCATCTTGGCGAGGTTGGCGGCGAAGGCGATGCCGTGCTTGGACTCCTCGTAGATCTCCTTTTGCGGGTGGTCCGGGCCCAGGTGGCATTTGCCGCAGGTGTTGGGATGGCGCGCTTGGGCGGCGGAGAAGTCGTGGCGCATGTGGCAGGCCGCGCAGGAGCCCTCGCTGCCGTCCGGGTTGATGCGACCGATGCCGCTGTTGGGCCACACCGCGGCGTCGAGCTTGCCGCCCTTCAAGACCTTGACCTGGGCGCCGTGGCACTGCCAGCAACCATTGACTGCGGCAGCGGAATTGCCTTGCGGATAGCCTGGCGTCTTGAATTGGCGATTGCCCTCGACCACCTCGGCCAGGACGTTGTCGAGGGAACCGAGGATCCGGGCTGCCTTGGCGTGACGGGAGCCGGCGAACTCCGCGACCTCCCGACTGTGGCAGCGTGCGCAGTCCTTGGGGCTGACGATGATCGAGATCAGTGCGCCGCCGTGCTCCATCGCATCGGCGTCACCCTTCTCGGCGCGGTGGCACTCGTAGCAACCGACATTGGCGCGGTAGTGCTTGCTGCCGCCCCATTGCTGGTACAGCGCGGGCGAGTCGTCGCGGTGGCACTCCAGGCAGGATTTGGTCTCGGCGCTGATTCCGGGCGGCAAACCGCTGTTACCCTTGGGCGATTGCGCAAAGGCGGGGGCGGCCGCGAACAAGACCGCCAGCAGCCAGACAACGTACTTCATTGTGTACTCCAGGCCGACGCCAAGGCGATCGGCGAGCCAGCGGCGGCAGCGGCCACCGGGCAAAATGGGGGTGGTTAGAACGACGTATCCAGTGTCAGCGCGCCATAGTGCTCGTTGGTCATCTCGGTGCCGGCCGCGATCTTGCGCAGCGTACGCATGCCCTCCCCGGGCAGGAACACACCGTACAACGCGTGCAAGCCAAGACCGGGCTTGATCTTCCAAAGCACGCGCACATCCACTTCCTTGCCCAGGTCGGTCGCCGGCTGGACGTCCTTGGCCCCGGTCAGCGCGTCACCAGCGATCTCATGGGCGGCGAACAGGTGGAAATCCACGCCCGCGGTCAGGCCCGCCATGGGCGTGAACGACACGGCACCGGCGATGTCGCGCAGACCACGGTTGCCGGTATGCTTGGGAATATTCAGGAAGAAGTCCATCTCGCCGTAGAACTTGTGGTTGGTGGCGTACAACGTGTCAAACGCATGTGCGGCGTTGCCATCGCCCGAGAGTTCCTCGAACCACAAACCGACGGTCGGCGTCATCGCCACGGGCACGGCGTACGCGGCGCGCAGGCCAGCCATGTAGGCGCCGATGTCGGCCGCGCCCTGGTGGCCCAATTGGTAATAGCCCTCGGCGTTGTAGGAAACGCCCGCCTGCTTGCCTTCCGCGTAGACGCCGATCGTGTGCCGGAGTTCATTGCCCGTGGCCTCGGCGCTGTCGTTCTTGCGCGACAAGGCCAGGGCCGAGACGCGGTGGTCGGCATTGAGGGCGTAACGCGCGTGCAAACCGCCGAAATAGACGTCGCCCGGGCGCAGCGCCTGCACGTGGCCATCGGCGTCTGCGCCGTCGCGCTCGTTGACGATGGACGCCAACAGGCTGACGTCCAAGCCATTTGCCGTGTACTGCAGCCGGGCGGCGTCGAAGCTGCGGGCCCGCATCGTCCAGTCGACGTTGCCGACGAGGCGATGGTTGTCCAGCGCGATCTCCTGGCGGCCGACCTTCAAGGTCAGCCCCGGCACGCCCAGCGGCACCGCGGCGTAGGCCTCGTGCAGATCCAGGCCCAGCGCCGTGCCCGTCTGCGTGCCTTGGCCCAGCGGGTCGCTCTCCTCGCCCCATACCCGGGTATCCTGAAGGCGCAAGACCAGTTGCGGGCCATCTTTCTTGCCCGCGACGACGCCGAGGCGGGCGCGATGGCTGATCCACTCGCGGTCCAGCGCCTTGGCGCCCAGGAAGTCCTTGCCGCTGTCGAACTGCGCCCGCGGCCGGTACTGGCCGTCCAGCGAGAGGTTCCACTCAGCGGACTCAATGGTTGTATGATCGGCAGCGATTGCCGGAATAGACAGAGACACGGCCGCGGCCAGCAACACGCCAGCCGCCGCCATGGGGCACGCCTTGAACATGTGATCTCCTTTGATTCGCTGGCTATGACAGGAGCCAAAGCGAATCGCGCCGCGGCCGATCGTCTGCCGCGAACGCCCAGATGATGACACCATGGCTGCTTGTTATCAATAGATGACAAGGTAGATTGTGTCGAGAACCAGGGTCTCCAGGCGCCCAGCGTCCGGCG
>CAYHHL010000229.1:0-9209 GCA_964356325.1 uncultured Enterobacteriaceae bacterium | reverse complement strand
GGTGTTGTCTGTAAGTATTGAAAATTAGGGCGAGGATCGGTGCGCGGATGCGCCCTGGCTGCTTTGCGTATCCAGCTGGGCCAAACCGCGCTAGCATCGCCACCATGGTCGCCTACGTTTGCCTTCGCACGATCTTGCGCATCGCCTCCCGCGTGTTTTTTCGCGAGGTGCAGGTCGTCGGCCACGAGCACGTCGCGCCGGAAGGTCAGCGCGCGGTCATGTTTGCCGGCAACCACCCGAATTCGCTGCTCGATCCCGTATTGATCCTGACCACGACGGACCGGGTGGTGCACTTCGCCGCCAAGGACGTGCTGTTCCACAGTGCCCTGCTGCGACCGATCCTCCATGCCTTGGGCGCGGTTCCGGTCGCACGCAAGGCCGATCATGGGGCGGGCAGCCTGGACAACGCGCAGGCCTTCACCGCCATGTCGACCGTGCTCGCGGGGGGCGGCGCGATGGGCATCTTCCCCGAAGGTTTGTCCCACGACGAAGCGCAGTTGCAGCGCCTGAAGACCGGGGCGGCGCGGATTGCGTTGGATGTCGCGCACCGCTTCGATCAGCCGGTCGACATCGTGCCGTGCGGGCTTTCTTATTTGAACCCAAAGCGTTTTCGTAGTCGAGTACTGGTCCAGTACGGCGCTCCCATCGAAGTAGGCGCTGACCTGCAAGAAGCGTTCTTGAACGACGAGCGGCGGGCGGTGCGCGAACTGACCGACCGGATCGAGGCCGGCATGCGCGGCCTGACCATCAACGCCCCGGATTGGCAGACTTTGCGGCGGCTGGACGCGGTGCGGCGGTTGTACCAGCCCGAGGGCATCTCGCTGTGGGAACGGGTGGAATTGGCCCGGAGATTCAACGATGTCTACCCGACAGTGGCGCATCGCCCGGAAGTGCAGGCGCTGGCGACACGAATCGACGCCTACCAGCAGAGGCTGGACGACCTGGGCTTGCACGATCGCGACCTGATGCGGCCGTTGCGGTGGCAGGACACGGCGACGCGGTTGTGGATGCACGGGACCGACGCGCTGTTTTGGATGCCGCTTGCCGCGCCCGGGCTGGTCCTGCAAGCGCCCGTGGCCGCTGGCATTCGCTGGCTGCACGCCAAGGTCTCGCCGCGCAAGGACGTGATCGCCACCACCAAGCTCGTGATGGGACTGTTGGCAGTGCCGGCGCTGTGGTTAGGCGTGGTGGTGGCGTTGTGGTGGCAGTACGGGCCGACCTGGGCGCTGGCCGCGCTGGTGGTCCTGCCGCTTTCGGGCTATGCGGCCCTGCGCACCGTCGAGAGGGGTTTCGCCATGACGCGGGCCTTGCGCTCGTTCTGGCGGGTCTTCTTCCTGCGCGACGAAGTAGCTGATTTGCGTGTACAAAGGGACGGGCTGCAGGACGAAGTGGCGCGGTTGGTGGATGCCCTGCGGCCCAGCGAAATGCAGGCGCTGTTTCCGCGGCCGTTGCCGAACTGACCTCGGCTACTTTTGCGCGGACTGCGTAGGCTTCTGCTCCAGCGTCAGCTCGGCCAGTTCGTCCTGGAACCGCACCTTGGCCAGCATCAGCTTCTCTTGGGTCTGCACCACGGCCAGCGTGTTGCCCTGCACCTTGTCGCTGATCTCCTTCATCTTCTGAGTCAGGTGCGCCATCAGCGAGCCGCCGGTCTTGACGACTTTCAGGCTGAAGATCTGCGCGTGCAACTCGTCCATCCGCACCCGGAACTCTTCGCCGCGCTCGCGCAGGTGCTCGATCATCTCCTGCGATTTCGCCATCTCGTTGTACAGGCCGAGCAACTTCTTCATCGTATCGGCCATTTGCGTTCCGGGCTTCTGGTCTTGCAGCCACACGCGCACCAGATCCACACCGACCGGCGTGCGCAGATCCACGGTGCGCTGCAACGGCGTCGCTTCCTCGATCTCCATCGTCCGTGTCTCGCCGGCTTTCAGCTCGACGGTGAACAAGCGAGATTCGCCATACTGCTCCGTGGCTTGCGGCCCACGCGTGATCGTCCAGCCCTTCGGCACGGTGTGACGCACCAGCACCGTGGTCGCCGTGCCCAGGCGGTTGGTGATCTTCAACTTGCGCAACTTCCAGTGCTGGACCTCGGCCGTCATCACACCGCGATTCAGCTTGAGCAACTGCGACATGCGGTCACCCGTCGAACCGTCGCGGTCCACGACCACTTGGCGATCCAGAGCGTACGGCACCACGGCGACGGCGCCCGCGGGAATCGGCTCGGTCAGCCCTTCGCCGATGAAGCGACCCGAGCCGTACACCGTCATCGGCCCGGTCTCGAGCGTGGAGTTGGTCGGATTCTTGAAGCGCACAGCCTTGAAGGCAAAGCGCGCGTCACCACGGCCACTTTCAGCGTCGTACAGGTAAACGATGTCGCCGTTCGCCGCGCTTTGCAGGATCGAGACCATCGCGCTCGTACCCTTGGCCACCGTCATGGGCGACTTGGACTCGAAGTGGCTCTCGCCCACCGGATTGCCAGCGATTTCTTCAGGATCCATGGACTTCTTCGCGCTGTCGGCCGGCGCCTTCTCCTGCACCAACCGAACGCCGGCCTTCTTACCCGCCACTACGCCGCGTGACACGACTTTGAGCTGCGCGGGCGGAACACCCTTTTCAATCAGCTGGTTGCGCATCAGGTTGGCGCGATCCAGGCCGCGATCCTGGGCATCGGCTTCACCCGCCGCGCCGTAGCCCTCGATGACCACGGTTTCACGTTGCGCCTTGAGCGAGGCCGCCAGCGCTGCCACCCGCAGGTCGTCTCCGCTCTGGTCCTTCGCCTTGCGATAGTGTTGCGACGGCGACGTGGCAGCCGCGGTCGAAGCGGGCTTGGGCGCCGAATCACCGCGACCGCGGCCGGGACCACCACCCGAACCGACGCGAACGCTCTCACTTTTCTTGTCGGCGCGGGCCAGGGTGGTTTCCTCGTCGAATGCCACGTCCGGATGCCCCTCGGGGCGCGGGATGTCGACGTCGTCCAGTTGCGCGAGCACGGCCTCGCCGACCTGGCTTTCGCGCACCACGCTGCCTCCCGTGGGCGGCGCCTTGGCGAACGTGTCCTGGCTGTGCAACGTCTCCCGGTGCACGACCCGGATGCTATGGAGATCGAAGCGGAAGCTCAACGCCGACGACGAGCCCACGCCCACCTGCACGGCCTTCCAGTCCTCGCCCGAAGTGTTGTCGACGACGGCCCAACCCTGCAGATCGACCTTGCCGGCGTCGCTGACGACCACACGATAACTGGGCTTCCACGCGGGCGATTCGGTGACGTAGCTGAGCAGGATGTCGTGGTGCGAGCGATCCGGCAGTTGGATGGTCATCTCGACTTCCCCGCCGCGCGACTTGCCCGGGCTGGGAAACGAAATCGGCAGTGCGGTCCCGGTCTTGGCATCGGCGACCGTCAGCGACTTGAGGAAGTCGTCGATCTTGTCCGCGGGCACCCGCAGCGTGAGCGTGTCGCCGTCGACCTTGGCGTGGCGTTCGTAGTACGCGATGCCATTGCGGTAGATGACGACCCGCCCGAGCGCGGCCTGATCGGCGCCCACGTAGCTGTCGTGGTGCGTGCAACCGGAAGCGGCCGTGAGCAGGGAAAGGGCGGTGGCGAGGGCGGAAACGGGGCGGCGCATGGGGGATCCTCCTGGGGTGCAAGGGCATGTCGCCCCGTCAGGCTCCGACGCCTGGCCTGGCTCGACGATCTGGCCCCCGTGCAAAAAAACCTGGAAACCGTCATCCTGCCGCCCCCGGAGGCCTTCATGCCCTATGCCAGCATCTTCCGCGCAGGTCTCTTCAGCGGCCAGGTTGCGCTCGTCACCGGCGGCGGCACCGGCATCGGCCGTTGTATCGCACACGAACTCGCGGCCTTGGGCGCCACCGTCGTGATCGCCGCACGCCGGGTCGAGCCGTTGCAGCAAACCGTGGCCGAAATCCTTGCGGACGGCGGCGTGGCCGACTGGCTGGCCTTGAACATCCGCGACGAGGACCAGGTCGACCTCGCCGTGCAAGAAGTGATCGCCCGCCATGGCCGGCTCGACCTGCTGGTCAACAACGCCGGCGGCCAGTTCGTGTGCGAAGCCGAGTCGATCCGCCCCAAAGGCTGGCGCGCGGTCATCGACACCAACCTCAACGGCACCTTCTGGGTCACGCAGGCGGCATTCCGGCACTGGATGGGCGAACATGGCGGCGCGATCGTCAGCATCGTCGCGGACGTGTGGAACGGCTTCCCGGGCATCTCGCACACCGGCGCGGCACGGGCTGCCGTCATCAACCTCACGCAATCGTTGGGCGTCGAGTGGGCCAGCCGAGGCATCCGCGTCAACTCCGTCGCGCCCGGCGGCATCCTGTCGAGCGGTCTGGGCAACTACCCCGAGGAAGTCCAGGCCGTTGCGATGCAGGCCATGAAGGAAGTGCCGGCCGCGCGTCTGGGCACCGAAAGCGAGGTCTCGGCGGCCGTGACATTCCTGCTCAGCCCCGCGGCGGCGTACGTGACCGGCGCCACGTTGCGCGTGGACGGCGGCGGGTCATTGTCCAAGCTCCCGATGTTTCCGCTCGAAAAGCATGATCGGATGGCGCCTTTCGATGGCTTCCACCGGGCCCACGCCGCGCCCAAGCACTTCGAGACCTGAAGACGCAGGCCGCCTTCGCAGCGAACGCGCCTTGGGAGCCCCTATGCACTTGCTCGTCACCGGCGCGGCCGGCTTCATCGGCTCGCACTTGACCGAACGCCTGTTGCGCGATGGCCACCGGGTCACGGGCCTGGACAACCTCGATCCGTTCTACGATCCCGCGTTGAAGCGTCGCAATCTTGCAGAGATCGCGGCGATTGGCGGCGATCGGTTTCGTCTGGTGCAAGGCGATCTGCGCGACGAGGCGGCCTTGCGTGACGCCATCGAGGGGCAAGGATCGGCCGAGGGCACCGCCACGTTCGGGGCCGTCGAGGCGGTCGTGCACCTGGCGGCGATGGCGGGCGTCAGGCCGTCGATCGAGCGCCCGCTGCTCTACGAAGACGTCAACGTGCGCGGGACCTTGCTGCTGCTCGAGGCGATGCGTGCGGCGGGTGTGAGTCGGCTCGTGTTCGGCTCGAGTTCCTCGGTGTACGGCGAAAACGAGAAAGTGCCATTCGCGGAGGACGATCGCGTCGATCACCCGATCTCGCCCTATGCCGCGACCAAGAAGGCTGGCGAACTGATCTGCCACACCTGGCACCACCTGTACGGCTTTTCGGTCGCATGCCTGCGTTTCTTCACGGTATACGGCCCTCGCCAGCGTCCCGACCTGGCCATCGCCAAGTTCACCCGCCTGATGCTTGCCGACGCGCCGATCCCCGTGTACGGCGACGGAGCCGCCAGCCGTGACTACACGTATGTCGATGACATCGTGGAGGGAATCTGCCGCGCGCTGACCTGGACCACGGGCGCGCCGCGCTACGACGTGTTCAACCTCGGCAACGCGTCGCCGGTGGACCTGACCACGCTGGTGCGACACATCGAGGCCGCCGTGGGCCACCCTGCTGTGCTCGAGCGGTTGCCGCGCCAACCAGGCGACGTGGCGCGCACGTTTGCAGACGTCGACAAGTCTGGTCAAGTGCTAGGTTTTACTGCACGCACGCCGATCGCCGAAGGCATTGCCCGGTACGTCGCGTGGGCCCGCGAACGAACGCCGTGATCCCGGAGTCGACCGCGGGCAACCAAGCCAGGGGGCCGATGCGCAAGTCCTGTCAGCAGCCCGCGTTGTGCGCACCGGGTTTGCCGCCGGGCCGTGCGTGCGCCTAGACTGCCGCCCCTGCGCGCCTGCCCGGTGGATTTCCGGCCTGGACCTGAAACGATGCCGCTCATTTTCCTCGCCATCGTCGCTGCGCTCGGCTTCACGGTCTTGGCGCTTGAAAACAACAAGGCGCTGCTGCTCCTGGTCGTGGCCGCCGCGGTGCCCATGACGCTGTGGATCTGCCGGCGACCGGTCGTGCTGATGTCAGTCGTGATGGTCAGCCAGGCCTGGGCCGTCAACATCTCGGGCGATGGTCTGGTGACGCCATTCAAGCTTATGATGTTGCTGCTGTTCATCGTGACGGTGGCCG
This sequence comes from uncultured Enterobacteriaceae bacterium, assembly GCA_964356325.1. Taxonomy (GTDB): domain Bacteria; phylum Myxococcota_A; class UBA9042; order UBA9042; family UBA9042; genus CAYHHL01. Next base: position 3,142 of record CAYHHL010000229.1, on the reverse strand, counting down.
GCGCTTTCCGGGAAGGTCGCCTCATCTCCCCGCCGCGCGGTTTCTCGATCGCCTTTGCCATTCTCGCGATCGTCATGTTCATCTCGGAATTGGCCGGACCATTCGGGGCCTCTCCTAGCTCCTTGTTCGAATTGGGCAGTACTTTCGCCATGTACGTGATGATGACGCAGATCATCCGCCGTCCCGAAGATCTCAGGACCATTGCGATCGTCGTCAGCATCAACCTCGTGCTGATGGGCTGCTTCGTGGCTCTGGAGGTAGGCTGGGCGCCCTTGACCACCAGCGTGATTCGCGCGCTCGGTCCGCCAGGACAGCCGAACGCCCTTGCCGAGCACGTCGCGCGTGAAGTTCCATTCGCCATCGTGTTGCTGCTGGACGTGCGCAACCGCCGTAGCGTGCGTGCGCTTGCTCTGACGGCTTTGGGCGCCTCGGTGTATTGCCAGTTCGCGGCGGCGTCCCGCGGCGGCACGCTTGGCTTCGCGGTCGGCATCGTGACGCTGGCGCTCGTCCAGCCGGGCCGCATCCAGCGCCGCGCGCTGACGACGGGCGCACTGGCGGCCGTCATGGTGCTGATGGTGATGTTCGCGCCGAAGTCGTTCGACAAACGCGTGCTCGGCAGCGTTCGCGCAGAAGACCAGAAGTACTCGCACACCGACGTGACGTCGGAACGCTTGGAACACGCCGTGCTCGCCGCCAAGATGATTCCGCAGCACCCGTGGCTGGGCTATGGACGTGCCGGCTTCACGGGAACGCGCATGTACGAAACCGGTGGTCAGACCCAGGCGCTGCATTCCGCGCTGTTGTCGATTGTCGTCGCCTACGGAATCCCTGCGGGCATCCTCTATCTCGGCACGATCCTGAGCGGCGCACTGTTGGCCTTGCGGGCGGCGCGTCGCCGGTTGTTCGCCCCGCGCTACGGTACCGCGGTCGTCGCCGGCGTGGCCAGCGGCGTGGTAGCAGCCACTTCCAGCCCCGACCTGTTCAACGTCTCGTTCTGGTCCATCGTTTCGATCGGTTACATCATGTATCACCTTTCGTTACAGCAGTCTCCCGAGTCGCTGGCTGAGGAAGAGCCCGACAAGGACGATCTGGCCGACGACAGCGCCGTCGCGGTCCCGCCCGGCCATGGCGCGACTGGGGCGGCATGAACGCAAGCGCCGCGAACGTGGCAGCGCCCGCCCTGGCCGATCCGCCGCCGATTCCGGCGCGTCCGCACACCGACGCCCTCGATGCCGTCAAAGGTGTGCTGATCCTGTTCATCGTCTTGGGACACGACGCTGCGGCGGCGCGACTGTTTCCGTGGCTACCGCGCCTGCTTTACGGCTTCCACGTCATCGGCTTCCTGCTCTTGCCCTTCCTGCTGCCCTCGCGGGGTGGCGCAGGGCGGAGTCGCCCCGAACCGAGGCTGCTGGCTGATCGGGCGGTGCGCTATCTCGCGCCCTACGTGGCGTTCGTGCTCGTGGCCACCGTGCTCTATACTCTGATGTTCGCTCGCGAAGTGCCGCTGACTTTGGTTGGGTGGCGCACGTTCATCGGTCTGGTCACCGGGTCGGCTGAATGGCTGAAGGCTGCGTGCGGTTTCGCGCTGTTCTGGTTCTTGCCCAGTCTCTGGGCGCAGACGGTGCTGCGCTACGGCTGGCAGGTCGCCGGTGAGCACAAGGCATTGTTGTTGCTGATTATAGTGGTCCATGGCAGTGTCGGCGCGTGGCCCGGGCTGGCGGAAGTCCTGCCGCTCGGTCTGGGTCCCGCCCTGTTCACGCTGCCGCTCGGCCTGGCCGCCCTGCACCTGTGGCCTCATGTCCAGAAGCGGCCGGTGGTCACGGTCGCCGTCGCAGTCGTGCTGGCGCTCGGCGCGAGGCTGGCGGACTTCAACACCAATGTCGCTGTACTGAAGGTCGAGGACTGGCGCCATCCGCTCAGGTTGCTGCTCCAGGACGCCCACGCCGTGTCGGCGTTGCTGGCCATTGCCGTGGCGGGACCGTGGCTGGCGCGCCTGCCTGGACTCGTGCACCTGGGGCGCTGGTCGATGGGCGTGTACCTGGGCCACTCGTTTTTCCTGCAGGCGTTCTTGATCAGCGCGCAGCGACTTGGACTCGAACCACTCGGCGGCCATGCCAAATGGTTCGCGCTGCCTATCCTGGTCGTGGCAATCGCTGGCGGTATCGCGGTAGCGCTCGGCCTGCAGTTCGAACCAGTGCGGCGCTGGATCGTGCCCCGCGACTTGCGCGATTGGCCGCCTACCCGCGGAATTCGTTAGGCAGATAGCGTCGAAGCGATGCCGCCAGGAGCGCGTATTACTCGACGTACGGGCCGAAATGTCGCCGGTCCAGGATCATCAAGCGATGTCCAGAGTGGTAGCCGCTGACCGCGCTGGCAGGTAGCTCGCGCACGATCGCTGCGGGCGGAATCTCCATGTTCGCAGGCACATACGTCACCAGGTAGTCGACGTGGAACCGCTCCAGCATCCCCGTGAAGTCGTGGGCCAGGGCCATGCGCATCAGCGTCTCGTCGCCGATGAGGCCGTTGATTCCGATCGTGTCGCGCTGCGAAAAGTAGCTGAATAACCCGGAGTCATACATCGCGAACAACTTGTCGGCCGCCAGGTGGTCGCGCGCCCACAGCGCGTTGTCGAACGCCGCCACGTTGTTGGCGCGGTCTCTTTGGCCGTCTCGGTACACGAACGTCACGCCAAGCAGCACCACGGCGCACGCCGCCACGATGCGCCGGAGCGGCGATGGCGCCAACAGGCTCCGGAAGCGTACCTGCACCTGTGCCGCCGTCCACCCCAAGAGGATGGCCACGCAAAGGTACTCCGGCACCCAATACCAAGGCGTGTAGCCGGCCTCCTGGAACATGAACAGCCGGTGATAGAGCCAGCGCAACGCTGTGCCGGCCAGCAGCGCCGCGACCACACCGTAGCGGTCCCAATGCGGCGGATCCGCGACCAGGACCGGGCGGCGGCGCAAGACCGTCACCGTCGCCAGGACCAGCAGCGCCGCCCCCGTGAGTACCGCCGCGACCGGCAGGTGCAGCTTGGCGGCGATGGCGTGGGCGGGAAACAGTGCAGCTTGTTGGAACTGTTCGAGACTTGGCAGGCCCGTGGTCTTGCGACGTCCCGACACCGGCACGATGCTGCCGAAAA
>CAYHHL010000228.1:4012-9234 GCA_964356325.1 uncultured Enterobacteriaceae bacterium | reverse complement strand
GACCGTGGCCGCGGCCGGGCCCGGAGCCGCGGCCGGGGCCGGAGCCGGAGCCCGAACCCGGACCCGAACCCGGACCCGAACCCGAACCCGAACCCGAACCCGAACCCGAACCCAGCCCCTGTCCCGCGCAACACCCTGAACTCAGGGGGTGAGGTCCCTCGGCTGCACTCGGGATGACAGCTTTGGGGTAACCCGCTGCCACTGCCGCTGCCGCTGCCGCTACCGCTTCCGCTGCGCCACTTTCAGCCTCGCCAAAGGCGATTCCCCCGCCGCTTCGCCCAGCATCCCGAGCAATTCCTCGGTGCTCAACTTCCCCGCGTCCGCCGTGCCATCCAGCAGCGACGCCACCAGATCCCGCTTCTTGTCGTGCAGTTCCAAAATCCGCTCCTCGATGGTCCCCCGGGTCACCAGCCGGTACACCGTCACCGGTTTGTCCTGGCCGATGCGGTGCGCGCGGTCGGTTGCCTGGTCTTCCACCGCTGGATTCCACCACGGATCCAAGTGCAGCACGTAGTCCGCCGCGGTCAGGTTCAGTCCGGTGCCGCCCGCCTTCAGCGAAATCAGGAAGACGTCGCCCTCGCCGCGCTGGAACGCGTCCACCTCGCGCCGCCGCGCCTGTTCCGGCGTACTTCCATCGAGATAGCGATACGCCACCGAGGCCGCCTCCAGCCGCTCGCGCACCAGGGTCAAGTGCTGGACGAATTGGCTGAACACCAGCGCCCGATGGCCTTCGGAGCGCAGTTCCGCCAGCAGTTCCAGCAGCCTCTCGAGCTTGGCCGACGGCACCTGCGAGGCCGGATCGAACAGCCGCGCATGGCACGCCACTTGCCGCAGCCGGGTGATCGCCGCCAAAACCTGGAACCGGCGCTGGTTCGGGGGCGCTTCCTGGTCCTGGATCTCTTTCAAGGACGCCAGCCGCACCTGCTCGTACAGCTGCCGCTCCGCATCGGAAGGCTCGATGTCCACGCGGATTTCCGTGCGCGGCGGCAGATCCTTGGCCACCGCGGTCTTCATGCGCCGCAGCAGGAACGGCCGCAGGATGCGCCCCAACGCCTTGCGGGCCGGCGCGCTGCCGTCGCGTTCGATCGCCGTGCCGAAGCGCTCCAGGAACAGCGCCCACGGCCCCAGCAATCCAGGCACCATCGCCGTGAACACTGCCCACAGTTCGCCGATGTGGTTCTCGACCGGAGTGCCCGTCAAGCCGACGCGGAAGTCCGCCTCCAGCTTGGTGACTGCCTTCCAGCGCTGCGTCGTGCTGTTCTTCACCGCCTGCGCTTCGTCACATACCAGCGTCGCCCACTTCACCGCGTTCAGCCGCGCCGCGTCGCGCACCAGCAAGTCGTAACTGATGACCAGCACATCGCCCGCGGCCAACGTCGTCGCCTGCTTGCGGTCGCCGTGCCGCCACGCCGAAATCTTCAGTTCGGGCGCGAAGTTCTGCGCTTCCCGCAGCCAGTTGAACTCGACTGAAGTCGGCGCCACCACCAGCGCCGGTCCCAACGCCTGGCGATGCAGCAACAACGCCAACGCCTGCAGGGTCTTGCCCAGGCCCATGTCGTCGGCCAGCACCGCGCCCGTGCTCCACTCCGCCAGCCGCGCCAGCCAGTGGAAGCCTTCCAGCTGATACGGCCTCAGTTCGGCGTTCAGTCCCAGCGGAAGTGCGTGCTGCGTCTCGCCGGCGTGGCGAATCTTCGCCAGGGAATTGCGCCACTTCTGGCCCATCTCGGCCGTGACCAGGTCGCCCAGCGCGTCGGCCTGCAGCGGCGACAAGGCCAGGCCATCGCGCGTCTGCACCACCGCGTCGGCCGCCTTCTCCAGCCGGGTCCGCAGCGTGTCCGAAAGCCGCAGCCACAGCTCGCCGGTCACCTGCACGTAGCCGCGCCGCTGCCGCACCGCCTCCAGCACGGCCGACAGATCGACTTGGGTGCCCTCGACTTCCAGCCCACCGGAGATGCCGAACCAGTCGGGCCGATCCGCCACTTGCACGCGCAGGTTCTCGCCCTTGGTCGTCACCACCCGCTTGCGGCGCGCCCACTGCACCTCGACTTCCGCTTCGTGTACAGCCAGTTGCCCGACCATGTCCAGGGCATCGTCGCCCACGAGTTGAAGCATTTCCGTGGGCACGTCTTCGCGTTCGATGCCGAGCAGCGTCCACACCAGGCCCACCGCTTGCACCTCGGCGTCCAGGTCGCGGCGGGTCCACAGCCGTTCGCCGTCGCACTGCATGTACACCTCGGCCTGCCCCGAACCCGGCGGATGCAAAGCACCTCCCGGCAACGGTCGCACCTTGGGCCACAGCGTCAGGCTGCCATCGGGCAGGGCGTCCACCTGCAGCACCGGCCGCACCGAAGCCGGCACCTGCCGACCGCGCAGACCCGTGGGCACCTGGACCGGCATGAGATGGCTGAGTTGCGGCAGGCGTTGCAGCAGCGGCTCGAACGCGTCGGCCGGCACGTCGTCGTCCACCGCCAGGGCCTGCAGCACTCCGAGTTGCGCCGCGGTCAGGGGCGTCACCTGCACTTCCGCACCCTTGCGCATCACCAGGCACTCGGCGCGCGCCCCTTGCTGGCGGTCCAGCGCTTGCGCCGGCGTCAGCAGCTCGCCGTCCAGCTCGACCCGCCAACGGCCACCGGCCAGGTGCGGCTGCAGCGTCAACTGAAAGGCAACCTCGCGCACGGTCAGCGGTTCATCCGATCCCATCGCAAACACGTAGGGATGCCCGACCAGCGCCTGGATCACCTTGCTGACCATCCGCTCGGGCTCGGGCATCGACCACAGCGCGGTCGGATGGTGGGCATCGGGCCGCAGCAGCTCGGCCGCGCGGGCATCGGCCGGCGTCTGGCACAGCGTCGGGTTCTGGCGCAATTCCTTGAGCGTCGCCTTCTTGAGCCGGGTCGCGCCCTTGCGATCGGTCGTCAGCCACACCGGTTCGATGTCCCACAGCCGGTGGCTGATGCCGACTCGCCACCCCAGCGTGTCGCGCTGTTCCTTGGCGATGACCTTGGCTTGCTGCTGCAGCACGGCGTCCAGGCGATCCAGCGCGAGCTGCCACGGCGGCACGGCCAGGTTGTGCGCGAGTTGCAGGAAGTCCTTGGGCAACTTGGCGTTCGTCAGCCACTCGATCAGCCAATCGATCGCGGTCGTCACGAGTGGACACTGGCCCGCGCAACGCATGCTGCCTTCGTGGCTGGTCGCGTCCTCGCCGTCGAAACCCAGCGTGAGGTAAGCGCTATAGTGATCCGGGCAAAAGCGCCGGGCGTCGGCGTCGTACAGGTGCACGCGGCGGGTCTCGATGTCCAGCCGGTTGAAGCCGACCCGGGTCAACTGGCTCGGCCGCGGCTTGGCGAACGGTCGCACCTGGGCGCGCAACCGGAGCAGACGCTGGCGAAACGCCTCCAGATCCGAGTCGGCCAGCGGATCCTGGGCCAGAATCTGCTGTTCTTCCAGGGCGATCTGCGCCTCGGGGTGCTCGGCCAGCCGGCACAAGTCCAGGCACCGCTCGATGATGGCAGCCGAGGTCGTCATCCGCGTGCCCGGCGCGCTGTGGCGGCTCAGGATCGCGTCGACGGTGGTCTGGGCGTGGACGTAGCCGTCGGCGGTACGATGCGGCAGGCCCAGATCTGCCAACGTCAAGGCCAACGCCGTGTGGCGCAAGGGGTACTGCCCGGCCCACAGCTTGACTTCCTTCTCGGTCATGCCGGCGCGGATGAGTGTGAGCGTGGCGACGGCGGGCATCAGCTACAACTTGCCCATCTTGACCAGCGTCGCGATCGTGCTCCAACCCAGCGCGAACACCAGCGCGACCACGCCGACCCACAGGAACTGTAGCGTTGCACGGCGCGACGGCCGCCAGTCGTGGTCCTGCGCCAGCGGCTGGGCACGGTTGGGCACCGCCAGCGCCGACTGGGAGCCCGGGGGCTGCGCCAGATGCTGTTGGAATTGTTCACGCGAGAACTGCAGCGAAGGCACGCGCGCCCCCGGGGCCGGCACCTGCTGCGGCGAGGGCGTGCCCTGTCTGGGCATCCCCGGCGCCCGGGCGATCGTCTGGTTGCGCGACATTTCGAGCGGCGACACCGCGCACACCGACATCTGCGAAGGCGCGAACTCGTCGCCTTTCATCTTGGCCAGGGGCGGCGTGGCGATAGCACTCTGGGGCAGGGCACCGCTTGGCGCGCCTTCGATCAACTGGCGCACGTAGCCGGCCAGCGCGGGCGGATCGAAGCGCGGCGCGGTGCGCTGCAGCCACACTTCCAGATCCTGCGCGAGCTGGCCGCAATTCGCATAGCGCTTGTTCAGGTCGCGTTCCAGGGCCTTGTGCACGATGCGCGCCAGTTCGGGCGGGATGCCCGGCGCCAGATCGACGACTTTGGGAATCGGCTCGTCGCGCACGGCACGCAGGATCGCGAACGGCGAGCTCGAGCCCAGGGCGCGAAACAGCGGCCGGCCGGTGAACAGCTCGTGCATGCAGATACCCAGGGAAAACACGTCGCTGCGCTGGTCCACGGTCTCGGCGCTCGCCTGTTCCGGACTCATGTAGGCGTACTTGCCCTTGATGATGCCGGCCATGGTCTGCTGGATGCGCGAGGCGACCTTGGCCACCCCGAAGTCGATGAGCTTGACCTCGCCATGTCGGCTGATCAGCACGTTTTGCGGGCTGACGTCGCGGTGCACGATGCCCAGGCGCTTGCCGTGTTCGTCGCGGAGCTCGTGCGCATAGTCCAGGCCGCGCGCCATGCCCGCGCACATGTACGCGACCGGCACGGGATCCAGCCGCGATTGCCGGCCCTCGGCGAGGTTGGCGACCGTGCCGAGATCGACGCCGTCGACGTACTCCATGATGAAGAACCAGGTGCCGTCGTGATTGCCGAGTTCGAACGTTTGCGCGATGTTGTCGTGGTGGAAACGCATGCACAGGCGCGCTTCCTCGATCAGCATGGCGACCGCGCTCTGGTCCTCGGACAGGGTCTGGTGCATGCGCTTGAGCGCGACCAGGCGCTTCTCGCCGCGCGCGGTCGAGGCCTTGGCCAGGAAGACTTCGGCCATGCCACCGCGACCCAGGCGGCGCAGGAGCTCGTACGGACCGAAGGGCTGGGGGAACTCGTTGCGCACGGGCGGGATCCTAACCGGGCGGGCGTGGAGGTGCAACGCGAAGCGAACGTCGGCGGGGACGGGGACGGGGACGGGAATCGGGTTCGGGTTCGGGAATCGGGCACGGGCACGGG
>CAYHHL010000228.1:0-3912 GCA_964356325.1 uncultured Enterobacteriaceae bacterium | reverse complement strand
CGGGCACGGGCACGGGAATCGGGCTGAAGACCGGCGGTCTTGCGGCAAGCGCCGATTTGCGGCTACATGCCGGCCACACCGCCACCGCGCGCCGCCTTCCTGGAGATACCGATGCTCTACGACCTGACCGTGCCCCAGTTCACCAAGATGCTGCACAACCTCAGCGCTTGCCTCGACAAAGCAGCGGCGTTTGCCGAAGCGAAGAAGTTCGACCCCGAGGTCCTGCTCAATGCCCGTCTGGCCCCGGACCAGTTCGCCTTGATGCGTCAGATCCAGGTGGCTTGCGACACCGCCAAGCTCGGCGTGGCGAGGCTCACCGGCAAGGACGCACCGGTTCACGAGGACACCGAGAAGACCCTGGCCGACGCCAAGGCGCGCATCGACAAGGCCGTCGCGTACCTGAACACGTTCACGGCAGCGGACTTCGCTGGCGTCGCGGACCGGACGATCACGACGCCGCGGTGGGCGGGCAAGACCCTGACCGGCACCGAGTTTGCCGTGCAGTACCTGATTCCGAACGTGTACTTCCACGTCGCGACGGCGTACTCGATCTTGCGCCACAACGGCGTCGACGTCGGCAAGAAGGACTACCTGGGTGTGATGCCGTACAAGGAGCCCAGCTGACATGACGACAGAATCGCCACCGCTCGTCGCAGCGGAATTTGCCGACCTCGGGCTGTCCGAAGCCTCGATGCGGGTCGTGCGCGAACTCGGCTTCACGCACATGACGCCCATCCAAGCCCAGAGCCTGCCTGTACTTTTACGCGGCGAGGACCTGGTCGGGCAGTCCGCGACCGGCAGCGGCAAGACCGTCGCGTTCGCCTTGCCCTTGCTGGATCGCCTGGATCTGGAGCGCCGATCGCTGCAAGCGCTGGTGCTGTGTCCGACCCGCGAGTTGGCGACCCAGGTGGCGGCGTCGATCCGCACGCTCGGCCGGCATCGCCCGGGGTTGCGCGTGCTGGTGCTTTCGGGCGGCATGCCGTCGGGGCCGCAGCGCAAGTCCTTGGAAGAAGGCGCGCACGTCGTGGTCGGGACACCGGGCCGGGTCCAGGACCATCTCGACCATGGCCTGCTGGTGGACGGCGTGCGCACGGTGGTGCTCGACGAGGCCGACCGGATGCTCGACATGGGCTTTCAGGAGTCGGTCGAGAAGATCCTCGAGGTCATGCCAACCGAACGCCAGACCTTGTTCTTTTCCGCGACCTTCCCGTCATCCATCGCGAACATGAGCCGGACCTGGCAGCGCTCGCCGACGCACGTGAAGATCGCCGAAGAGGCCGACGAGAAGCCGGCCATCCAGCAGATCGCCCACCTCGTGGCCACCGAGGATCGGCAAGCGGCCCTGGTCGCGGTCCTGCGCAGCCATACTCCGGCGTCGGTGCTGGTGTTCTGCAATTTCAAGGAGTCGGTGCGCGCGGTGGCGACCTACCTGGCCAAGGCGGGTTTCGAGGCGGGCGCGCTGCACGGCGACCTGGATCAGCGCGACCGCGACCGGGTCATGGCCAAGTTCCGCAATGGCACCACGCGCGTGCTGGTGGCGACCGACGTGGCGGCGCGCGGCTTGGACATCGTCGGGCTGGAGGCCGTCGTCAACTACGAGTTTCCCGCAAAACCGGATACCTACGTGCACCGGATCGGCCGGACCGGGCGGGCGGGCGCTCCCGGACTGGCCATTTCCCTGGTGACGCCGCGCGACATGGACCGGTTGCGGGCGTGCGAAGCGGCTTCGGGTGGCGCGATCGATCGGCTGTTGGTGCCGACCAAGGTGTCGCCCAAGGCGGTGACGGCGGCGCCCGCGCTGGCGATGGACACGCTGTTCATCAGCGGCGGGCGCAAGGACAAGCTGCGGGCGAGCGACATCCTGGGCGCCTTGACCGGCGAGGCGGGCTTGAAGTCGGCGGACATCGGCCGGATCGAGATCAGCGATCGGTTCACTTACGTCGCGGTGACCCAAAAGGTGCTCGTGGGATTGCTGGCGAAATTGCCGGGGTTGCGCATCAAGGGGCGGACGTTTCGGATCGAGCGGGTGCAGTAAGGCCTACTGGTGCCGACGCGGTAGGTGCACGGTGAAGACCGTTCCGCTCGTGACGCTCGATTCGACGCCGATGTCACCGCCATGAGCCGCCACGATTTGCTGCGAGATGAACAGGCCTAGCCCGAGCCCGAGTCCTCTGGGTCGCGCGTTGGTGCGGCCACGGAACGGTTCGAAAATCGTCGACAATAGCCCGGGCGGGATGACGCCTCCATTGCGGATCTGCAGCACGATCTCGCGTTCGCCACCGGCAATGGTCAACAAGATGGGGGCACGCGCGTCGCCGTGATGAAATGCGTTGCCGATCAGGTTGGAGAACAGTTGCAGCAAGCGCTTGGGATCGCCCCAGGTCGTGCAATCGCCGTGGGCCTCGATCACGATCTCGCGGTCCGGGTTGGTCGCGCGCAACTCATCGATCGTGCGCTGGATGAGGTCCCCGGCATCGAGAGGCTCATGCGCGAGACCCGGCCGACCCGCGAGCCTGGCGACGGTCAGATCGAGGAGTTGCTCGATCATTTCGGTCAGGCGATCACCGGCCGCGGTCATCCGGCGCAAGGTAAACTGCTGGCGTTCGTCGGTGATCTGTTCCTGGAGCCCCTTGGCGCCCGCGATCAGGACTCCGAGCGGGTTTTGCAGGTCGTGGCCGAGGATGCTGACGAACATCTCATTCAGACGGAGGGCTTGCGAGAGTTCGCGGCGCTGACACGCCAGTTCGAAGAACACGTCGGCCTTGGCCTTTAGAATGTGCGGATCGATCGGCTTGAACAGGAAGTCGACGGCGCCCGACTCGTAGCCCGTGAACACGCGCCAGGGATCGCGGGCGCCGGCGGTGACGAAGATGATCGGCACGTGCTTGGTCCGCATGGCGCCGCGCATCAGTTCGGCCAGTTCGAAGCCGTCCATCATCGGCATCTGCACGTCGAGCAGGGCCAGCGACACGTCGTGCAAGAGCAACAGTTCCAGGGCTTCGGATCCCGAACGCGCCAGGAGCAACTCCAGGCCCTCACGACGCAGGAGCGGCTCGAGCGCAACCAGATTCTCCGCCGTGTCGTCGACGAGCAGGAACTTGATCGGTTCGGACATCATGGTGTTGGACCCTCAGCACGCCTTGTAGCACCGACCAGTCGTGCGAGAAAGGCTCCGATGTCGCTGAGCGGGACCACGTGGGCCGAAGCGCCGAGCCGAAGCATGGCGGCCTCGGGCATCAGTGGAAAAGCCGCGGTTGCAGGGGCTTGGACGATTGCCACACCGCCGGCCTGGCGAATCTGCCAGAGCCCCTGCGCGCCATCTTGGTTCGCGCCCGAGAGCACGACGCCCACCACAGCCGGTCCGTAGGCATCGGCCGCGGACTCGAACAGCACGTCGATCGCCGGCCGCGAATGGTGCACGGGCTCGTCCATGGATAGCGAAAGCGAGCGGTTGCGTTCGATCAACAGGTGATAGTTCGGCGCCGCGACGTAGATCGTCCGGTCCAGGAGCGGCGCCTTGTCCTCGGCTTCGCGCACGGCCCGTACCGTGACCCGGGACAGGATCTCCGGCACGAGGTTCGGCTGCGCGGGCGCCAAGTGAAGCACGATGACGATGGGGCACGAAACCTGTTCGGGCAGAGCTGAGATGATCGTCAGCAGCGCGTCGAGTGCCCCGGCCGATCCGCCGATCACGATGGCTTCGATGGCCCGCATCTAGATCCTTTGGTAGATGCGCGCGTCCGGGACGAGCGCGGTGAACGCCGGCGCATGACACGAAAATCGCAGCGTTTCTTTGAGCCCGAGACCCAAGAAGCCCTTGCGGCACAGCGAATCCCTGAGCAAGCCGAGCGCCCGTTCCTGAAGTTCCTTCTCGAAGTAGATGAGCACGTTGCGGCACGACACCAACTGCAC
>CAYHHL010000227.1:0-9272 GCA_964356325.1 uncultured Enterobacteriaceae bacterium | reverse complement strand
GCCGGAATCGCTAGCAGGCGCAGTAACCTACGCCCGAGCCCGAACCCGAACCCGAACCCGAGCCCGAACCCGGACCCGGACCCGAACCCGAACCCGAACCCGCACCCGAACCCGACCCCGACCCCGACCCCGGACCCGGGCCCACGCCTGGCAACGTTGGCAAACGCGGCAGGTCCTCGCGGCTTGACCCATTGGCGCGAACCGCACCCCTTCTGCTGTGCTGACCGCGACTTCCCGTTCGGTTCGAGGTCCATGCGTCGACTTTGCTTGCGGTCGAGGCGCGGGTCTGGCAGCGTTGCCTGCCCTGTTGGTGCGATCCCGGAGAATGCATGACGGAAGCCATTTCGCGCCTGTGCACCGAATGCGGTCGCCATACTCCCGACCTGATCTGCGCGCAAGACGACAGTGCTACCGTGATCGTACGGCGTTACGATCCCAACGCGGTCCTGCAGCCCGGCATGGTGGTGGCTGAACGGTACCGGTTGCTCGGCGTGCTCGGTCGCGGCGGCTACGGTTCCGTGTACGCGGCCGAACAGGTGACGACCGGGCAGGAAGTCGCGCTCAAGGTCCTCAAGCACGACTTCGACGGGCCCGACGACGGCACGGTGCGGCGCTTCTTCCGGGAGGCACGGGTCACCGCCGCGCTGATGCATCCCAATACGATCCGCGTGTTCGACGTGGGCCAGACCGAGGCCGGCGCCTTCTACATCGCGATGGAACGGCTCAAGGGTCCCACGCTCGAGGAAGTGCTGCACGATCGCTTCGCCGAGTCCAAGGTGCTCAGTGAAGTCGAGGTGATAGACATCGCGGTGCCGGTGTTGCGCAGCCTGCAGGAGGCGCACGGCCGCAAGTTGGTCCACCGCGACATGAAGCCGGCCAACATCGTGCTGGCCAACTACGGTGGCGGTGAGACGTTGGTGAAATTGCTGGACTTCGGCATCGCCTTGACCGCGGGCAGTTCGCTGACGACGAGTGGCATGGCGCTGGGAACCCCCGCGTACATGAGCCCGGAGCAGTGCGAGGCGATCACCATCGATGGGCGCAGTGACTTGTATTCATTGGGCATCATCTTGTACCGTTGCGTGACGGGCGACGTGCCGTTCAGCGATCGCAATCCGGTCGCGATCATGCAAAGCCACTTGATGTCGCCGGTGCCGGACGTGCGCGGGCGAGCCGGGACGCCGCTTTCCGACGCGTTGGTGGCGGTCATCAACCGGGCGTTGGCCAAGGAGTGCGCGGACCGTTACGCCGACGCCAGCGAGATGCGTATCGCTTTGGAATCAGCGCGCAAGGCTGGCTTTGCCCGCGTGCCTTCGACCCTGGACAGCCTGGTGCACGGCCACCGGCACGTGTCCGCGCTCCTGCCCGCAGACTTGCCCGAAGCGCCGCCGCCCGCGGTGTACTCGGACACGGCGATCGCTCCGGCGGCGGCGCGCAAGACCCGCAAACCGCACGCGGCGGCCCCGAGCACGCGCAAGCCGCTGGCGCGGCGGACGCTGGTCTTGGCGGCCTTGCCAGCGACAATGGCGCCAGAATCGACGTTGGCGGCAGAGACGACCGCAGTGCCAGCGACGACTCCCGCGCCAACGAGGCCGCCTGCGATGCCGTCACGGCCGACGGGACCGTCGACCTCGCCCCAGCCGGTGCCATCGCTGCTGGCCGAAGATACCACCGAGCGATTGCTGCCTGTCTTGATCCGACGAGCTCCACCCAAGGCATGACTTTCACAAGCCAAACGTCACTGCACGTCGCCCTTGCAGACGCCCGCCACGCAATGGGCGGTCTTGAACGTCTGGCAGGCGCATTCGACCGTGTCCGTGCACTTGAGAACCTTGTACGAGTTCACCAACATCACGAAATACTTGAATAACGGCTTGCCAGGACCCATCGACTTGACGTTGAGGAAGGTAGTGCAGCCGCAGGCCACCGAGCCGATCGCCTGGAAAGTACACTCGGAATCGGCGCTGCACTTCTTGCCCTCGGCGATGGCGTCGGCGCCCAACTGTTCGATTTGCTTGCAGTTCGGCGTCACCGTCTGACACTGCTTGTCGGTGCACACGCCGATCTGGGTATCGAGCGCGGGACACGCGTCCTTGGAGCACGTGCCGACGCAGCCGAGCTTGGTCGCCTCACCCTGGACATCGTTGAGGGATTGCCAGTCGATCGTGGCGTCGCTGTAGTACTGCTGGCACGGGCAAGACATCTGCTTGGGCCCGGGGTGCCAGCACTGGAACGGCGTGGCGCAGGCGAGGGCCTTCTTGCGCGTGGCGTCGAATTCGCCTTCCTTCAGCGCACATCCGCTCGCCGCATCCTTGGCCGCTACGTCCTGGCTCGCACTGTCCGCTGGCGCCGCGCTGTCCTGGACGCTGGCATCGGTCGCGCTGGCGACATCTACGGCGGAGTCCGGCGCGGCAAGGGAATCCTGCACCAAGACATCAGGTTGTGTGTCAGCCTGCGCGTCGGTCGCAGTCGGCGAGTCGGCGGTCAGCGCGTCCGTTGCTCCGAGTGCCGTGTCGCTGGCGTCCGAGCTCAAACCGACGTCGCCAGTGCCGCCCGAGCCGTCGACCTTGGGGCCCTGGACCGCCGATGAGCTGTCCGAACAGCCTGCGAGCATGACAAAAAGCACTACGGCCAGAGAGATGCGCATCGAGAGGCCTCCGTCAGATCCACATGAACGCCACCGCCAGCATCAGCCACGCCGCCACGTGCGCCAGGTTCCAGCGCGGCTCCAACGTCGGGGGCAACCGCAGCCGCGCGCCCCAGCGATCGAATTGCGGAACCAGCAGATTCAGCAGTGGAATCGGCAACACCTTGCCGTAGAAGTCGCTGTAGCCCAGCCAGGTCAGCCCCGCCGAGACCGCCCAGATCGACAGCCCCGTCGCGATACCGTACAGCAACCGGCCGGCGCCTGTGCGTGCAATGGTAGCGGGATCGGTCGCCAGCAGCGTGACGGCCAGGAACACGCCGGGCCAGAAGGGATAGACGACGTGGTAGGCGCCGCCGTACTTGAGCGCGAGCAGCACCAGCACCGCCGGCAGCGTCACCAGCACGATCGGCACCCGCAATTGCGCAACCAGGGCCAACGCCAGAAGAAGCGGCATCATGCCGCGCTGGTCCAGCAGGTGCGAGATGTCCTCGAAGCGCCCGGTGTCCGGCACCAACAGGCAGTACAGCCCGACCACCGCGACGCCCAGCGCCGAGGGATTGAAGATGTGCTTGCCTTCTCGCTGGATCAGCCACTTGGCGCCCAGGCCGACCGCGATGACCAGCAGCGACAGGTGGAATGCGCCCGGCGGAAACCACACGAAAAGATTGGCGGACAGCACCACCGGCACCGGCGCGAAAGTGGCGTTCCAGCGCTTCTTGAGGGTCATGCCGAGCAGGAAGTCCAGGCAGTAAGCGAACGCCAGTTGCAGTGCGATTTTAGGCAGTTGTTCGTACACGGCCGGCGCGCGCGTGGCCCAGTAGGCGAAGATCACGCCCTGCAGCACCGCGGGCAACAGGTGGTTGGGCTGGAAGCGCAGCGCGACGCGATGCCAAGCGCGGCTCCAAGTCAGCCAGATCGCCAACAAAAGCGACCACGCGACCAGCAGTCCGAAGGCGATGGTCAGCACGAACCCGAGCGGATCGGCCGGCGTCACCACGCGCTGGAAGAAGTCCGCGTGCTCGTGGGCCAGGATGCTGCGGATCGCCGGTTCAACGTACGGTTGTGCCACAGGATCGCGAACCTGCACGTGCAGCGCGAAGACCTGGCCCGCGCGATCGCCTGGCTGGGCCCGTTCCTTGGGCAGCAGTGTCAGGGTCGCGAGTGGCGGCGCCCCCGGTTGGCCCACGCGGTGCAGCGAGTAGTCGACGTGGTCCTTGGCCAGGCCAATGGAATCCCAGGTGAATCCGCCCGGCAGAGTCTTTTCGAAACCGACGTCTTGCAGCAGGGCGATGGCTTGGGTTTCACGGCCTTGCGGCACGAGCCAGTCGTCAGCGCGCGCCGGCGCGGCAAGCAGCATGACCATGACGAGCAGCGGCTTGACGAGCCAGCAAGCCTTTACCACGCTAGACCATCCGCCGGATCGAGTCCGCCTTGCGCTCGTACACCGCACCCAGGCCCAAAGCCACGGCTTCTTCGCACAGTGCCAGCGCGTCCTCGAAGCGGCCCTCGTCGGTCGCCACGCCGATGCCCACCTCGAAGCAGCGAATTTGCGGCAGGTATTGCTGCAGCTCGCGCGGCGCTTCTTCTTGCGCCACCGGCAGGTACTTGCGCGCCTGCTCGACGGCTTCCACCGCGCGCTCCGGCTCCTCGCATTGCTGACACGCCTCGGCCAGCAGGTCGTACGCAAAGAACTTCACGATGTTGGGCATGCTGTGCTGGCCCGCGAACGCCCGCTCCAGGTATTTGCGCTGGCTCTGGGCGCCAGAGTAGCCCGCCTCGCGATGGCCGGTCCACAGATCTGCCAGGACATCCGCGGTCTTCTTGTGCACCGGCTCATTGCGACGGCTCATGTTCGGCTCCGAAGTAGGGCGCTAAACGAGGCCGCCCGTCAGGACGTGAACCAGTTCAGCGGCGAACAGTTCGGCATCCTTGGGCCAGCGCGCCGTGACCAGATTGCGATCGCGCACGGCAAAGGCCAGCCACGCCGCCTTGCCGGTGTTGAAATCCTTCTTGCTCGCCAGGTTGCGCACCACTTCGTCCTGCACGTACTCAGGATAGGTGCGGAAGTAGTTGCCCAGCTTCCACCGCGTGGACCAGTACCCTGCCTGTTCCAAGGTCTTCAGCAATGCCGTGACCTTGCGCCCATGCAGCACGCTCTTGCCAGTCGTTGGCTCCGTGGTCCGCGCGAGCACGATCACGCCATGACAGATGGCACCCACTGCCTTGTCCAATCGGAAGAAGCCGCGCACGACCTCGCGCAGCAACTCGCTTTCGAGATAGGGCTTCATGCCTTGCGCATGGCCGCCGGGCAGCACCAGCGCATCGTACTGCAGTGGATCGACGCCCGACCACGCCACGGGACGCTGAAACTCCTGGCTCTGCACCATCCGCTCGTAACGCTCGATGGCGTCAGGCTTGGCTCCGAGCTTGCCGAACAGCGGTCCGGTCAGCATCTTCGGATCGCAGGCCGCCACTTCGCCCCGCTCGGTCGCGAACGTGACCTTGAAGGCGGCTTCACGAAAGCGATGCCAGGGCGTGGCCACTTCGGTCGGATCGAAATCGACGGTGGGCAGGCAAAACAGGACGTGGGTCACGCGACAGGCCTTTGGTGTCCGCAGCATGGGGAAGAAACGCTGCGAAGGGCACGCCCGGGACCGTAACCGCCTATGCTGCTTGCCGCAAGGCCCATCCCGAGCGGGCCGCCGCTATTGTCTGGCATCATAGGGTGCGTCGAACCGCTCGCCCGGACGCAGGAATCGCCATTTCCCTTCGGCCAGCTTGCCCAACCGTACCGCGCCGATTCGCACCCGCTTCAGGCCGGTGACGCGCAGACCCACGGCCTCGCACATGCGGCGGATCTGCCGCTTGCGCCCTTCGCGGAGCACGAAGCGCAACTGGTCGTAGTTCACCCATTCGACGATCGCTGGTCGCAACGCGCGGTTGTCCAACCATAAACCGTGACGCAGCCGCTGCAGCTGCTCTGCCGGCAGTTCGCCTTCGATGCGCACCAGGTACTCCTTCTCCGTGTCCGAGTCCTCGCCGATCAGCATCCGCGCGATCCGGCCGTCTTGCGTGAACACGAGCAGACCCTTGCTTTCGATGTCGAGCCGCCCCGCTGGGCCAAGCCCCTGCAAGTGTTCACGTCGGAGCGTCATGCCGGCAAAATCGGGGTCCTGGTTCTGCGCCACGATCAACTCGATCGCCGCGTGGTGGCCCTGCTCGGGCTGCGTCGACACCCAGCCCACCGGCTTGTTCAACAGGATCGTCACGAGTTCACGCTGTTGCTTGGTCGCTTGCGGGTCCAGCGCGATGGCCGAGTCGGGCCGCACCTTCGTACCCAGCGTGTCGATGCGCACGCCGTCGACGATCACGAGACCGCGCGAAATGTAGTCGTCCGCCTCGCGCCGTGAACAAATCCCGCGTGTCGCCATGAGCTTGGACAACCGCACCAGCTCAACGTCTGCCATCTCGCCTCCGCGCCGCTGCCCCTTGCCCAGGTCGCGCCGCGCCAGGGTAGGCCGCCGCACCGGTCGCTGCAACCAGCCGAGGCCTTTTGCGCTTGCACCCACCGCGCCTGCCAGCCTATGCTGTTGCGCTTTGCTGGCGTACTGCCGCGTCATGTGCGCGCGCCTTCCATGAAGTCGTTCGCCTGTCCAGACTCTCTTGCCCGTCGCGCCAAGGAATACCATGCCCAGCCACATCCTCCGCAGGTTGACGTTCGCCGTCGTCTGTTTCAGTGCCGCCGCCTGCCAGGCGGGTGCCAGCGGCCCGGCGCAGAACGTCAGCGCGGCCAACACCGACATCCAGGCCGGCCAGGGCAACAGCAAGCAGGACGCCGGCAGCACCGCCGACATCCCGCCCATCGCCAGCGTCAAGACCTGTGTGACCGGGGCCGATTGCGCCAAGGACGAGGACTGCACGACGGACGACGGCGTGCGTTCGATCTGCTACAAGCGCGTGTATCCAAAGGGTGCCGGCGAACTCTGCGGGGGCAACGGCGCCGCGGGCGCGTTCACCTGCGGCGACGGCTTGGACTGCTTGCCCGGTTTCGAATCCGGCACGTCGCTGTGCACGCCGATGTGCGACAAGGATCTCGAATGCCCGGTGGCGACCACGTGCCACGTCGCCAAGGACGGCAGCAGCGCCTGCGTGGCGCGCGGGTTTTGCGAAACGTGCGTGACCGCGGACCAGTGCGGCGCGGGCGGCCTGTGCCTGGATGTCGACGGCAGCGGCCAGAAGTACTGCACGCACGGCTGCACCGCCAAGAGCACGGAATGCCCGCCGTATGCCGCCTGCACCGACCTCGGCGACGTCGGGTTCGCGTGCGTGCCCAAGAGCGGCATGTGCATGGGCGACGGCAGCGCGTGCCAGCCGTGCAATCCCCGCGCCAGCAACTGCGGTGAAGACGGCGAGGGCGCGTGCTTGCACCACCCCGGCACCGGCGAGAACTTCTGTTCGAAGCGGTGCGACGCCGCCGGCAAGTGCCCCACGGGCTACGGCTGCGCCGACGTGGGCGCCAAGGATGCCAAGGGCGCCGTCGCCAAACAATGCTTGCCGAACAAGCAATCCTGCGTGAAGTCACTGACTCACGTGTTCACCAAGAAGAACTACGACGTGATGCCGGACTTCGCCTTCGTGGGCTACTACGACACCAACGGCAACTTGGACTTGACCGACGAATCACCCGAACTGATCAAGCTCTCGGACTTCAGCGACACCGGCCGTTACGGCGGCGAGGTAGGCACGCCTGACCACAAGAACAACATCTTGTTCACGATTTCCGCAGGCTGGTGCTACTACTGCCGCGAGGAGACCAAGGTCTTCAAGAAGGACATGGCCACGCTGGGTCCCAAGGGCGTCGTCATCGTGCAGGTGCTGTACGACAACACGACCGCGGGCGAGAAGCCGACCTTGGACTTCCTCATGAAGAAGTGGATCAAGCCGCTGAAGGCCCAGGGCGCGACGGTCATCGATCCCGACGGTCAGACCGTCCAGTTGGCCTCGCCGGACAATACGTACAAGAGCGTGGCACCGCCGGTGAATTTCGTGCTGGACGCCAATTCGCGCGTGGTCCTGAACCGGCTCAACGGCCAGCCGACCCAGGGCACCGTCGCGTACATCAAGTCCGTCGTTCCCGGACTGTGGACACCATGACTTTTCGTTCTGTTCTCGTCGCTTTGCTGCTGACGATGGGTTGCGTCCTGACCGCTTCGGGCCCCGCGATGGCCCAGTGCGCGAGTTGAAGCAGCCCGTCGCTCCCGGTGGGAGACGCTGACCTCTCCAGCAGCCTCGAAGCCGGCACGCGGTTGCAAGCGTGGCGGGGTCGCGCAAGTCTGCTCTACGGCTACACTTCCGCGGATCGCGTATTCAAGGGCAGTTCCGAGACGGCCAACGTCGACGAGCTGAGGATGCGCCTGAACCTGCTGATTGCCAGCCTCGGGCTGGACGCGCCGTTCGGGACCGGCCTCACCGTCACGCTGCCGTTCGCCTCGCTGTGGCACGCCAGCATCTACAAGGACGTGGCCAAGACGGACAACGGCCTGGGCGACGTCGAAGTGCGCCTGCGCCAGGACGTCGGTGCCGTGCTGGGCTGGAGAGGCCCGATCCGGCTCGCGCTGACCGCTGGCGTGGCGGCACCGACCGGCCTGTACAACACCAGCAGCCAGAGCGACACCTTCTCGGTGGGTCGCGGCACGTGGTGGCTGCTGGCCGATGCCGATGCCTCGCAAGACCTGAACAGTTCCTGGGCGTTGATCGCCTCGACCGGACTGCGCATTCCGACCGTGGCGGCCCCCGGCGGCCTGATGTGGGGCAACGAGGTGCGCGGGTCGGCGGGCGTGCGCTGGTCGCTGCCGATAGCGCAGGCCTGGCTGCCGCAACGGCTGACGGCGGTGCTGTCGGGCGAGTACCAGTTCCGCGCCAAGGCCTCGCAAACGCTGCAGGATGGCACGGAAGAGTTCAAGAAGGAGATCGGCGGGCACTTCCTGACCGTCACGCCGACCTTGGTGGCGAGCCTGACGGACATGTTCTACGTCAGTGTTTCCGCGCGCTTGCCGGTGTGGCGCGACGCGAACTCGGGCGAGGACAGCTTCTTCCAACTGGTGCCGAACGAAGCCTTCTACGTCTCGCTGGGTGGCCTGTTCGGCGGCGGACCGCGACCGGTGGTGGCGACGGCCAAGCCGCGAGTCGATCCGGCCAAGGCGCCCAAGCTCGGCGAGCCCTCGAACCGCCCGGAAGTGCTGGCGTTGCTGGTGCCGGGCAAGTGGACGCTCATCGACTACTGGGCTACGTGGTGCGAGCCGTGCACGCGGCTGGGCCGGCAACTCGAGGCCTACGCCCAGAGCCATGCCGCCACGGTCGCGGTGAAGCGGCTGGATGCCACCGAGTGGGACCGCGCGCAATGGGAGGCGATGCTGCCGGACGCGTCGGGCTTGCCGGTGCTGGATTTGTACAGTCCGGACGGCAAGTTGCAGGCGCACCTGCTGGGCGAGGAAGCGTTCCAGTACCTGGCGCACTTGCCGGCCGATGCGACGCCGCTCACGCAGAACTAGTAGTCCGACGCAGAACGGGCGCCGGCGGCTGAAGCCGCGCCTCAAGTTGCAAAGCCGGCCTGCGCCGGCTGAGG
>CAYHHL010000226.1:0-9279 GCA_964356325.1 uncultured Enterobacteriaceae bacterium | reverse complement strand
CTTGGGACGATATCGACGCTCCACAACCGCTGGACTGGGTGGCGTAGCGTTGCCGCTGGTCGAACGGATCGGCCAGGCTCGGGGCGGGAGGAATTCCGCGCTGGCGCGCGGGGGGGAGTTCAGGCTAGGGTTTCGACCAAGAACAACGCACCCCGTGCGCGGAGTCATTTGTGGACGCGTTGCCCCAATCGCGCCCGGCGGACCGCACGCTGATGCCGTTGCCGCCGAAATCCCCGCCACGGTAGACCCAGCCAAAGGCGCTGGCTGGCCCTGTGGGATCGGTCTGATCCTTCGCCAAGTAGTTGCCGTACCAGTCCCGCGTCCACTCGCTGACATTGCCGGCCATGTCGTGCAATCCATATGGACTGTCGCCCGCTGGCTTGGACCCGACCGGCCACGTCCCGCCAGCGTTGCAGCCGATGCCACCGTTGATGTGGGTGACCGCGTAAGTGCATGTCGCTGCTGTCTCTCCCCAAGGATAGGTCCGCATCGCGGACTTGCAGTTCGGGTCGCTGGCCGTCGAGCCGTTTTTCGCGCAATCGCCGCGCGCGGCCATCTCCCACTGCGCCTCAGTCGGCAGATCGAAGCCCGCCCCGCGCCACTGGCAGTACTGCCGCGACTGCGTCCAATCCACACAGTTCACGGGGTCCTGCTCCTTGCCGCTTACACCCGAGTTGCAGAAGGACCAATTGGCGCTCGGCGCGGTGCATGCGCCCGCTGCCATGCATGCCTTGTACTGCGTCACGGTAACTTCGGTCACGTCCATGTAGTACGCCGACAGCGTCACCTTGTGCTGCGGACCTTCGTCGACGTAGTAGTTGTTGTAGTTTTCGGCACAGACTGCATCCTTGCTCGGATTGCACCCCATCCAGAATGTCCCATCTGGAATCAACACCATGCCCTCTGGTGGCGCCTTGCACACGCCTGCCACGCACATGTCCGTCCCCGTGCACACCTTGGCGGCCCCCGCCTGGCAAACACCGGCCGCGCACCAATCGCCGATCGTGCACGCTTTCCCGTCGCTGCACACCTCGCTGCCATCCAGCGCCTTGTGCGTGCAGGCCCCGTTCACCGCATTGCAGGTATCCACGGTGCAGTCATTGCCATCATCGCAACTGAGCGGCGCGCCGGCCGTGCAGCCGACCACGGCATTGCAAAGCTCGGTCGTGCAGGCATCGCCGTCTTCGCAGCCGGCTGGCGGAGGTCCGCCAAAGCAAACGCCAGCTTCGGCGCACGTGGCGTGCCCCCACAGGTCGGTGCGCACGAGCCAGGCATCGTTCCCGCCGGCGCCGGTCGAGTCGCTAAAGCCGGTCAGGACAAGGCCGTGCGGCGTGGCCAGTAGACTGCTCACGCCGTCCGAGCCGGTCCCGCCGAGCTTGCGCTCCCAGTTCAGGTGGCCACCCAAATCGGTGCCAGCCAGCCAGCCGTCCCACCCGGACACGCCTTTGGTCGACGTAATGCCAGCCAAGGCCAGTCCGTCGGGAAGGATGGCGATGCCGTACAAGTAGTCGTCCGCCGGACCGCCGTAGGTCTTGTCCCACACCTTGTTGCCGGCAAGGTCCGTCTTCACCAGCCAGATGTCATCGCCGCCGGCCCCCTTGGAGTTGGTCTTGCCGCCAATCAGAAACCCCTCGCCAACGCTCTTGATCACCCAGGTTTCCTCGTCCCCCGCTCCGCCGTACGTCTTGTTCCACAAGCTGTTTCCGTTGGCATCGGTCCTGACCAGCAGGATGTCGACGCCGGCAGCGCCCATCGATGTCGTCAGGCCGACGATCGCGAAGCCGTCGGACAATGCGGCGACCGCGGTCGCCTGATCTTGCTGGGCCCCGCCGAAGGTCTTGTCCCAGAGCTTCACGCCTTGCGCATCGGTCCGAACGAGCCAGAAGTCGCCGTTGCCAGCACCCTTGGACACCGTTCCGCCCACGATGGCGAAACCGTCGGCGAGCGCAGCCAAGCCGTAGGCGTGATCCGAGTAGCTACCGCCATAGGTCTTCTCCCAGAGCTGCGTACCCTGGCTATCCAGGCGAACAAGCCAGAAGTCATCTTGGCCGGCCCCCTTGGACACCGTGGACCCCGCGCAGACAAGTCCGTCCTGGAACGGCACGATCGACCAGAACTCTTCGTCCTTTGCGCCGCCGAACGTCTTGTCCCAGAGTTTCTTTCCCTGCGCGTCCACGCGAACCACCCAGCCATCGTACTTGCCTCCACCCTTGGAGTTCGTGAACCCCGCGACAACGAAACCGTCCTGGAGCGCGACGACGCTGGCCGCTTCATCGTCATTGGCGCCGCCATATGTTCCGGCGAACAAGGTGGCGTGCACGCACCCGGCCCCTTTGGCACAGAGGTCTTCGGTGCACGCGTTGGCATCGTCGCAGGTCATTGACGCGCCGGCGCAGACGCCTCCCTTGCACACATCGCCGTCGGTGCAGATGTTCCCGTCGCTGCACGGCGCCGTGTTGTTCGCGTGGCTGCACCCGACGGCAGGGTCGCAGGCGTCGTTCGTGCACGGGTTGGCGTCGTCGCAGCTCACCGCTCCCTTGCCCGCGCAGACGGTCGCCGCGCACGCATCGCCCTTCGTGCAGGCGTTGCCGTCGTTGCATCCGCCGCTCGCACTCTTATGCGTACACTTCCCCGTCGCCGCATCGCACCCGTCGATCGTACACGCGTTGCCGTCGTCGCAGTTCTGCGCCGCGCCGGCCATGCAGACATTGGCTTGGCACAGGTCGACGGCGGTACATGCGTCTTCGTCGTCGCACACGGCCGAGTTGGCAACATGGAAGCAGAGGCCATCCTTGTCGCAGCTATCATCGGTGCACGGGTTGCCGTCTTTGCAGTTCATCGCCACCCCGGCGATGCAGGCACCATTGGCGCACGTTTCTGCGCCGTTGCAGGCGTTGCCGTCGTCGCACGCGAGCATGCCTTTCCAGCAGGCAGCGAGCTTCACAGCCGCGCCGACATCCAGCAATCCGGCGCCGAGCTTGCCCTCGAACCCCGGGTTCATCGCGTCAATCGGCTTCGCGCTTTTCATCAGGATCTGCTTGACGTCCGCGGCGGTGAGATCTCGCTTGCCATTCAATGCGTAGTCGAGTGACAGGATGAGCGCCGCAGCGCCCGCGACGTGCGGCGTGGCCATGGACGTGCCGGCCATATAGTTGGACGTTCCGCCGGGCACGGTCGACAGGATGTCACCTGATCCAGATTGCGCGTCACAAGCTGACAGCGAGCCCCCCGGTGCTGAAATATGGACGTTGGAGGAGTATTTTGAAAATGCCGATTTCTTTGCGTTCTTGTCCACCGCGGCAACGATAATGATCATCTCAGTGACCGCGGCGGGTGCGTATACACCTTCCGTCGCTTCGCACGGCGCGGGTGGAGCCCAGTTCCCGGCTGCCTGGACGACGACCATGCCAAGGCCCTTGCGCGCTTTCGCTGCGAACGTTATGGCGCGGACCGATAGGTTCGAGTTGTTCAGTCCGAAGCTCATGTTCACAACATCCGCGCCTATTGCAGCGGCGCGGTAGACGGATTCAAGGACCTCGTACGCCCCGAACCACGCATCGCTGCTGCCCTTAGACGGTATGGCCTGTGCTGCGAGGATCGGTGAGAGCGTTACGTTGCCCGCCACGCCGATCACACCGTTGTCCATGCCATTGTCGGCAACAGCACCAATGATGCCCGCAACGTGGGTTCCATGGCCGTTCAACTTGCCATCTACGACCAAGGGACCTGGCCACAGCTTCGGGTCGCCGGGCAAAAGTTGGTTGAGATTGGCCGGAATGCCCGTGTAGTCACCCACATCCAGATTCGCGGCCAAGTCTGGATGATTCTTCTCGCAGCCCGTGTCGATGATTGCAACGCGAACCTGCTTCGACCCGTACGGAATCCCCTTCTCCGATAGGTAGTTCCATGCATCGATGGCACCGATCAGCTTCAGTCCCCACTGCTCGCCCGCGAGGTACTTGCCGTCGTTCGGGTGACCTGCGGGGAGCGCATCCGCGCGCGTCAGGCCTTCTCGCTCCGCCCATTGGACTTCCGGCCAAGCAGCGACTGTCGCCGACTGGGCGTCCACGTCGACCGGGTGTGGCCACGCCAGCACATAGACGCGAAGTTCCGGCAGCCCGGCCAGGACAACGGCGCCCAGGCCCGACAGTGCTTTGTCGGCAAGCACTGACGGAGAAATTCCTTCAGCAAGCGACAGGATGATGCGATCGGTCGCATAGAGCGCCCCAGCTCCTGGGTCCTCTGCAACCGGTGGCGCCGGTCCCAGAAGTGGAATGGGCGTGGGATCGGCGCCGGTATCTAGGACGATGCTCGCGGATTTTGGGTCCGAGACGTTGCCCGCCTCATCACGAGTCCGTGCCCAAAGGATCTTGCCGCCATCTCCGACTGGCAAATCCCAGAGGATACTCTCCTGGAACGGCTGCCAGTTCGCCCCGGTCAGGGTGGCATCGGCACCCACCTCCAGCCACGCGGCTGTCGGCGCTGCGAGGCTGACGAGCACATGCGGACTCAAGGCCCGAGGCGCACCAAGGTTGATGCGCAAAGTATTGATGTTCGGTGGCGTCGTATCGACGGTCCAGGCGAACATTGCAGGGCTCTGATCGGGCAAGCCACCGGCGACGGCGCGCACGGCGAAGGTCTGCGCGCCGTCCTTCAAGCCGGTCACCGTCCATGGGCTGGTGCAGTCGGCAAACGGGGTGCCGCCCATGCGGCACTGAAAGACAACCGCTGGCGTGGTCGATGTGAATGCGAAGGTCGCCTCCGCAGAGTTGGCGAGTTCAGCCGGGTGTGCGGTGAGCGTCGTGTCTGGCACCAGTCCCGCAGCGGCGGCATCTTCCCCGGCGATGGCAGCATCGGTGGATGGCTGGCCCGCGTCCGCGCCTGCTGACCCGCTGCCGCTCTTTGCACTGCCACAGGCGACAACGAGAGTCGACGTCGCCACCAAGAAGCTCAATGAACGCATGAAGTCACCTTGTGCGGATAGGCGGATAAGACTTCCAAGGGCCATCGTGTGCAGATCCTTGTATCTCCGAACTGCTATGTACATGGCCAAGCCAAGCTCAAGCGCGTAGCGCGTAGATGCTATGAACACCGCCAGCCGGCCCGCTCTGGCCTACGCGGCCTGGCGCCAAAGGGGCTTCCCCTTTGGAATCCGCGGGGGAAGCCATCGGGCCCCTTGCTGACGCCAAGGGCTGGCGATGCGGCGGTGGCTGGGTCACGCTGCAGCCGCGCGCGGGCTCGGGGCCCGTGAATGCGCGAAACGGTTCATCACCAAGGAGACAGACATGACCCAGGCCACCTCCACCGCGCAGTCTAGCCTGACCGGCACCGTGTTGTACATCGCGCTCGACATGGGGCGTGATTCCTGGCAGTTCGCGGCCAGCGACGGAGGCAAGATCAAGCGCGAGGTCAAGGTCGTACGCACCGACCTCGACGTCGGCAAGACTACGCTGCTCGACGAGATCGCCAAGGCGCGCGCGCGGTTTCGACTGCCTGACGATGCGCCTGTCTACGCGGTCTACGAGGCCGGCCGCGACGGCTTCTGGCTCGCCCGCTGGCTGGATGACGCCGGCATCAAGTGCATGGTCATCGACCCGGCGAGCATCCTCCTGGACCGAAAGGCGAAGCACAAGAAAAACGACGCCATCGACGCCCGCGCGCTGCTCGAACTGCTCATCCATCACGCCACCGGAGTGCGTGCCCTGCAGGCGGTGGCAGTGCCATCCATCGAGGCCGAAGATGCCCGTGAACTTGGAAGGTTGCTGCAATCGCTTGCCAGTGTTCGTCGGTCGCTCGCCATGCGCGTGCAGTCGCTGCTCTGGAGTCGTGGCATCGACGCCAGCTACCGCACCGACATGCCGCAGCATTTCGAGGAGATGCGCACCGGTGACGGCAAGCCCTTGCCGCCGGTCCTGCGCATGGAACTGCAGATTCTCTGCGGCCAGCTCGAAAACATGGACCGCGACCTGTGCAAGCTCGAAGATCAGCGGGCGCGCCAGGTGCAGAAACCCCAGACGCCCACGCAACAAGTGTCGCATGATCTCGAACGGTTGCTTGGCATCGGCCCGATCGGTGCGTCGACCCTGGCGCACGAACTGTTCGGCTGGCGGACATTCGAGAATGGCAAGAAACTCGGGGCCTTCGTGGGCCTGGCGCCGACGCCGTTTGCCAGCGGTACGATGGACCGCGACCAGGGCATCAGCAAGGCGGGTTCCGGACCGCTGCGGGCACTGCTGGTGCAACTCGCTTGGGATTGGCTGCGGTACCAGCCCGACAGCGACCTGGCGGGCTGGTACCGCGGGCGGTATGGCGAAACGTCCAAGCGTTCCAGGCGGGTAGGCATCGTCGCGGTCGCGCGCAAACTGTTGATTGCGCTGTGGCGGTACGCGACCCAGGGTGTGGTGCCGCCGGGGGCGAAACTCAAAGCGGAGACTCACAAAATCAGCCTGCCGCGGCCGCGCGGGGCGATGCCTGGACTGCTGGCCAAGATGGCCAAACCGGCGATGGCCTAGAACCAAGGCAAACCCTTTGAAGTCTTGCGGAGGTGGAAACTCTACTTCGTCACAAGTCATCGCAGAACTCGGCAGGCTGCTGCCCGAGTCCGGCCGGTGCGGGCGCTCGTGCGGTTCTTTGGTCGCAACGTCGACCGACTCTTGTAGATTGGGCGCCCGCCCGCCGGTTCTTTCGCGCGTGATTCCACGCAAGCAGCATTGTGGTAGCGGCGGATCCCGCCGCGCCGGATAGAAGGTTGCGGATCCGCTCGGGATCGCTCCTCATGAAACGGGCCGGTCAGACCCGGAAGTGGCCGCCGAAGCCGCGATGAGAATGGGCGCGAGAAGTCGCTTGACAAGGGGAGGGTCATAGAAGAACAGCAAACGGCCATGGTCGCTCATGCGCTCCCGCCGCTGGCGCCCGCCACCCGCCACCAGACCCTCCGGCGGCTGCGCAAAGCGCTGATTCCACGTCTACGCCACCGCACCTGCGCCGTCAAGCACGCCTTATTCCAGCGTCTGAACATGGACTTCCCGCCCAGCCCGGAATTCCTCCCGCCCCGAGCCTGGCCGATCCGTTCGATGACCGGCAACGCTACGCCACCCAGTCCAGCGGTTGTGGAGCGTCGATATCGTCCCAAGGATCAAGGGATTCGACCTCCAGCGCCGCGAACAGCTCCGGCGGCCCGCAGATCGCCACGATGTCCTTGGCGTCCGGCCAGAGCTGCAAGTGCTGCAGAAACCGTTCGATTTCCTGCTTGTCCTGCACCGCCGCGATAACCTTGCGCCGTCCGCCGCACTTGCAAGCTAGAACGTCCCATAAAAATGCCCGCTTCTGACATTGCGCCCACGTCATCTTCGTGCTCTCGTCGCGCTCCTCGGACGACCCTTCGACTGCGCTCAGGGCATGCTTCTTGCGCCGCGATTTCGGCTTGGCGCCCGCAGGCACCACCTGCGCGCGAGCGCGAGCGTTTGGAGCAAAACATCCGTGATAATGTACGCTTGCCCTTCTCGGGAGAGGAATCTGGGCCAGCGCCCGGATCACCAGGTCACGCGGCGAGAGTAGGACGGCTCGGACACCGCCTGCCCATTCGTTCTTGAGTGAAATCCGAATGGTCTGGGCATCGACCTGTTCCATTCGGCTCGCGGCGATCGCCGGACGACACACGTACTTGCACAGCTTCTCCAGGCTCTCGCGGTCCAGCGGCGCCACCGTGGTATTGGCGTGCAAGGAATAGCCGTTCATTTGACAGCAGTTCCGCCCATGCGGCTTGACCAGCAGCGGCCCCTTGCCGAGCTCGACCCGCTGCGGCTTGCCGGCGTCCTTGCCAGCCGCCTGGTTTCCGAGCATGGCGTTGCGCAAGAGCGCGGCAAAGGCGGGCTCGCGCTGGCTCAGCTTGTCGCGCGGTTCCTCGTCGGGATCGGCCAGCAGCCGCCCGAGCTGGCGATCGATGCGGCGCAGGACGTCGGCGAAAACCTGCTCTACCACCTCCTGTTGCAACGGTGGCGCGGGCACGAATTGCAGGTCGTCACCAGATTGTACCCAGGCGCCGTCCGCGCACAGCACATGCCAGTGGACGTTGAGCCGCGCCGCTCCATCGAACCGTTGCGCGACCGAAATCGCTGCGTACTTAGGGTCTTGCCCGCCCTGCGCCAGCGCCTGCCTGCGGTAGTGGGCTTCCAGCGCACGCATGAGGGGCCCCCGTGTCGAGCGCAGCGAGTGAGCCGTGACTCAATGTCACGGCGAAAGCGGGGACGCTGAGCACGGCCGCACGCAGCGGCGAATTCCACGCAAGGAGGTAGCGGATATCGTGCGGAAAGGGCAAAACCCATTGCCGAACCGGGACCTCAGGAATCACCTCGTCGACCAAATGCGCAGCGATTTCCGTCATCCGCTTCCCGTCACAGGAGGGGCCCCCACGGTGAGCGTAGCGAATGAGTCGTGACTAAATGTCACGGCGAAAGTGGGGATGCAGATCCCACGCTGCTTGCACGAAAACGCCACCACGATCGACTGCTCGCAGCTGTCGCATTTTGCGTGGACAAAACCATGTCCGAGGATGCCGCATCTCAAGAAGTGATCCACCGCCAGTTCGATGAAATCCGGCAAGCCCCCACCATCATTGGCAGCCCGGCTCATAGCGCGCACGCTCGGCCACTCCCGGACAAAGGCCCGGTAAAGCACGCCTTGCTCGGGCGTGCGGCGCGTGTAGCTGACAGTGGCCATGGCCAACCTCTGACGACGGCAAACACGCCGTACTCAGAGGTGTTCGTGACTCAGCGACAAATGCCGCGATCTGGCGTACAGCGCCGGGGCCAAGCCGCCCCAGGCACGCCTGACAGGCCCGCGAGCCCGCACAGCCTCGGCAGGCGCCAGGAAGCGCCGGGTGCGGTTCTGGATGAGGTCTACTCTTTACACGTGTAAAAAGTTAACCTGCTGGATTGCTTGAATTCCGTGCGCGAATCTTTTACCTACCCGCAATGCCCGCCCTACTTTGCCGGCCGTGCAACGGCGCGCAAGTGCATGGCGAGAACGTAGGAGCGGTCCGGGCGATTGTCCAACGGAGGACGTTGCAGGTCCGAGAGCCGTGGCCGTTTTCGAGGGCTGAGAAGCGGATAGCTTCGATTCCTCGAAAACGGGCGGGTCATAGAGCGACAACGGAGCGTCAGACCCGCCCTGAGCCGGAACCGGAGCCGGAACCGGGGCCGTGGCCGGAACCGAACTGGCCACGAGTAGTCCCGTAAAGAGGTCCTTCGGCAGCTTCGAGCGCTATGCGCTCGAAATAGC
>CAYHHL010000225.1:0-9284 GCA_964356325.1 uncultured Enterobacteriaceae bacterium | reverse complement strand
CAGGCGGAAGGCCCAGGCTCTGCTGAGTAAGGAGCCTACCGTGGTCTCGCAGGCGTTGGCAAGCAAATAGTGCAACGCTTGGTCACCAACGTTCCGATCGGCGTGGAGGCTCCCGGGCGCAACAGCCTCGCCGATCCGGGAAGGAATCCGTGATCGCTGCGAGCTATCTAGAGGTCGCAGATCTACAATAGCTCAACCTTGCTTGTGTATCGCGTGCGAACGGCCCGAAACTTCGGACGACCTGCCGCCTGTGTCCAGCGCCGGTGGCGGCCGATGCGCAGCGGGCCGGAGTCACGGTAGAGGAACTGCACGCGGGCGTCGGCCTGCCTAAACGCCTGATCCTCGATCCGCTACAGTCGCGCTATATTGACACGGGCCTCCGCGCCCTGTGGCCGCCCGGGCTCCCCCGACCGTCGTAGTGGTCCAGGTAGTGCAGCGCGTCGTCGACCAGCGAGCCGATTGCGGTGCAACGGTGGTTTCGCGTGAGGTTGTGATGCAAATTCAGCCAGACCCGCTCGATCGGGTTGCCTTGCGGGCTGTACGACGGCAGCTAGTACGACAATTCCCAAGTACGCTCCGGGTTACGTGGGTCACATCCGCGGGTGATGGGCCGGCGGCTGAAGCCGCGCCTACCCTTACAAAGCCCGGCCTTCGCCGGGCTGGGTCACGTGATTGCTATAGGCCCGACGACGAGTCGAAGACCTCTCAGCCCCGCGGCGGCGGGGCTTCGCAAATCTAGGCGCGGCTTCAGCCGCCGGCAGAATATCTAGCTGTCGATCCCGGTGCGAACTTCGGATTTCGGCTACTAGTGCAGTACGACCTTGCCACCGAGTGGGTCGGCACAAACGCAACCACGGCCTTCGTTTGCACTGCCCCGAATGCCGCAGAGTACCTCTGGCCGCCCGGAGCGAGGGGTGTGACAAGGAGGAGGAGCCACGAGGAGGAAACTGCGTCAGGGGTAGCGCGTAGCGTGCCCCTGAGAGCTGGTTCCTCCTCGTGTGGAAGCGAATAAGCCATTGAATTAACAGACACCCTGGCAACAGAGTCCCAAGGAAAGCGAAAGAGCCGCCGCTCTACGGACACTTCCCTCCACACTGCCCCTTACACAACCCCGCACAATACTGCGTCCACTTCCCGGCACAGCAGTAGTCATCGAGCGCACAAACGCAAGCCTCGCAGGCACACCCCCCACATCCGGGCTTGTCGCTCGCCGCGCACCCCGTCGTCGACACCGGGCACGCGCCGCAGTCCTTGGCGCAACTCGTGCAGGTCTCTGTTGCCACGTCGCATTTGCTGTCCCCGCAGTAGCTCGAGGCGCACGCGCCGCAGTCCTTCACGCACGCCTTGCAGTCCTCGCCCACGTTGCACTTGCCATCGCCGCAGTACGCGCAGCCGCCGCAGTCGCCGGGGCAGGTCTGGCACGACTCGGTTCCACCACACACCTTGTCGCCGCAGCCCGTGCACAAGCCGCAGTCCACGCTGCAGTTGCTGCACGTTTCTGCCGCTTCGCAGGTCTGGTTGCCGCAGCCTTCCGTGCAACCGAAGCATTGCGTCGTCAGCGTGTAGCTCGCGGTGGCCCCTTGCGTCGAGTCCAGCACTACCTGGTAGGTCTTGCCCTTCTCCGCGGCGAAACTCGCCACCGCCGTGCCACCGCTGAGCATTTGCGCGAAGGCCATGCAACTCGTGCCGTCGCAGGCCTTGCTGGGGTCGACCACCAACACGTCGATATTGCCCGTCGTGCCCACGTCCCGGACTACCTTGGCGTACCCGAGGCCGCTGCAGGTCGCGGTGAAGGTGTACGCCATCTCCTTGCCGGCGTGATTGCCCGGCAGGCAGGTCCAAGTGCTGATGGCCTGTGTGGATCCCGGGCCATTGATCGACCCCTTCACCACGGTCCCGCAAGTCGTGCCGGTGGGCAAAGGCTGGCAGGTCTTCGGGCAGGCGCCGCAGTCTACCGGACACGCACTGCAGCTTTCGGTGCCCAGGATGTCGCACTTGCCATCGCCACACGGCGTGCAGCCGACCTTGCAGTCCGTGGGGCAATTGGTGCACGTCTCCGCGGGCGCCACGCACTGGCCGTCGCCGCACACGTTGCACTTGCCGCAATCCGTCGCGCAGTTCGAGCAGTCCTCCACGCCCTTCAAGCACTGACCGTCGCCGCAGGTCTGGCAACCGCCGCAATCCTTGGCGCAACTAGTGCAGTCCTCCTTCTTGGCGTCGCACTTCTTGTCGCCGCACACCGCCGGCGGTCCGCACTGACAGCCCACGGCGATTTCGTAGTCCCCAGGCTTGGCTGCACTGTCCACCACCACGTAGTACAGCTTGCCCTTCTTCACCTGCACGGTCAGCGTCTGCGCCCCGGTCGCGGGCTTGCCGGCCTGCAGGCACGCGGCGCCACTGCACGCCTGGCCGCCATCCAACACGTAGATGCCCAACGCCTGCTTGGGATCCTGGGGGGTCAAGACCAGTTCCACCGGGCCATCGCACGCCCCTTGAAAGGCGTAGGCGAACTCGTTGCCTGCCACGCTGCCCGTGCACGCACCGCCCAAGGTGTCGACGCCGTCGGTCGCGCCCTGGCTCGCCGTGCTCCACAACTGGTCAGAACCACAAAATAACGTCGCCGCAGCCTTGCACCCGCCCGAGCATTTGCCGCAATCGGCCTGGCAGTTGTCGCACGCTTCTTGCTGCGTGTTGGCCTCATCGAGGAATTCGCACTTGCCATCGCCGCAATTGTTCAGGCAGTTGCCGCAGTCCAGCGTACAATTCTGGCATGTTTCCACACCCTTGGCACAATATCCGTCACCGCACACGTTGCCCGGGCAAGCGCCTGCCTTGGGTGCGGGCGTACCGGCCTTGCACAACCCGGCGCTGCACACGTCGCTGGCGGAACAGGCGTTGCCGTCGTCGCACTTGGTGCCGCCCGGCGCCGCGGCCTTTTGGCACAGTCCGGTCAATGCGTTGCAGAAGGTCAGGATGCAAGAGGTGTCCGCAGTGTTGTCGCAGGTGATGGCCGTCTTCGGATCGTCCAAGCACTCGCCGTTCACGCACACCGGCGTGCCGTTGCACAGGTTGCCGTCGTCCTGGGTCAGGCAGTCCTTGTCCACCACGCAGTCCACGCACTTGTTCTTGGCGGGCAGGCACTTGCTGGCCTGGCAACTGCCCGGCGAGGTGCAGGCGTCGCCCGTGTCGCAAAACCCGTTCGAAGCGACGTGCAGGCATCCCTTGGCTACATCACAACTATCGTCGGTGCAAGGGTTCTTGTCGTCGCAACCGGTCGGCTTGCCCCCCAGGCAGGAACCGTTGCTGCAGGCCTCGCCGCCCGTGCACGCGTTCTGATCGTCGCACGCGATGCTCAACTTCTCGTGCAGGCAGCCGACCTTGGGATCGCAACTATCGTTGGTGCACGCGCTCTTGTCGTCGCAGTCGATGCCCTTGCCGCCCGCGCACTGGCCCTGCTGGCACGCCTCGCCTGCGGTGCACAAGTCGCCGTCCTCGCAGGCCACGCCCGACTTCTGCACGTGTGAGCAGTTGCCCGCGCAGAAGTCCGTCGTGCACGGGTTGACGTCGTCGCACGGATTCAAGATCCCGCCGCCACAAGCGAAGTTGTCGCAAGCCTCGCCCACGGTGCACGGGTTGCCGTCCTCGCACGGCGCGCCGTCGAGCTTGGGCGTGGTCTCGCACTTGCCGCTCCCCGGCTTGCAGGCGTTGTCCACGCAGCCGCCCTTGTTGGGGCACACCACGACCGAACCACCTTTTACCTGACATTTTCCGCCCGTACACACCAGCACGCCATTGCACGAGTTGCCGTCGTCGAACGGAGCGCACGCGGAATCGCTGGCGCAGGTGCAGATCGGCTGGCCACCCGAGCACTTGCCCGCGCTGCACGTCGTCTCCTTGGTGCAAGGCTGGCCGTCCTCGCAAGGCGTGCTGTCCGCGGCGTTTTTCTTGATGCACTGGCCCAGCTTGGCGTCGCACACCTGCTGCACGCAACTGCCCGCCTGGTTGGGGCATTGCACGACCGTCGCCGGGTCGACCGCGCACTTCTTGTCGCCGCCCTTGGACACGCACTTCAGGTGGCCGTTACACAAGTCTCCGTCTTCATAGGGCAAGCAGTCGTCGTCGATCGCGCAACTGCAGCCGGGCGCACCCTGGCCCACGCCCACTGCCGCCTGGCCCACGCACTGGCCCGCCTGGCACACATCCGCGACAGTGCAGGTGTTGCCGTCCGTGCAGGTGCCGCCCGCGGGCAGGTGCACGCAGCCGGACTGGCCGCCGGTTTGCCCTGATTCGCATGGGTCCAAGGTGCACGGATTGCCGTCGTCGCAGTCGGCGATCTGCCCGGTGTCCGGATCGCACTTGCCGCCCACGCACAACGTCGCGACCGTACAGGCATCGCCGTCCTCGCAGGGCCAATATTTCGGCGCCGCCTTGGCCTGGCACACCCCAGTCGCGGCGTCGCAATGCGCTAACTGGCAGGCCTTGAGCACTACCTTGCCGGCACAGTCGAGGTCGACCTGGCATGGCGTCGGGGCTGCGGGCACATCCTTGACATCCTTGGCATCGTTGGCTCCGCTGGCATCGTTCGAATCGCTCGGTTCGATAAGGGCGTCAGCGTCTTCCTCGACCCCGGCGCCTTCATCCGTGTCGTCGGGCACGTCCGAAGGCTCGGGGTCGGCGAGGTCCGGCGCTTTCTTGACGTCGTGCACTTCCACGCCGAAAAGCACGTCGGCGCCGGGCGTTCCCTTGACCGGATCGGTGCCACAAGCGACCTGGAGCGCGAGCAGGACCAGCAAGAAGCCCCGGAGCAGCGGGAAGCGCGACCACAGCGGCGGGCCGGGCAAGTGCCGAGTCATCAAGGGATCTCCTTCGAAATCGAACTGGAAACGCGGGGCTGGGCGCAAGCGGCTGCCTTGCCAGCAGCCAGGGCGCATGGTGCCGGAACCTGGGCCGGCGGGCAAACCGTCGCGCCGAAGCTCGGGCAGGACGTGATGGCACGCAACGCCGCTTCCGTCCTGCCCGCAGTCTCTGCCTGCGCCGCGGAACCGGCAGTGCTTTCCTTCGCTTGAACGTCGGCATCGAGCGTGGCTGGGCACCGATCCCCGAACCTGTCGGTGGCACCTGCGTGCCGGGGAGTTTCACGATGGACGACATCATCCAGGGTCTTTGCAGCAAGACGGGAATCAGCCAGGACCAGGCGGCCAAGGTGGTTGACTACCTCAAGCAGAATGCGGACAAGCTGCCGCAGATGCTCGGCAAGTCGGGCGTCGGCGCCAAACTGGGGGAGGCAGCCAGCAAGTTCGGTTTCGGCGGCGGCAAGAGCTGACTTGACGGTGGCCGGGCCGGTCCGCGCTCGTCGATGGACCGGCCCGGGGCCATCAATTCGCATTCTCCTGGAATCCCGCAACCTTGGCGCCGATAGCCGAGAAACGCAGGCCGATGCTCGCCGCGTCCCCCGCGCCGTCGCCGTCGATGTCGATGTCCAGTTCCAATGCCACGTCGATGAGGTCCAACACGCTTTGCTTGGTCTGGCCGAACTTCGCGAACACCGCGTCATCCAAGGACTTGATCACGTCCACGACGGCCCCGTGCGGCACGGCTCCACCCAACACGCCCGTCACGCCGGTCAGCTTGCCGGCCGCGTCGAACTTCACCTCGCCGACGATGTGCGCGCCCTTCACGTACAAAGTCGTGTTCTTGGCGCCGATCAGGTCCGCGTCCATGGCGAACAGCGTGTCCGCGCCGCCAGCTGTCAGCTTGCCGCCTACGACCTTGGCATTGGGGAATGAAAACTTGGGCTTGCACCCCGACGACATCGCCGACTGGCTGATGGCCCACTCGCACACCTGCTTCTGGCCGTCGCAACCGGCATCCTTGGCCGCCTGGGTCGGCACCGCGTAGTACAGGTTGAGCGTGAACGCGACGCCTTCGCCCTTCCAGCCTTCGAACTCTGCCACGAAACTCATCGAACCATCGGCAATCGCTGCGATCAGCGGTTGGTTGACGAACAGGGCCAGCACGCTCGCCGAATTGTCCACGCCGCCCGAGCAGTTGCCCGACGGCGCGCAGGTGTTCGGATTGCCGTCGATGTCGATGCCCTCGCCTGGTTGGCCGTTGTTGCCGATCTGGAAGATCGTCAACTTGCCGTTGGTTTCGCTAAAAAACTTCTGGCATTTCGGGCAACTGGTGGTCTTGATGCCGATGCACTGGCCGCCCGTGCACACGTCGGTCACGCTGCAGTCGAAGCCGTCGTCACACGATTGCTTGTTCACCGCGTGCACGCAGCCCTTGTCCGACTTGCAACTATCCGTCGTACATAGATTCTTGTCGTCGCAATCCTTGGCGGCGCCGCCCTGGCACGCGAGCTTGGCATCGCAGGTCTGCCCGGCCAGGCAAAGGTCCGCGCCCTGGCACGCCGCGCCGACCTGCAAGTCGACGTGCGCGCACCCGGTCTTCGGGTCACAACTGTCCGTCGTGCAAGGCTTGCCATCATCACACGCCTTGGGATCCGCGACCGCCGCGCAGCCCTTGCCCGGCTCGCACAGGTCCTTGCTGCACGGGTTGCCGTCGTCGCACTTGAGCTTTTCGCTGCCGACCTTGCAGGCGCCGTCCTTGCACGCGTCGCCGATCGTGCACGGGTTGCCGTCGTCGCAAGCCGCGGTGCCGCCCGGGACGAAGACACAGCCGCTGCCTTGCCCGAGACCGTCCGCCGGCTTGCAACTGTCCAACGTACAAGGGTTGGCGTCGTCGCAGGCGAGCGCCTTGCCGTGGCACAGCCCGGTCGAGTCGCACACGTCGCCCGTGGTGCAAGCGTCTGAATCGTCACAGGGTTGCGAGGTGGCGATGCTGTAGCCGAGGGCACTGGTCGCGGGCACGCAGCGCTTGCACGCTTGGCCGTCCTGGACCGCGCCTTCCGGCAGGCAAGCGTTGCCCACCAGGCAGGTTGCGGCCGGCGGCGTGTGGCTGCAGCCGGTCTTGGCATCGCAGGCGTCGACCGTGCAGGAGGCGTCGTCCGCGCAATCGACCGCCGTGCCTACGCATTTCGAGTCGGCACAGTGGTCGCCCTGGGTGCAGGGGTTGCCGTCGTCGCAGGAACCCGCGAGCTTGGCGCACCCGCCGGCATCGGCGCCGCCGTCGATGGAACCGGCGTCGGCGACCGCTGCCGGCGTGGCGTCGGAGCACCCCCAGGCCGCGAGAACGCAGGCCAGGGAACTCGCGCACAGGCGGAACTTCGCAATCATGCAGGCCTCTAGAATAGCGGGAAAGCGGCGAAAGGACCGGAAGCGGGGGCGGCACGGGCGCGGAAACAGAAGAAGATCTTACCTTCCGCCTCGCATTTGTGCTAGGACCGTCCTCCAGGTTGGCAGCTACGGAGGACGAGGATGGGCATGGCAGGACGCGGGTCGAGCGGCAGACTCGGGCGCATAGTGGCGCAAACCTTCGCGATCCTGGGACTGTCCCTGCTGGTCACTCCGGCGCAGGCGGCGGCTCAGCCAGATCCGGCCGAAGAGCAGTACCGCCACCGCCCGAACGCCGAACTCGCCGCGCAGTTGGGGCGCAAAGCCTTGGAAGCTGGGCAGTTGGCGCGCGGGATGAACTGGCTGGAGCGGTCGATACGGTCCCCCGGCGCGAATTGGCAGCACCAATCGTACCTGGGCAAGATGCAAACGGAACTGAAGTGGCGGCTGTCCGACGCGGGCTACGGCGCGGTGCAGATCAGCGTGCATCCTCCGAAAGCGACGGTGCAGGTCGACGGTATCGAGCTACCCCTGCGTGGCGCGGTGCATGTGCTTTGGCTCAAGGAAGGCGGGCACATCGTCGACGCGGAGGCGATGCCGGACCATGGCCCGGTCAGTCAGGCGATCTCGGCACGGCGCGGTGAACGGGTTCGGGTCAACCTGACCTGTCCGCTGACCCGGGCGCCTGTGCTGCTGCTGCACTGCAAGCAGGACGCCGAGGTCTGGCTCGACGGCGCATTCGTGGGCCGGGCGAACAAGCGCCGCTTCGTCACGACGCCGGGGACGCACCTGGTGGAACTGCGCGAGCCTGGCTTCAACTCGTGGGTGCACGAGCTGTCGTTCTCGATCGGCGAGGAAAAACGCTTCGATATCGACCTGGAGCGCGAGGGCACGGACCTGAACAAGCGAAGGCAGGCCTCGCAGGTGGACCGGCCGCTACTGCCCATCGAGGTAGAGGAACGCGGTGACAATCGAGACTTGGGCACGGCGCCGCAGTTCGATTCGCCCCTGGAGCGCGGCAAGATGCGGCCCGACGTCGACCGCGGCAACGGGCCGCCGCTGGAGGAGAAGGGCCGTAAGAACTTCGGCAAGTTGCCCGAAGCAGGCGGACGCGAGGCGAGTGCTGGACCGGAGCGCAGTGCGAGCCGCGAGCCGGTAGCGGACGCGGGCAACGTTTCGAGTGGAACCGAGACCAGCAGTCCGAGCACGCCCTGGCAGCGCACGACCAAGGGCTGGCTGTTCGCGGGCACGGGCATCGCGGCTCTGGGCTCAGGCGTGGCGTTGGCGGTGCTGGGCGCGCAGGCGGCGGAGGCGGCCAACCAGGACCGCTCGACCCTGGGCGACGACGACGAGTACCTGGCCGCGTTCAACCAGGGCAAGCAGCAAACGCAGATCGGCTACGCGGCGGCTGGCGTGGGCGCGGTCGGCCTGGGCGTGGGTGCGTACTACTTGCTGGGCGACGGCGGCCTGTCGCGCAAGGGCAAGGGCGGGCTCCTGATCGGCCTGGGCGCCGTCGCGGAGGGCGTGGCGGCGTGGCTGCTGCTGGATGCGATGAGCACCGCCAAGACCGCGAACCGCTTGAGCTTGCCCGACGTGGACTACCCGCGGCGCTACGAGACCGCGGAGCGCGAGGCGAACGTGGCCTACGGCGTGATGGCGGGCGGCGCGGTGCTGGCGGGCGCGGGACTGTACCTGGCGCTGACGGGTGGCAGCTCGGTGGCGGCGCTGGAGGAGACGACGGAGCGGAAGTGGGCGGTTGTGCCTTGGCTGGGCAAGGGCGCTGGCGGGGTATTGAGCTGGGGGTGGTAGTGGCGACGGGAGCAGGAACGGGCTCGGGATTCTGTCTTACAGTCACATCTCGCCCGCCAGGCGTCTGCTAGCAGAACGCCGAGCCACATCGCGGGGTTTCCGCTAGTGCCGGCCGCCGCCTCGGTGTCGGCCGCCGCGGGGGACTGATGTCCACCCGCTACAAATCAAGATGTCCCTACGGGACTGAGTGCAAGGTTAGATGTCAAAGACGTTTCATTGCCTGCATGTACATCTGGTCTG
>CAYHHL010000224.1:0-9376 GCA_964356325.1 uncultured Enterobacteriaceae bacterium | reverse complement strand
TTCGGGTTCGGGTTCGGGTTCCGTCATCAGCTTCCCGTCGGGGGAAAGGTAACCACGCGCCTCGCTTGCACTGCCCCGCAAGCCGCAGAGTACCCTTGGCCGCCCTGAGCGAGGGGTGTGACAAGGAAGAGGAGCGCGAGGAGAAAACTGCGTCAGGGGTAGCGCGGAGCGTGCCCCTGAGAGCTGGTTTCTCCTCGCATGGAAGCGAAAATCCTTAGAATCGAAAAACCACCTCCCTGGCACAGGATCCCCGACCCCGACGCGACGTCAACTTTCTCGTTCTGAATCCGGATTCGTCACGCCCGACGGCCAAACCCCACGGCGTATACACTGCGCCCCTCAGTGAATAGACTCGCACGCCGTCCGTTTCAACGGCGGAGGTCACCATGCGCACGCGTTCCCTGTCCGCCCTTTGCGTCTTCGCCTGTCTCGTCACCGCCGGTCTTTCCGGTTGCGTCGTCGGCTCGCAACGTCCTGTTCTGGATGTACAATGGTCGCCTGAAGGCGGTTCGTGCGCGGCGATCGGCGCCATCAGCGTCAACGTGCACCTCACAGCCAACGGTCACGTCTACCGCGACATCAACAACATCTCGTGCGAAAGCCGGCACGTGCAAATCGTCGTGGACGAAGGCACCTACACGGTCCATGTCGATGGCGTCGCCGCGAACGGAGCCGTGGTCGCGACTACGCTTCTGCAAACGCTGACCGCGCTGACCGGAACGACGCAGGCGACCGGCGTGCTGCCCCTGCAGTCCATCGCGGTGGGCACGATTACCGCGAACTGGACGATCGCTGGCGAGTCTGCGTTCAGCGGATGCAGCAAGCGCGGCGTCCAGCAAGTGGCGCTCAGCGTGCTCGACGAAACCAAGACCAAGATCCTGGCCACCGGCGCGCCCGTCTCCTGCAGCTCCGGCGCCGCGACGATCGGCAACATCCCGCCGGGCACGCGTTTTCTGCAAATCGACGGACTGGACGTTTCGGGCAAGGTCACCTACGGCAATTCGCCGCTCACCGGGCCCCTGCAGATCCAGGCCGGTGTCACCACGCTCATCCAAACGCCCATCGATCTCGTCGATCTCGGCCAGCCCGCGGGCGCCGGATCCGTCACGCTGAATTGGACCATCCTCGGAGCACCGCCGATCCAAGCGTGCGGCCAGCTCGGGCTGAAAACGGTTTCAGTCACGATCCTGGACGCCCAGGCAAGCCAAACCTCAGCCACCGGCCAGGCTTCCTGCACCGCCGGCACCCTCACCATCAGCGGCGTGCCGACCGGGACGCACTACATCCAGCTCGACGGCATCGGCGCGAACAACAGCGTCTACTACGGCAGCATCGCGCCTTACGGTCCGATCACGGTCACCCCAGGTACCGTCACCTTGGTCAGCAACACCTTGGATCTCGTCGACTTACGTTCGGCGATCAGCCTGGACTGGCTGTTCCCGGCCGGAATCACCTGCGCCAGCGCCGGCACGCCCACGGTCCAGGTGCAGATCAAGGACGGCAGCGGCAAGATCATCGTGCCCTACGACGACGCCTCGGCGACCAAGCCCTGTGATCTCAATGGTCAATCAGCCGCGGTACGCCTCATCGACATGCAAAACGTCGCGCCCAAGTGCACGATTCCGCAGGACGCCAAGGGCCTGGTCGTGTGCAATATCACTCAGTCCAAGCTGACGATTTCGATCCTGGCGATCGGCACCGACGGGCTGCCCAAATACGGTGGAGCCGTCGTCGTCGATCCGATCGCGGCGGGCAAGCACTATCCGCTGGTCCCCGGTGTGGCGCTGTCGCAATGCGGCGCGGGCGTGACTTGCACCAAGTAATCGCCACTTGACGACAGCTCGCGCCTGCGGTTACGGTCCGCCCCGCTCACGGTGCCCGCAAGGGCCGTGCCGCCTGGACCTCGCATGTCGCGAAAGTCCTGGCAGCATCGAGGGAAGCCGGTTCAATGCCGGCACGGACCCGCCACTGTAGACAGCGCGCGCAGCCATGACGCCACTGAATGCCGCCAACGCGGGCGTTCGGGAAGGCGGCTGTGCAAGGCCCCTGAACCCTTAGAGGTTCCGGCCAACGCTGTGAGTCAGGAGACCGGCCGTGAGCACGCCAATCGCGTCCCCGGGCAACGGGACGGCGGGTGATCACGTGGCCGCATACGCCAAGAAGCCGTGGATCGACCGAGCGCACCCACCTTGGGGCTAGCGCATGCGTCGTTCTGCAAGTCCATCCCAACGCAGGGCAATCGTGCTCGCAGCGGTAGTTTCGGGCGCCCTGCTGGCCGCTTTCGTGCCGCGCGTCGTGGTGGCGGTCGACCTGCCCGGCGACGTTTCACCAGTTGACACTCGCCTGGTAGACACACCGCTACCTCTATTCCGAGCCGCGCCTCGCCGTGTCCAGGGTCACAAGGCCACTTTGCCGCCAGGAGAACTGGACGACACCGCGCCGACGTTGACCTTGAGCGGCAAGGACTTGCGCGAACGCCACCTGCACCTGGGCGAAGCGTTGGACCAGCAGGCCGGGCTGCGGGTGCAAACCCTGAGCGGATTCGGCGCGGCCTCGCAGTTGTCGGTGCGCGGCTCGACAGCCGAACAGGTCGCGGTGTTCCTGGACGGCGTGCCGGTGCAGTCGCTCGATGGCACCGCGTTGGACCTGGGCGACCTGCCGCTGGGCCAGATCGAGCGCATCGAGCTGTACCGCGGCATGACTCCAGCGCTTCTGGGCACGCAGTCGATCGGCGGGGCGTTGCGGATCGATCTGCGCCGGCCGCGCGTTCCGGGTGGCGAAGTGTCCGTCGGTGCAGGTAGTTACGGTGCACGCCAGGTCGAAGGCGCGGGTGCCTACGCCAAGGGACCGCTGCGGGCCTCGCTCGGCGCGCGCTTTCTGCAGGCCGATGGCGACTTTGCCTACCGCAACGATCACGGCACGGCGTTCGATCCCAGCGATGACGTCATGAGGCTGCGGGCAAACAACGCGGTGCAACGGTTGGGCGCGACGGCGGGGGCACGGCTGGACCTCGGGGCGCGCTGGGGCGTCGACGCGCGCTGGCTCGCGTCATGGCTGCACCAGGGCGTGCCGGGCGCCGCCCTGTACGAAGCCCTGGATACGCGACTCGATGCGCACCGGGAACTGGGCGTGCTGGCGATAGGCGGGCGGACCCGGCGCGGCGACGAACTGCGGCTGTCCGGGCAGGCGAGTTGGAATGCGACAGAAGTAGATGATCGCAATGGTGAACTTGGGCTGCCGCTCCATACCCGTCAACAGGTGGCCAGCCAGGGCCTGCAGGCCACCGTGCAGTCGGCACCGTGGGGAATCGCGGCCTTGCAGGGACGCCTGGCGCTGCAGCACGGCACGGTCGCGGTGCGGGATCTGCGTTCACAAACGGACCAACCGCAGTCGTCGCGAACCACACTGGGTGCCGGACTGGCCGTGCCGATCGAAGGGCGCGGCCTGCAAGTCGTCCCGTCGGTGGCGGCAGAGATCCAACAAAGTCATCGCTTTACCAACCTCGCATTTCCGTTCACGTGGCGTGAGGTCGAGGGCCACGACGATCGGCTTTGGACCGCACGGTTGGGCGCGGGCTGGCGACCGGTGGACGGCGTGCATGTCACGGCTGCGCTGACTCGAGGCCTGCGCTCGCCGACATTGGTGGAACTGTTCGGTAATGGCGCGGTGATCCTCGGCAACCCGACGTTGCGTCCGGAGCGCGCGACGACGTGGGAAACTGGCGTGACTGCGGCGGGCGCGCGAGGTCCGCTGCAGGGTGG
Source organism: uncultured Enterobacteriaceae bacterium (assembly GCA_964356325.1). Lineage (GTDB taxonomy): Bacteria > Myxococcota_A > UBA9042 > UBA9042 > UBA9042 > CAYHHL01. The sequence continues at coordinate 5,615 of CAYHHL010000224.1, read as the reverse complement.
GCTGCAACTGGCGGCATATACACGCACTGTGGACGATCTGGTGCAGTTGCTGACGACTTCGCAGCACCAGGCGGTATTCCAGAACATCGCCCGGGCTACCTTGCAAGGCCTCGAGATCACGGCGGTCGCCCAGGGCTGGCAGCGGCTGAAACTGACTGCGCAGCACACGACCTTGGTGGCGCGCGATGCCTCGAATCGACCTGCTTACGACGGCAAGCCATTGGCACTGCGCCCCCGGACGCGCTGGGACGTGCGCGCCGACTGGACGGAGACGCGCGGGGCCTGGCAAGCCGGGCTGTGGACGCATGTGCAGTGGCAGGCAGGGTATTTCCTGGACGCGGCGAATCTCGTGGCCGTGCCGGCGCGCACCGTGACCTCGGCTGGCGTGCGCGTGGCGCGGGGCGATTGGTATGTCGACGCCCGCATCGAGGACGCCTTGGACGCCGCCCGCGTCGACCTGATCGGCTACCCCCTGCCGGGCCGAACCGTATTCGCCGCGCTAGGTTGGCGTGCGTGGGAACCTTCGAGCTCGACTGCCCGCGCCGCCTCAGTCGCGACTTCTCTACCTTTGCCGGCATCGTCCGGCCCTTGCCGTCCCCGCGGGGACTCCCTGGAGCTAGCACCATGAACAAGCATCACTTTTCGCGCTGGATCGTCGCCGGCGCCCTGATGACGTTGGCCTCGGCATGCGCCGATGACACCAAGAAGACCGAGGCGCCCGCCGACGCGACGACCACACCCGACGCGGCCAACGACCAGGGCTCGCAAGATGGTGCGACCGCGACTGCGCAGGATGTCGTGAGCATGGATGCGCAAAGCGATTCAGCCGCCGCGGACTCGACTGGCAACGTGACGCCCGTGGCCAAGCGGCTGGCGGTGGTCGGCTCGGACTTCAAGTCGGCGTCTGTCTCGCTGATCGATCTGGCGACGGCGGCAGTGACCGCCAACGTGCTGAATTCAGGGACCGTGGTTTCACCGGGCAACACGGCGCTGAGCGGCGACATCGCGGTCACGCAATCCCCGACCCTGGACGGCAAGCTGGTGTTGATCGACCGCGGTTCGAGCGTGCTGTCGTGGCTGGATCCGGTGTCGCTGAAGGTGACTCAGCAGATCAACGTCGCGACTGGTTTCTATGCCAATGCCCAGGATTACGTGCAGGTGTCGCCGACCCGGGCCTACGTGACGCGTTTCGGAGTCAACGCCAAGCCCACCGCGGATGCTGGCGATTTCGACGAAGGGGATGACGTGGTGGTCCTGGATCTGGTGCAGAAGAAGATCGTCGACCGCATCGCGCTGACTCCGTTGGCGAGCAAGGCCGGCGTGCTGGCGAACGGCGGGCGGATGGCGTTTGCCGGTGGCGTTGTCTGGATCCCCCTGGCCAACCTGTCGGCCGACTTCAAGGACGCGGGCACGGGCCGCGTGATCGGCATCGATGCGGCCACAGCCAAGGTACTGTATACGGTGGATGCTCCGGAATCAAAAAACTGTGCGAAGGCAGCGACCTTGCCAGGCAGCAACAAGGTGGCCGTCATCTGCCAGGGCTTCTTCGGTGACGCGGCCAACCAGATCGACTTCTCCAACGTGCTGATGATCGACACGGCCGCGAAGCCGCCGGTAGCCAAAGTGGCCGTAACCGCGATCAGCCTGGGCGGCAAGAGCAACCTTCCCAAGGGCCCGCTCGGCAAGGACATCTCGTTTGTGGACGCAACCCGCGGCGTGGTCACGACGGCCGCCAAGGGCGCCGACTTGATCTGGGCCATCGACCTGGCGACTGGCGCGGGCGAGAAAATCGGCGCGGGCGGAGGCGAATTTGCCATCAGCGGCGTGTTCGCGGACCCGGTCAGCATGAAGGTGTACGTCGGCGAGGCGTACCATGCCGGCGGCGACGTCCGCGTTTTCGACCTCAGCAAGGCGCTGGTGACCGAACTGCCGGCGATCGCTTCGAATCCCAAGGGCTTGGGCGCGGTTGACCTGGGAGGGTTTTAGGCGGGGTCGGGTTCGGGTTCCGGTTCCGGCTCCGGGGCCGGCTCCGGTTCCGGCTCCGGTTCCGGCTCCGGGTTCGGGTTCGGGTTCGGCTCCGGGTTCGGGTTCGGGTTCGGCTCCGGGTTCGGGCTCGGGCTCGGGTTCGGGCTCGGGTTCGGGTTCGGGCCAGGGCAGGGACGTCCGCTCCCTGCGGTCGCTACACGCCCTGCCCGTTTTCGAGGAATCGGCACTATCCGTGCCTCAACCCTCGAAAACGGGCACGAGTTCAGTATCTTGCACAGGCATTCTTTCAGGTGCGGGAGTCAGGCCATGCGCGTCCAGTTCATGGCCTGCCTTCTCCTGGCTGCCTGCCAACAAACGCCCGCACCCAAGGCGCCACGTCCCGCCATGCCCGCGTTTTCACAGCAAGCCAAGCCGTTTCCGCTCACCCTGCGCGATCAACTCGACCGCACCGTCACGGTCCGGGCCAAGCCCCTGCGCATCGTGTCGCTCTCCCCTGCCCTGACCGAAATCCTCTTCGCGGTCGGTTGCGGCGATCGCCTCGTGCTGCGTGACGGCTGGAGCGATTTTCCGCCAGAGGTTCAAAAGGTTGCCGCGGTCACAGGATTCGATCCCAGCGCCGAGGCCATCCTGTCGGTGCGTCCTGATCTCGTGCTCGCCCACTTTCCACCGCCGAACTTGCGCGGTGCCCTGGAAGCCGCGCGCGTGCCCTGGCTCGGCTTTGCCCCGCAAACGCTGGCCGAAGTGTCGGAATCCATGCGGGCAGTCGCACGGGCCTGTGGCAACGGTGCAACTGGCGAGCTGGAAGTCCAACGCTTCGAAAAGCGCCTGGCGGAAATCCACGACCGCGTCGCACATCTGCCCGCGCCCAAGGTGTTTTACGAGCTGGACTCCGGCATCGGCGGGCGGCCGTACACGATCAGTCGCAAGGCGTTCGGCAATGCGGTGCTCGAGGCGGCAGGCGGGCGCAACGTCTTCGCCGACGCCGAGGTGCCCTGGTTCCAGGTCTCGCCCGAATCGATCCTCGCCGCCGATCCCGACATCGTCCTGAAAGCGGATGCGGATTCAACGGATAGCAAGCAGCTCGCCGAAACGCTGGCGCGACGGCCCGGCATGTCGGCCCTGCGTGCGGTGCGCCTGCGTCACGTCGTGGCACTGCGCCCGGATTGGGTCAGCCGCCCCGGCCCGCGCCTGGTGCTGGGCGTGGAGCAGATTGCCAAGGCATTGCATCCCGAAGCATTCCCTGCCGTTGCAGCGCCGGTTGCGCCATGAAGTCCCTGCTGGCCAAGAACCGTCGTCACGCCGTGGCGTTTGCCTGGCTGGGCGGCCTTGCGCTCGCACTCGTTTCGCTGGCTGGCGTCCTGCTGGTCGGGCCCTCGCCGCTTTCCGCACAGCGCCTCGTCGCCGCCGCGTTGGATCCCCAGGCTGCCGATCACCTCGCCGCACACGCCATCCTGTTCGATGTACGCATGCCCCGTGCTCTCGGCAGCTTTCTCGTCGGCGCTTGCCTGTCGCTGGCCGGCGTCCTGCTACAAGCGGCGACGCGCAACCCCATCGCGGATCCCTACCTCGTCGGGACCAGTGCTGGCGCGACCTTGGCGGCCGTGCTGGTCGCCCCCGTTGTCATCACGGCGTCCGCAGCGGCGGGCCTGTCGGCAGACGCAGTCCTGCCCTGGGCGCAACCGGCCGCGGCCTTGGTCGGCGCCCTGCTTTCGGTGTCGCTGGCGTTTGCAATAGCCCGTGCCGGCGGGCCGTTGCGCCCCGAGCGCGTGCTCCTGGCCGGCTTGGTGCTCACGGCCTTCGCGGGAGCGGCGACTTCGTTTGCCCTGTACCAACTCAGCGACATGCGTCTGCGCGCGGCGACCCAATGGCTGATGGGCGGCGTTTCCGTGCCGTCGGCGTGGGCGACCTTGCCCGGAGCGCTGGCCCTGTGCGGCGCGATGGCGTTCGGGGTGGCGCGGGCTCCGCAGCTCAATGCCCTGGGACTGGGCGCCGACGCCGCCCGAGGCCTCGGGGTCGACGAACCTCGCCTGGGCCGCAACGCCCTGTGGTGGTCCAGCGCGTTGGCGGCAGTCGCCGTTTCACTTGCCGGCATCATCGGTTTCGTCGGGTTGCTCGTTCCGCACGGCCTGCGCGCCATCCTGGGTCGCGATCACCGCGCGTTGGTGCCGGCGGCGGCCTGGGCCGGTGGCGCCTTCCTGTGCTGGATGGACGCGATCGCCCGCATCGTCGTAGCGCCGGCTGAACTTCCGGTGGGCATCCTGACGGCGCTCGCAGGCTGTCCGGTGCTGGTCGTGCTCCTGGGTGTCGTGCGCACGCGCAAGGCGCCCATGGTAGCAGAACTGCCCCTGCTGCCCCAAGGGCACCAACCCACAGAAATCGATGCAGCCATGCTGTCTTGCACGGACCTGACCGTCGTCCATCCGGGTGAGTCGATGCCCGCGCTTTCGGCCGTCACGCTGGCCCTGGCGCCCGGGCGGTTGGTGGTGGTCCTGGGGCCGAATGGCAGCGGCAAAACCACGCTGCTGCGCGCCCTTGCGGGTCTCTTGCCGCCGCGCTCAGGGCGCGTGCTCGATGCCCAGGTGCCGCGCCAAGGTCCGCCCGATCCGCGCCACTTGGCCTTCCTGCCGCAGTCGCCGCGTGCTGAACCAGGGCTGTCCGTTCGTGAACTCGTGGCGTTGGGTCGCACCGCCTGGCTGACGGGCCATGCACGCCTGCAGTGGTGGGGCGATCTCGACGCCGAGGGAGCGCGTGCCGTCGACGCGGCCTTGGCCTCGCTGCAATTGACCGCGAGCGCCGAGGCACCGCTGGAGACGCTCTCCGGCGGCCAGCAACAACGCGCGTTCGTGGCGATGGCCCTGGCCCAGACAACGCCGGTATTGCTGTTGGACGAGCCAGCCGCGGCGCTGGATCTGCCCCAGGCCGATCGCCTCCTGCGTGGGCTGCGGCAGCGCACCCGGGCAAACGGGACGCTCATCGTGGTGGCGATCCATGACTTGCAGTTGGCGTTGACCCACGCCGACCTGGTCATCGTGCTGAAGGAGGGTCGCGTCGTCGATTGTGCCGCCCCAGCCAGAATCCTCGCCAGCCTGGACGTCGCATTCGGCGCAGAGTTGGCCCCGTGGCTCGGGCTGAACTCCAGCTCGAAATCGGAAGAGGACCGCCGTGGCTAGGATCGAGGCTCGCGATCGCTGGGACGAAGCAACGCACAAGCCGCGAACGAGGCCTGCGTCGAGTTCAGCGAGCCCCGGGTGTGCGCACTTTGCCGCCAGTTCATTTTTCGCCTGCAACTACAAATAGATAGCCACATCACTCCAACGCCGAGCACAGGTCTTCGTACGACAAAGCCGCCTGTGGGACCATCAATCCCGTTTGGACTTGACGCACACCACCCGGTTCCTTTACACGGATACCTATCACGGAACTTTACGGACTTCGGCATGGCCGTTCAGCGGGCCAGGGCGGGCGCATCGATGGCGTTTGACGGAAGCTTGTTCTCACAGCCTGACCGGTTGGCGGCGGTCATCGCCACCGGCCTGCTGGACACGCCGCCTGACCCGGCGTTCGATCGCCTCACGCGGCTGGCGGCCCGCAGTTCCGGCACGCCGCTGGCGATCCTGAGCCTGTTCGAC
>CAYHHL010000223.1:0-9465 GCA_964356325.1 uncultured Enterobacteriaceae bacterium | reverse complement strand
GCACCGTGGCACAGGCTTTGCCCTGGCGCCAGCAGCGTTTCGATTGCCAGCGAAACGGTCCCTGCCGTACGACCGATCCGGAGGAGGGCGCGGAACCGCGGTTACGGCACACCCGCAACAGGTCCTTCGCTCGTTCGCGCGCTTCGCGCACGATGTGGCTCTGGATGACACATAGGGGCCGAGCCTGCATCGGCACCCGCACTTGCACCCGAGGAGGCGTCCATGAGTTCCCGATCCAGGTACGTCGTCACCGCCCCTGCGTGACGAGACCAGAGTCGCGAGCGTACCCCAAGTCCTTGCAATTGCGTGGGTAGGAGGGCGGGCTGGGAAGCCCGCCCCTACACGCTCGCTGTTCATCCCACGTTGGCGCGCGGACCCGCGGGCGCTGGGCCAGGGACCTGAGGTCGATCTCCCTCGCCGCCAGACCGCCCCCGGATCTTACCGAGCAGGCGTAGCACCCATCGCTGACCCGGAAACTCAATGGGAGTGAACTCGGCAGGAAACGCGGTAAACCCCGAAAACCCGCGCAAGTACACTTTGGAAGTGGGTTTCAGGAGGGGGTCCAGGGGGAAACTGAAAGGGAGAAAACTACGTTTCTCCCTTTCCGGTTCCCCCTGGTTGCAGCTATACCGCGCAGCGGTCCTCAGGCAGACTCGCCCGCACCGCGAAGGAGCCCCGCATGCGCCAGCCCGCCGACGTCATCGCCCGCCACGGCCTGACCCCAGAAGAATACGCGGAAATCGAACGCCGCCTCGATCGCCCCCCGAACCTCGTCGAACTCGGGATCTTCTCCGTCATGTGGTCCGAGCACTGCGCGTACAAGTCCAGCCGCCCGCACTTCCACCTGTTCCCGACCTCGGGCCCCCACGTCATCCTCGGCCCCGGCGAGAACGCCGGCGTCGTCGACATCGGCCCCGACGCCACCGGCCGCCGCTGGGGCGCCGCCTTCAAGATGGAATCGCACAACCACCCCAGCTTCATCGAACCCTACCAGGGCGCCGCCACCGGCGTCGGCGGCATCCTGCGCGACGTCTTCACCATGGGCGCGCGGCCCATCGCCATCCTGGACGCCTTGCGCTTCGGTAGCCCCAAGCTCGCGAAAACACGGCATCTCGTCCCCGGCGTCGTGCACGGCATCGGCGGCTACGGCAACTGCATGGGCGTGCCCACGGTCGGCGGCAACTGCGGTTTCGACCCCTGCTACGACGGCAACATCCTGGTCAACGCCTTCGCCTTGGGCACCGTGCCCCTGGACCGCATCTTCCTGGGCAAGGCCGAGGGCGTCGGCAACCCCGTGCTCTACATCGGTTCAGCCACCGGGCGCGACGGCATCCACGGCGCGACGATGGCCAGCGCTTCGTTCGACGATGAGACCGAGGCCAAGCGTCCCACGGTCCAGGTCGGCGATCCGTTCACGGAAAAGCTGTTGCTCGAGGCGTGCCTGGAGATCTTCGCGCAGGACTGGCTGGTCGGCGTGCAGGACATGGGCGCGGCGGGCCTGACGTCGTCCAGTTTCGAGATGGCGTCGCGGGCCGGAGCAGGTCTGGACATCGACCTGTCGCAGGTGCCGACGCGCGCAAGTGGCATGACCCCCTACGAATTGATGCTGTCCGAAAGCCAGGAACGCATGCTGATGGTCGCGCGCCACGGCCACGAGGCGGACGTGCTGGCGGTGTGCAAGAAGTGGGACCTGGAGGCCGCGGTCATCGGTACCGTCACCGATACCGGGCGTTACGTGGCGCGTTTCGAGGGCGAGGTGGTCATCGATCTGCCGGTGGCGGCGGTGGTCGACGATTCACCGCTGTACGATCGACCGCGCAAGCAACCAGCCGACCTGGCCGAGCGCGCCAAGCTGGACCTCGAAGGCGTGGAGGACGGGCCGCAGTGGCATGCCGCCGACCTGAAGACGCTGCTGGCGCACCCGGACATCGCGTCCAAGCGCTGGATCTGGCAGCAGTTCGACCACACGGTGCGCACCGGGACCGCGGTGTTGCCGGGCCAGGCCGACGCGGCGGTGGTGCGCGTGATCGAGAACGGCGCGCTGTTGGCCATGGCGGTGGACTGCCCGGAACGCTATGGCTTTGCCGATCCATGGGCATGCGGTGCCTACGCGGTGGCCGAAGCGGTGCGCAACGTGGCGTGCGTGGGCGGCGAACCGCTGGGCCTGACCGACTGCCTGAACTTCGGCAATCCGCAAGATCCCGAGGTGATGTGGGGCATCGTCGAGGCCATGCGCGGGCTGGGCGACGCGGCCAAGGCGCTGAGCTGTCCGGTGGTGTCGGGCAACGTCTCGCTCTACAACACCACCACGCGCGAGGACGGCCAGGAGCAGTCGATCCTGCCCACGCCGATGGTCGCGGTGGTCGGGCGCCTGCCGGACGGCGTGCTGCCGGTGCACGCGGGGTTTGCCGACACCGGCGACGAGGTGTGGCTGCTCGGCCGGTTCGCGCCGTCGCTGGGGGCCTCGCGCTGGATTGCCGAGTATCTGGGCGGGCATCAGGGCCGGCCCTCGCTGATGGACTTCGCGGCGGAACTGGCGGTGTGCGGCGTGGTGCGCCAGTCGATCGCCGAGGGCATCGCGCGCCATGCCCACGACTTGTCGGACGGCGGTCTGGCGGTGGCGCTGGCCGAGTGCGCGATCCATGCCCAAGGTGGGGCGCGCGGCGTGCAGTGCCGACTGCCGACCCCGGCCGAGGCGATGGGCGCGAACCTGAACGTGGAGAGGCTGTTCGGCGAGACCGGCGCTTCGGTGCTGGTGGGCGTGCAGGCCATCGACGCGCCGCGGCTGCACGCTTTGGCCAAGGCGGCGGGCGTGCAGGCGATCATGCTGGGCGTGGTGGGTGAGCTGGGCGGGCCGTTCGAGCTGGGGCCGCTGTCCTGCGAACTGGAGGCGCTGGCGATGGCGCACGCGCACGGTTTCGAGCAGGCGCTGGGGCTGGACGCCGACGCGGGCGTGCAGGGCCAAAGCTAGGCGCCCGTTCCGGAACTGCCCGGACCAGCTTGCCAACGCCGGACGGGATCCGCTACAAGCCGGCGCATGATCAAGCCTCGGCACCAGACGAACTCCCACGGTCAGAGCGAATTCGCACGCCAGCTGGTCCGTGGACTGGCCCTGGTCGCGGCGCTTTGGTGTCTCACGTCCTCGACTCCGGCCCTGGCCGTCGACGCCGATCCGGTCGCTGTGGCGGGCACCGAGGCTTCGGCGGCGCTGCTGAAGGTCGCGGCGGCGGAATACGCGGCGGGCCAGTTCGAGAAGGCGGCGGCGCACTTCCTGACTTGCTTCGACGTCGACGCCAAGAACTTGTCGTGCCTGTTCAACGCCGCGCGGGCCGAGCAACGGTCGTTCCAACTGGACAAGGCGGAGAAGCATTACCTGCTGTATCTCGACCTGAACAAGGCCGACGCCGCGGGGCGCAAGCGGGCACAGATCCACCTCGACGAGGTGCGCGAAGTCCGCGCCCAGCTCAAGAAGCAGGCCGCAGCGAATGCCACGCCACCCGGGCCGGAACGCAAGCCGCCCGAAGTCGTGGCCGTCCCGCGGCCGCCTGAAGCCAAGCCCGCGGAAGTCAAGGTCACGCCTCCGACCATCGGCCAGGATGCTCCAACGCCCGCGGGCAGTTGGAAGCGCACGGCGGGCTGGGCGAGCGTGGGCGTCGGCGCGGCGCTGGTCGTCACGGGCGTCGCGTTGGTCGTGCAGGGCTCGGGGCAGCAGACCAAGCTCGACGCGGAGACCGACAAGACCCAAAGTGGCTTCATTTCAGGGATCGGCTACGACGACTACGTGAAGCGGCAGGAATCGATCAACGGGCGCATGCGACTCGGCACCGCGCTGCTCGGCATCGGCGTGGCGGCGGCAGGGGCCGGTGGCTGGCTGGTGGCGACGGCACCGGCTGTGCCCCAGGTTTCAGCGGTTTGGCGGCGCGACGGCACGGAACTGGTTCTGGCCTGGAGATTTTGATGGCGCACAGTCGGCGGCCAGATCCACGTGTGCGCAGCGGAGAGGCCATGCAAGGTCGAGTCAGTGAGGGGCACGGCGCGGCAGGCGGCAAATTGCGTGTGTCGATGGTCGCGCTGCTGGCGCTGACGGCGTGCGGGCAGACACTGTTGCCGGCCGGGAAGTTCCTCGATCACGCGGATGTGACAGTCGCGGACGTAGGTGCCGATGCCGGGACGGATGCCGTGATCGATGCCCCGGTGGATGCCGGGGTGGATACCGGAGTGGCTGACGCGGTGGTCGATGCCGGGGTGGATGCGAAGGCGGATGCGGTGGTCGACGCCGCTGTGGACGTCAAGGCGGATGCCGGGGCCGATGCCGATGCCGGGGCCGATGCCGATGCCGGGGCCGATGCCGGGGCCGATGCCGGGGCCGATGCCGGGGCCGATGCCGGAGCCGATGCCGGGACCGTGGCCGATGCCGTGGCCGATGCCGGAGCCGATGCCGGAGCCGATGCCGGAGCCGATGCCGGGGCCGATGCCGGGGCCGAGGTCAAGGCCGAGTGCGCCACGCCAGCGGATTGCCTGCAGGCCAAGGGACCGCTCGCGCCTTGCCTTGAACACGCTTGCACGTCAGGGACTTGCCAGATCGGCCTGGTCAAGAGCGGAGCGAGTTGCGACGACGGAAACCCTTGCACGACCTCGACCTGCAGCAGCCAAGGCCAATGCACCACGACCTCGGTGACGTCCTGCCCGGGCGGCGAGTGCACGGTCGGCGTGTGCAATCCGGTCGACGGCAAGTGTGGCGTCGTGCCCAAGGCCGTCGACGTGGCATGCAAGGACTCGAGTCTTTGCACTTCGGGCGAGGTGTGCGACGGCAAGGGCACCTGCGCGGGCGGCTTGGCCAAGGACTGCAACGGCTTGACCACAGCATGCGCCAACGGCATCTGTGACGTGGCGACCGGCGGTTGCAAGGCGGATCCGCGCCCGGCCTCGGCACCGTGCGTCGACACCGACGCCTGCACGCAGAACGACCACTGTGACGGCGCGGGCAAATGCGTCGGCGGCCCCGCGGTGAGCTGTGCGGCGGTGGCCTGCAACACGGTCAAGTGCAACAGCGCGACCGGTCAGTGCGACAAGACCGCCGTGTTGAAGGGCACGGCTTGCGACGACGCCAACCCGTGCACCGGCGCCGACCAGTGTTCGGGTGGAACATGCGTAGGCGGGGCCGCGAGTTGCGAATGCGTGGACGCTTCGGCCTGCAACGACGACAACGCCTGCACCAACGATGCGTGCGTAGTCGTGACAGGCGGCAAGAAGAAGTGCGACCACGTGATCGCGACGAGCAACGTTTGCAGCGACGGCAACCCCTGCACCAAGACGGATGCGTGCGACGCGTCGGGCATCTGCGTAGGCGCCGCGGTGGTGTGCGACGATCTCAACCTGTGCACGAGCGATTTCTGCGACGTCGGGTCCGGCGCGTGCAAGACCACGGCCAACACGGGCACCCTGTGCAATGACAACAGCCAATGCACGACCAGCGACGCCTGTGACAGCAAAGGGGTCTGCACCGGCACGGCCGCGGTGTGCAACGACGGCAACGCTTGCACCGACGACTCCTGCGCCGCGCTCAAGGGCTGCGCTTTCGCCAACAGCACCGCCCCGTGCAGTGACGGCAACCCGTGCACGAGCGGCGAGAAGTGCGGCGCGGGCACCTGCGCGGGCGGTGCGGCCAAGCCCTGCGACGACAGCAATCCGTGTACGACCGACACTTGCAATGTCTCAACCGGACTGTGCGAAGCCAAGCCGCTGGCCGACGGCATGACGTGCGGAACGGGCCAGGCGTGCGTGGCGGCGCTGTGCACGTGCCAACTGTTCGCCCAAGAGGACAACAGTTCAGGCCCGCTGTACGACGTCACGCCCACGGCCGATGGCGGCACCATAGCGGTCGGCGACGGCGGTTCGGTCAACGGCAACCCGCCGTTCGCCAGGTTGGTCATGCGCGACCCTTGGGGCAAGAGCGGCGTCACGCAGACGATCAATGGCAGTGGTTTCTCGACCTTGGCCTACGGTGTAGCGGCCCGACCGGCGGGCTACTGGGCGGTGGGCAGCGATGTCACCGGCTTGGGCATGGACACCGTGGGCATGGCGGCGAGGATCGACAGCAAGGGCAGCGTGGTGGACTACACGTACATCACCGGGGCCGGCCAGGACGTGTTGTACGACGTCGTCGCCCTGTCGGACACCAGCGCGGCCGCGGTCGGTAGGGCCGCGAAGTTCGGCGACGCTGGCTTGGCCAGCGCACCGTGGTTCGTGTTGCTGGACTCGGGCGCGAAACCCATCAACGTCATGGTGATCCCCGGCAAGGCAGCAACGGGGCAGTTCCGCGGCATGGCGCGTTTGCCCGACGGCGATTTCGTCGCAGTGGGCTCGCTTGGCACGGCCGGTTTGCTCGCGCGCATCGACGCCAAGGGCAACGTCACGCCGACGACATGGGTCGCGGGCGCCACCACGGACTCGAACGAGCTGTATTCCGTGGTGGTCCAGGGCAATTCGGTGATCGCGGTCGGCACCGTACTCGATAAGTCCTCAGGGGCGCGCCGCGGCTGGCTGTTGGCCTTCACCGTGGCCAACCTGGGGGTCTCGGCGTCGACCAACTTCCAGATCGCGGTGCCGGGCCAACCGGTTGCCGCGGGACTCGGCCCGACGCTGACCGCTCTGGTGGTCGACAACAGCGTGTTGTATGCGGTCGGTTCGGACAGTTCGTCGGGTGTCTTACGGTCGCTGGCGATCGCGGCCAACGGCTCGGGTAGCGTCCTATGGGCCCAACTGTCGGCCAGTGACAAGATCTCCAGGCAATGGCAGGGCTTGACGCTCCTGCCAGGCGGCGTGCTCCACGGTGTCGGTACCGTGTTCGGCGCGATCAGCATCGGCGGCGGGGCCCAGGGCACCGGGCAGTTGGCGGCGCAGGTGTCGACTGCTACCGGCACGGTGACCTGCAAGTAGGGGCCGGGCAAGCGTTCAGACCGCTCGTCCCGCCACTTCCCCGCACAACGCCGCCACCGCCACAGCCGCCAGATACGCCGACAGCCCCGCCGCGACGAACAACGCCGCCCAGGACAGCAACGCCTGCTGCCGGTCGCGCCGACGGAACACCACGGTCGCCGTCCGCGTCAGATCCTCGCCCAGATCCTTGGTCACCCAGCGCACTTGCGTCAGCACCCACATGCACAGCAGCGCCGCCACCAGCACGAACGCGATGCCGCCGACCATCAGCCCTGCTGCCAGCGTGCCCGAACGGATCATGTGGGCGCCCGAAAAGCCCGTCACCGTAATCAGCAAGCCGCACAGCCCCATCAGCATCTGCGCATGCTGCTTCAGCACCGCGAGTTGGTGGCCGAGCAGGGACAGGATCTGGGCCGGGTCCCTCTCGAACAGGCGGATCAAGTGCTGGGCTTCGGCTTCGGCGGTCAGGGGCTGGGTCATGAGGCGTTCCTTGGTAGCAGGCGCATGCTGGCGGGACGAAGCTGGCGGCGCAAGCGGGGCGGCACCGGGGCCTCGCAGGTGCGTGAAGGCTTGCCAAGCTCGACCGGCGAGCCGCATGCTCGGCGCCATGCGCATCATTCTCCTCGGCATTCTGTGTACCTTGACGGCTTGCTCCGACCTTGCCGCAGCAAGTGCCGCCAACGGCGCGGCCAACGACACAGCCAGTGCGACCAGCGACATGGCCAGCGACACGGATGCTGCCACCGCGCAACCCGGGCTTGCCGACGCGCCGGAAAACGACGCCACGGCGGCCGATTCTGCAATCGCCGACAGCACTTTACCTGACAGCTCTTCATCGGACGTCTCGTCGCCCGACAGCACCACGTCCGACACCGCCGACGCCGTCACGCCGGAGCCATGCCCCGCGGGCCAGATCTGCGTCACGTCCTTCCCGTTCTCGCACGACAGCGCTACCTCCGTCGCCAAGGCCTCGCAATTCGCCGCTTACTCGTGCAAACCGGGCGCGGACGAGGGCGGTGCCGAAGTCGTCTACCACGTCACGGTGCCCGCGCCAGGCTTTCTGTCCGTCGCGGTGCACGATGGCGCGGGCGTCGACGTGGACGTCCACATCCTCAGCGCGCTGGACGCCGCCAAATGCTTGGATCGCGGCGATTTGCACGCCCGCGCCGACGTCCTGGCGGGCACGTACTTCGTGGTGGTCGACACCTTCGTGAGCCAGGGCAAGGCGCAAGCCGGCGCGTACCACGTGGACATCGGTTGGCTCGCGCCGACGTTGGGCCCGTGCGGGCTGCAAGTGGGTGAAATGGCGCGGGTCAAGGACGGTGGCAAGACCCTGAAGATGCCGGCGCAGGGCCCGGTGGTGATGGAGGCGCACCTGGTGACGCAGCAGGAGCCGCCGCCCTATCCGCAGACGTTCACGGAGAAACTGGCGGCGCACTATGGACTTTCCCAGAACGTGACCGGGCTGGTGATGTTCCGCGAGCAGGTGTGGGCGCCCAAGGAGGGCGGCACGTTCTATGGCGCGGGCATCGGCTCACCGACCAAATTTCCGGTCGCAGACGAAGGTTGGTACGTAAACATGTACTGGACCGCCAAGAGTCGACCTCCGGCAGGAACCCGCATGATCCTGCGCAAGCCGGGCACGGATCGGGCGGTGGTGGTCAGCGCGGGCTACGAGACCGGGCCGGGCAACCTCGCGCACGTGGCGGGCACGCCCGAGGAGACGCATTTCTACCTGGGCACGGGCCACCTGAGCGTGCTGGACGTGGGCATCGCGGTGGATCAGGGCTTGGCGCTGGGGCCGCGGCGCTGCAAGTGAGAGCCGCGGGGCATCAGTGGTTCTCCGGCCACCACCGTCCGAGTTCGATGGCCACCGCGTCGAACGGCGGCATGCGGGCCTGCGCGTCGTCGCCTTCCCACACGCCTTCCAGGATCCAGCGCGCGCCGGCGCCTTGGAACACCTCGACCACGCGCTGCAACGGGTCGACCAGCCACATCCAGGGGATGTCGTGCTCGCGGTAGATGCCGGACTTGTCGATGCGATCGCGGCGGCTGGACGACGGCGAGATGATTTCGCAGACCCAGTCCGGCGGCAGATCGAACCAGGGCACGCTCGGCATGATCGGCATCCGCTCGTGGCGCCACCCGGCCAGATCCGGCACCAGGACATGGCGGCCGAGGTGCAGTTCGGCCTCGTCGAGAATCCACCAGCCGCCCGGACCGCTCGGCCCGCCAGGACGGCGATGGAACGGCCCGAGATCCATGCCCGCGGTCGAGGCAGCAAAGGCATGCGGCGAGGCGGGGCGCGGGCTGACCACCAATTCGCCATGGATGATCTCGCCGACGACGTTTTCCGGCAGGTCGAACAGGTCTTCGTAGGTGGCGAGCTTGCGGGCTACGGTCATCGGGCACCTCCGCCGTCAGTGTGCGGTCGCTGCGGGGCGGGGTCAACGGGCGGAGGTCGTTCGGGTGTTTTCGAGGGCTGAGAAGCGGATAGCTTCGATTCCTCGAAAACGGGCGGGTCAT
>CAYHHL010000222.1:0-9542 GCA_964356325.1 uncultured Enterobacteriaceae bacterium | reverse complement strand
CGGAATACCGCTCGCCCCTGCCTGACCCTCGAAAACGGGCGGGTCATAGAGCGACGAAGGAGCGTCAGACCCGCCCTGGGGTTCGGTTACGGGTTCGGGTGCGGGTGCGGGGTCGGGTACGGGGAAGTACAGGGCTTCTACGGAGGCGCGTGGGTTCTGGTGAACCCCCCGGTCTTCAAAACCGGTGTGGGGCGTGACGAGCGTCCTGGGGGAGTTCGATTCTCCTGCGCTTCCGCCATGAGCACGACGCGTAACGTGCTAGAACGTCTCAGGGAAATCGATAAGACAGTCATGCGATCAAGGATTCGATTCGCCTCATCCAATCTTGCACCGCCCCAACCCCGCGCCTAGACTGACCCTGGCAGCGCCGCCGCTCGGCGCCGAGGTAACCACGATGGACCGCATCGAGACCGACGCGATCGCTGACCAGAACGGCATGGTTCACGTCCACGTCGGCGCACCCGGTGCCCACGTTCACGTTGCGGTCGAGGCGCGGGCCCCGCAGTTCGCCGCGGTCGACGATCTCGAGGCGTTCAGCTGCCGCTTTGCTGGGCGCGTCTGGTTGACGCCCGACCTTCTGACCGAGCTTCGCGAGGAAGGCCGACGGTGATCGCGGCCGATACCAACGCGATCCTATACGCCATGCTGCCCGGCGAGTTCCACGTAACGGCCCGCGCCTGGCTCGCCGCGTCCAGCACCGTCCACGCCGCGCCGCTGCTGATGGACGAAGTGCGCAACGTGCTGCTGGGTCACGTGCGCCGTGGCTTGATGTCGGAGCCAGAAACGCTGGAGGTCTGCGCGCGCGTTCGCCTTCACGTCCGGTGGCTGCCCGCGCCGCCCGACGAGATGGTCATGCGCCTGGCGTTGGCGCACCGGCTATCCGCGTACGACGCCGCCCACGTCGCCGCCAGTGTCATCGCCGGCTGCCGGTTGCTCACCGCTGACAAGAAGGTGCTCGCCGCCTGCCCGGAGTGGACCGCGGACGTGCGGTTGTTGCCCGCCGGGCCTGCGTGATCGTCCGCCAACGACACCAAATGCGGCACGCACGGTCACCGGCTACCAGCCCCAAAACGCTAGCCAGACCGCTAGCCACGGCAACTCTCCTGCGGTATGCGATTGCCCAACACCCCGCAATCAAACCGTAAACTTCGCCTCGTCTCCAGCACCATGCCAGTGTTCGATTCTCCTGCGCTTCCGCCCAGATAACCGCTCGCTCCCAGGGCATCGACGTGTACGTCTCTGCATGGTCCACGTCCCCTCATGGACCACGTTCCGCTGGCCCAAGCCTCGCGCTGGCGCCAGCGTTGTCACGCCCCGCCTCCGCCTCTATCCTCGCCCGAGCCAGCGCACCCGTCGCTGCCCCCGGGCCGCCATGCCTTGCCTGCTCGAAGACTGGAAGCCCTATGATCGCAGCCTGTTGTGGCGCGTGCATGACAGCTACTTCAAGGGGCGCGGGCTCGGCGCGTGGTCGGACGGCGAAGTGCCGTGGTACCAGACCAACAATGCGGGAATCGCCACCGAAACCGCGGAGTTCCTGATCCGGTTGGTGCAGTCGTTGCAGACCGAAGGGACGTTGCAGCCAGGCGCGACCGACGACGTGTGGGTGCTCGAGGTCGGCGCGGGCATAGGGCATTTCGCCGCCAACTTCTGCACCGCACTGGAGCAACGGCTGGGCGAACCGGGACGCGCGGTGCTCGGCCGCCTCCGCTACGTCTACAGCGACTATGCCGAACGCAGCGTGCGCGAAGCCCTGGTTACGCCTCACCTCCAGTCGTGGGTGCAACGCGGAATCGTCCTGCCCGCACTGTATGATCTCCACGATCCGGGGCGGTTGACGCTGCTCGACACGGAGCACACGGCGGCGCCCATCTGCCTCGTCATCGCGAGTTACGTGTGCGACGTCATGCCGTGCAAGCTGTTGCAGCGCGTCGCCGGGCAGTGGCGCGAACAGGTGGTACAGGTCACCGCGATCCACGAGCCCGAGGATGCCGATCCGGTCGCCGCCCTGGACCGGGTCCTAGCGCGCGCGATCGGTACGGCGGGACTGCCCGAAGTGGACAGCACGTTCGAGTGGCGCGACGTGGACTTGGCTTCGGTGCTGCCCGGCGGGTTGCATGCGCCACTTCTCGAGCTTGCGACCGCCGGGTTGGGCGACGTCAGCCTGGCATATCCTTATCCTTTCATGGATTTTCTGGCAGGCAACGGGCCGATCCTGCTGACCGGTGGAGCCGTCGCGATCCACGACTACGGTCCGGTGTCGCCGGAGCGCATGCAGGGCGTGCAAGACAAGCGCCCGTCGACGTACGGGAATTCGCTGAGTCACGAGGTGGCGTTCCCGCTGTTCGACGCGTTCGCGACCCTGGCGTCTTGGCGGCTGGTCCGGACCCACGATGCGCTCGCGGCGCTGCAGACGGCCATGCTGCGCCGTGACGTCGACTTCAGTGCCGATCTGGCCACGGCGTTTGCACGCATCTGGCAAGACCAGACCCGGGGCGCGGACCTCGTGGACTTCGGCAGCGCGGCCCGCGTACTCGTCGAACAGGATCAGCACGCCATCGCCGCGCGTTTCTACCAGCGGGCGCTGAGGTTGGACCCCGGCAACTGCGAGTTGATCGCCAAGTTGGCGGACGCCTGCATCGAAGCCGGCCACCCGGACGTCGCGAAACAATCCCTGCTGCAAGGCCTGGAACTGGACCCGGACCGCAAGCACGACTTCGAGTTCCAGATGGGCAGAGTCTGCGCGCAACTCGACGAGAACGACGCCGCCATCCACTGGTACTCGCGCTCCCTGACGCGCGAAGATCACGCCGTGACGCACGTGAACCTGGGCGTGGTGTACGAGACGCAGGGCAAGTTCGGCCAAGCCTACACGGAGTTCCGCCGTGCCCAGGGGCTCGACCCGAACTACCAGCGGGCGGCGGATTGCCTCGACCGGATCAAGGACGCGTGGTGGCAGTTGACGATGCAGGCGTTCGAACCGTGAACCGTGAGGCTTGACCCCGGTTCGCCTGCGCCACATCCTGCTGCCCAAGGAGATCACCATGACCACCGACAAGCGCACCATCCGAGTCGTTGCAGCCGAAATCTGCAACGATCACGGCGAGTACCTCATCACTCAGCGTCTGCCGCACGCCGCCATGCCCCTGCTGTGGGAGTTTCCCGGGGGCAAGGTCGAACCCGGCGAAACCGATGCCGAAGCGCTGGTCCGCGAAATCCGTGAGGAATTGGACGTCGAAATCGAGGTCGTCGGCACCAGCGTCTCGACCGTGCGCGACTACGGGGCGTATTGCATCGATTTCCATAGCTTGCGCACACGCCTGCTCAGTGGCTCGCTGCAACGCATCGGCGTGTGGGACTTCCGCTGGGTCAAGCCGGCTGATCTCGCGCAGTACCGCTTCCCGCCTGCCGATCGCGAGACGATCGATCGCCTGCTGGGCATGCCGGACTGCTGATCTGGCTTGGTTTCCTGGTCGGGCAGCCCGGCGTCGCGGCTACTTGAGCGGGTTCTTGCCGCACGCGCCGTTGGGCGAGACGCCGACGTACTTGGTCGAAGCCTTGATGCAGTCTGGAAGTGCCGGGTTCCACTTCTGGCAGTCCGAGTCCGACTTGCATTCGCGAGTGCAGTACTGGCTCGGCGGATTGGAGCCGTCGCGCTTAGGGTTGGGGTAGTTCTTGCTCGTTTCCTTGGAGCAGCCGTAGCCCACCGAGCCCGAGTTGTCGCTGCCGCACGCCGTAGGGCAACCGCAAACCCGCGTGCAGAACCCGATCGCGGTGTCGTAGCCCGCCACCGGCGCGCCGAAGACGCACTGGCCGTAGGCGCAATCGCTGCTCTGGGTGCAGGCTTCGCCGATCTTGCCTGCGCCGACCTCCTGCGGGATCTTGGGGCAGCCCGCCTGAGCGGAAAGGATGTCTTCTTCGTCGGTTTGGCCGCCGCCCGTGTCTTTGCCGCCGCTGTCCACGGCGTCCTTGCCGCTGCTGATCTGGTCCTTGCCAGTTGCCGTGTCGAGATCCTGGCCTGTGCCGACGTCGCCGCTCAGCGAGCCGCTGTCCGCCACGTCGACGCAATAGGCCTTGCCGGTGTCGGCGTTGAACTGCTGCTTCTGGCCTTCGCCGCATTTGAGGGCGCTGCCGTCGTTGGGCGTCGCCGATTCGCCGCACGCCGCGACGACCAGGCACGAGCACGCACAGACGAGTAATCGATAGTTCATCCAAGCCTCCAGCCAGTTCATGCGTCGCCGATTCGCCCCATGCGCCAGGGTCGCGACTTCGCTGGCGGCATTGGCCCAATCCAGCGGCGCCAGTGTGCGGACCCCTGACGGCGGCGTCAAACGCTTCGGTCCGCGCTGGGCCTCGCGCCCACCGCGGTCGTTGGCCAAGCCGCGCCGATGCTGCCCGAAGCGTCGCCGAGATTGACCTCAGGCACTCATCCTGGTACATGGCCGCGCCGTCGCCGCCGGTCGCCATGCCGCCGGCCCGCGACGACCTTCGCCCTGGCGCCTAAGTCGCAGAATCGACTGTGGTTTCGACCGGGAACATGGAGAGACATGCTTTCCACGCTTGCAGCCGGCGCGATCGCCAGCGGGCCCGATACCGGCAGCGCCCTTCACGGCGTCACCCATTGCACGACCGGTGCATGGGCAGCGCCGAGCCAGACCGTCCTGCACGCGGGGTTGATCGACCTCGACGCCACGGTCGTGCTGCAGTCGGCGTTCTTCATCATCCTGATGCTGGTGCTGCCGCGGTTGGTGTTCAAGCCGATGTTGGCCCGGCTCGAACAGCGCGAAGCCCGGACCGAAGGCGCCCGCGCCGAAGCCAAGGCCATGCGTCATGCCGCCGACGAGCAGATCGCCGCGTACGAGCAAGCCACCGCCGAAGAAAAGCGCCGAGCGCTGGACGAGCGTGCCCGCACACGTTCCGCCGCCGAGAAGCAAGCCGCTGAGCTGATTGCGCAAGCTCGCGCGCAGACGGTGGCTCGAATCGACGCCGGCATCGCCAACCAGAAGCGCCAGGTCGCAGACGCGCAAGAGCAATTGCACGCCGAGGCCGTCATCCTCGGTCGCCAGATCGCCACCAAGATCGCGGAGGGCTGAGCCATGCTTGCGAACGCACGCCAGTTCATCCACCAGACGTTGCAGCGACTCGCGTTGGCCTTGTTGGGCACGCTGCCTGCTGCCCTGGCGTTTGCCGACGAGACCTGTGACCACGAGCACTTCTGCTTCCAGGTCCACGGCTTCTACATCATCGACTTCCTGGTGTTCGTGGGCATCCTCGTTTGGGCCGGCCGCAAGCCGATCGCCGCGATGCTCGACAAGCGCCACGCCGACGTCGCCAAGGAAATCGAGGCGGCCCGGCACGTGCGCGACGAGGCGCAGGCCAAGTTCGACGATTACCGCCGCCGGATTGATGGCTTGGAGCAGGACCTGCAGAGGCTGATGGCCGAGGTGCGCAAGGGTACGGAAGCCGAAGTGCAGCGCATCCTCGCGGACGCCCAGGCCCAAGTCGAGCGCATGACCGCGGAGGAACAGCTTCGCCTCGAACAGGAGAGCAAGCGCCTGCGCGTGGAACTGCAGATGCAGGCTGTGAAAATCGCGTTGGAGATGGCCGAGTCGACGCTGCGCGAGCGGCTGGATCCGGCGACCCAAAGCAAGTTGATCGAACGCGCGTCGGGTGAACTGGTCTCGTTGGGCCAACGCTGACATCGGCAAGATCCTGGTCAGAAACTGAGATTCGCAGGGGATCGCAAGACATGAAGACGGGTTCCAGCAAAGTCGCACGCCGGTACGCCAAGGCCATGGTCCAGCTGTGCGACGAGCGCGGCGATGGCGACACCGTGCGTCAGGATCTCCGCCGCGTGCTGGAAGTCCTTGCCGTCAATGCCGAGGCCGCCGCTTTCCTGGCCAATCCCGTCGCCGCGCCTGATTCCCGCAAGGCCGTGCTACGGACCCTGGTCGACACCCTCAAGGTGGTCGAGACCACGCGCAACCTGCTGCTCCTCCTGCTGGATCGGGGTCGCATCGCCGAGATCGCCGGCATCGCCCGCGAGTTCGACCTGGCGCTGAACGCCCGCACGGGTCGCGTCCAAGCTGAATTGAAGACCGCCGTCGTGCTGGAAGAAGCGAGCCTGCAGAAGGTGCGCGCCAGCCTCAAGCAACTCCTCGCCAAGGAAGTCGACCTGGCCGCGACCGTGGATCCCGAGATCCTGGGCGGCCTCGTCGTCACCGTCGGCAATACCGTTTACGACGCCTCGGTGCGCAACCACCTGGATCGCATCAGGCATCGTCTGATCGCGCCGTAGAGTTCGGACCCCTTTTTCGGAGCAAGACCATGGACATCCGAGTCGAAGAAGTCAGCCGTGTCATTCGCGATCAGGTCGCGAGCTACGGCGCCCAGGTCGATGTGCAGGAGACCGGCCGCGTGCTGACGGTGGGCGACGGCATTGCCCGCGTCCACGGTCTGGAAGCGGCGATGGCCGGAGAACTGCTGGAGTTCCCGGGTGATGTCCGCGGCATGGTGTTGAACCTGGAAGAGGACAACGTCGGCGTGGCGCTGCTCGGCAACGCTTCCTCGATCAAGGAAGGCGACCTCGTCAAGCGCACCGGCCGCATCGTCGAAGTGCCGGTGGGCAAGGCGCTGCTCGGTCGCGTGATCGACGGCCTGGGCCAGCCGATCGACGGCAAGGGTCCGATCGTCAATCCCGACGGTTCGCCCCTGCAGTACAGCCGTGCCGAGGTCAAGGCCAAGGGCATCGTCAGCCGCCAGTCGGTCAACGAGCCGCTGCAAACCGGTCTGAAGGCCATCGACGCCATGATCCCGATCGGCCGTGGCCAGCGCGAACTGATCATCGGCGACCGCCAGACCGGCAAGACCGCGGTGGCGATCGACGCGATCATCAACCAGAAGCTCGGCCACCAGACCGGCGACAAGCCCGTGTATTGCATCTACGTGTGCATCGGCCAGAAGCAGTCGACCGTGGCCCAGGTGGTTCGCCGCCTGACCGACAACGGCGCGATGGCGTACACGACGGTGGTTTCGGCCCCGGCTTCGGACCTGGCGCCGCTGCAGTTCCTCGCTCCGTACTCCGGCGCGGCGATGGGCGAGTACTACCGCGACAACGGCACGCACGGCCTGATCGTGTACGACGACCTGTCCAAGCAGGCGGTTGCGTATCGGCAGATGTCGCTCCTGCTGCGTCGGCCGCCCGGTCGCGAGGCGTTCCCCGGCGACGTGTTCTATCTCCACAGCCGATTGCTCGAGCGCGCCGCCAAGCTGCGTGACGAAGAGGGCGGTGGTTCGCTGACCGCGCTGCCGATCATCGAGACGCAAGCCGGTGACGTGTCGGCGTACATCCCGACCAACGTGATTTCGATCACCGACGGCCAGATCTTCCTGGAAACCGACCTGTTCTTCAAAGGCATCCGGCCCGCGATCAACGTCGGTCTGTCGGTTTCGCGCGTCGGCGGATCGGCGCAGGTCAAGGCGATGAAGGGCGTGGCGGGAACGCTGCGTCTGTCGCTCGCCCAGTACCGTGAACTCGCGGCATTCGCTCAGTTTGCCTCGGATCTGGATCCGATGACGCAGCGCACGCTGGCCCAGGGCGCGCGCCTGACCGAGCTGTTGAAGCAAGGCCAGTACCAGCCGCAGGACGTCGTGTCGCAGGTCATCCTGATCTTCGCGGCGACGGCGCCCGAGGGCTTCATCGACAACCTGCCCGTTTCGGCCCTGCGCCGCTACGAGAAGGAGATGCAGGCCTTCATGCGCGATCAGAAGCCCCAGGTTCTCGAGCAGTTGCAAACGGGCGTGCTGAAGAGCGACCTGAAGAAGAAAGACGATCCGATCCGCGCCGCGCTGGTGGCAGCCCTGACCGAGTTCAAGGCTCTGTTCGTGGCGTAGCGTTCCCGGTGTTTGGCCAGTGGCAAGTGACCTGCGAGGCAAGCGAACATGCCTAGTTTGAAGAACATACGCCGCCGCATCGCCTCGGTGAAGTCGACGGCGAAGATCACGCGGGCGATGAAGCTGGTCGCCGCCGCGAGGTTGCGCCGGTCGCAGGAGCGTCTGCTGCAGATGCGGCCGTATGCGATGCGAGTCGGTGACATGATTGCGGAACTGGCGCGCGGCTCCGACATCGAGGCGCACGCTCTGTTGGCCCAGCGCACGCCGCGCCGGACCTTGATCGTGTTGCTGACTTCGGACCGCGGTCTGGCCGGCGCCTTCAACTCCAACGTCAACAAGGCGGCCAACGTCTGGATCAACCAGCACAAAGGCCAGCGCGATCACGTCGAGTTGCGCATCGTCGGCAAGAAGGGGCGGGACTACTTCCGGGCGCGCAACGTCAACATCGGCAGCGTGTACACCGACGTGCTGAACCAGGTCTCGCTGGAACGCGCGTCGGGCATCGGCCGTGAGATCGTCGAGGCGTACGTGGACGCGAACTTCGACGAAGTCTTCCTCGTTTACAATGAGTTCCGCTCGGCGATCGCCCAGGTCACCCACGTCGATCGGATCTTGCCGATCAACGCGATGGCCGGCGACGTCAACGACGACGACATCAAGCCGCCGACCTCGGAGACGCTGTACGAGCCGAGCAAGGCAGGCGTTCTCGATGCGCTGTTGCCGATGCACATCAACGTGTTGATCTACCGGGCGCTGCTCGAGTCGGTGGCGTCCGAGATGGGCGCGCGCATGACCGCGATGGATGCAGCGACCAAGAACGCTGGCGAACTGCTGTCGCGCATCACGCTGCAGTACAACCGCGCCCGGCAGGCGATCATCACCACCGAACTCATGGAAATCACCTCAGGCGCCGAGGCGCTCAAGGGCTGACCCTTTTTGACCACCGGGCAACAGGAGCGACAAGTCATGGCGAACGGACGCATCAGTCAGATCATCGGCCCCGTGGTGGACGTCGAGTTTCCGCAGGGCCACCTGCCCGCGATCAACACTGCTTTGGTGATGACCAACGCGGCGATCAACGACAAGGAATGGAACCTGACGGTGGAAGTGGCGTTGCACACGGGTGAATCCTCGTGCCGCTGCATCGCCATGGACGCGACCGACGGTTTGCGCCGCGACCAGGAAGTCCGCAACACCGGCTCGCCGATCCGCATGCCGGTGGGCGACGGCGTGCTCGGCCGCATCCTGAACGTCATCGGCGAGCCGGTGGACGAAGCCGGCCCGATCGTGGCCGACACGCACTGGTCGATCCACCGCGAACCGCCGAAGTACGAAGACTTGTCGACCGAGGTCCAAGCGTTCGAGACCGGCATCAAGGTCGTCGACCTGCTCGCTCCCTACAGCCGCGGCGGCAAGATCGGCCTGTTCGGTGGCGCCGGCGTGGGCAAGACCGTGCTCATCCAGGAGCTCATCCACAACCTCGCGAAAGAACACGGCGGCGTGTCGGTGTTCGCGGGCGTCGGCGAGCGGACGCGCGAGGGCAACGACCTCTGGCACGAGATGACCGAGTCGGGCGTCATCAACAAGACCGCCTTGATCTTCGGGCAGATGAACGAGCCGCCGGGCGCCCGCGCGCGCGTGGCGCTGTCGGC
>CAYHHL010000221.1:0-9624 GCA_964356325.1 uncultured Enterobacteriaceae bacterium | reverse complement strand
AACCCGAACCCGATTCCCGTCCCCGTCCCCGTCCCCGTCCCCGTGTCCCAGGTGCGCGAGTCCCTGAGCATGGCCGATCGCGCCCGCCGAATGGGCCAGCACCACCGCCCAGTCGAAGCCCCCGCCGCCGATCGACCCAAACCCCTGGACATGGCCGAGATTGCCGCGCGCAACCGGATGGCTCGCCACGTCGTGCGCGACGAACGCCCGCCGCAGCCGGAAGCGCCGCCGATGCCCGCGCCGGTCGAGAACGGCCCGTCGATGGCCGAGCGCGCGGCCCGCCACGCCCTGGTTCACCGTGTGGACGAAAAACCGTTGTCTGCTCCGGTCTTTGTCGTGCCAGCGCCGGTCTTGGCTGCGACCGATGAAATCGAGGCTGAAGACGACGTCACGATGGCGAGTCGGGCTGCCGAGGCCGTGCGACGCCGGCGCGAGGCCCACGGTCCGGCCCAGGTGGCGCCTGCCGAGACGCGCGCACCAGAGGAGACCGCGGGCCACCGCGCGCCTGCCAGTTCGACCGCCGTGGTGCTGGTGACACGCAACCACGAGAAACTGGTGCGGGAACGGCTGCGAGGCTGGCAAGCGCTGCTGGAAGCGATCGACACGCGCTGGTTCGTGCTCGACCTCGGTTCGACCGACGAGAGCGTGGCCGAGGCGGAGGCCGCGCAAGTCAAGGTCATTCGGCGCCCGGGTGGACTCGTGCAGCCTCTGGCCAGCATCGACGCGGCGGTGCGTCAGGCAGGCGCCCAGGTCGTGCTGGTGATCGACGCCGCAGCGGAGCCGCATCCCGCGATCATCGGGCTCGCAGGTGTGGTGCGAGCGGGCCACATCGCCGCCCTGGCGCCCGAACGCCATCCGGTCGCCGTGGCGGTGGCGCGGCAGGCGTGGTTGGAAGCGGCGAGACCGTTCGATCTCGACGGGTTGACGCGGGCTCAGCGCTCGGGTGGGTTGCGTCGTCTGGCTGGAGGCGCCGTGCAACCGCGAATCGAGGGTCTGGTGGCGCGCGCCTTCGAACCGCCGAACTGGCTGCGCTGGCTGCGCCAGGCCAAGGCGACGGTCAAGACGCTGCGGCGTTGGATCGGCCGCTGAGGTCTTGACCACGGCTATTCGCTGGGCTTACAACGACTTGCCGGCCTTTTCCTTCTGCAGCGGCGCCTGGTTCTGCTGGCTCGGCGCGGCGCGTTGCTGCTGCACGTTGGCACGGTTGCGGGTCACGACTTGCTCGGCGGCCTGCAACTGCTCCCTGGCCCACTTCTCGGTTTTGGCATCGCCCAGCTTCTTGGCCGTCGCCAGGAGCTTTTGCAGCAAGGCTACACGCACTTCCGGATCGCTGGTCTTGTCGGCCTTGGCCTTCAGTTCCACCACGTCGCGTTGCGCGTCGCTCTGCACCGCGGCCGAGGGCGCCGGTGCAGAGCGAGCAGCGGGCGCGGACGGCGCATCTTTGGCCACAGACTTTTTGGACGAATCAACCTGTTGCGGCTTCTCCTCGGCCGCCGGAGCCGACTCGCGATCGTCCGCTGCCCGCTCGCTCGAGGCTTCGGCCTTGGCGTATTTCTGCACCTGCTGCTCGGCCGGCGCCTTGTCCAACTTCAGTTCCGCCCCGAGGCCTGCCGATCCACCGGCTGCCCGGTTGGCGCTCTTGGCCGCGACCGCGCCGTTGGCGACCTGAGGCGAGGCGTCCGCGTCCAATGCCTCGGCCAGATCCTGCGTCTTGGCCTTGCTCGGCGCTTCTGGAGGCGAAGGTTTCGCTTCCTGGCGGGCGAGTTCCGCGGCCTTCGGCTCGGGACCCAGCGACGCCGGCCGCGCTGCGATGACCCGCGTCGGCTTGGGCGGTGTCGCAGAAGGCGCCGCCGAGGGGACTTCGACTTGCGCCGCGGGCTCTTCCACGCGATCCAGGGTCGTGGGTGCCGCGCCACGGTCCGCTTCGGCCGTCACCACGCGATCACCGGGAGGCGCTTGCATCGAGGGTTCCACGACATGCGACGCGACGGCTCCGATCGGCAGCTCGGGTGGAGCAGCGGCCTTGTCCAGGCGCACGCCGACCGCCACGGCCAACGCGGCGACCGTCATCATCGCGAGCACGGGACCGGGGCGCATGATCAAGTGCAGCAGGCGGGTGAACAGGGGTTGCTGCATCGGCTCACGCGTCGCTTCCGCCGCCGCCGAAAGGATGATCGACCGCACCGCAGGCGACACGTCCGGCATCGGCTCGGCGGCCAAGCGCTGGTGGATGCGCACGAAGTCCTCGACCTCGGCACGCCATTCCGCCGGCACGTCGGTGGGACGGCCGCCAGCCTTGCGCCGCTCGTACGCGTCGATGAACGCGGCGTCGTCGTGTTCGCTGCCTGTCTGTGTAGGTGGCTTGTGCACCATGCCTCTACTCCTTTGCCTCAAACTAGGGGCCGCGCTGCGCTACCGCAAGCTCGAAGGCCTGCTTCTGGAGTTCCGCTGCCTGCTACACGAAGTCGGCCAACGCATCGCGCAATGCCTTCAGGGCGTAGCGCATGCGACTCTTCACCGTGTTTTCGTTGCACTTCGTCAGGTCTGCGATCTCCGCGAAACTGAGTCCCGAAATCTCGCGCAGGCTGAAGACCTCGCGCTGCTCCTCGGGCAGCCGTTCCATCGTGTCGTCGAACACTTCCCGGAACTGCCGGTCCGCCGTGTTTCGACTCGCATCGCCTCCCACCATGTCACTCGCCACGCGCTCGCCCAGAGTCGGTCCGTCGTCGTCCGAGCCCATCGGCGCATCCAGCGACGGCCCCTTGCGGAAGCGATCCCGCCGCGAGGCATCCACGCACAAGTTGCGCGCGATGGTGTACAGCCAGGTGCGAAACTTCGACTGACCCTTGAAACCCTGGCCATTTCGCACCACGCGCAGGAATGCGTCCTGCACCACGTCTTCGGGCCGAGCAGCCCCTTGCTGCATCGCGAACGCCTTCAGCGGTCTCGCGTGCCGGTCGTACAGCACCGCCATCGCCCGTGAATCCCCTGCGAGATAGCGCTCCATGAGCACTTCGTCCGTCGGTTCTTCACGATCCTTGGGCTCGCGGCCTGGCCCGGTCGGCGATGGTCCCGGCGTTCCGGGCGACCGACCCGATCCGAGATCGAGACCCGGAAGCGTACTGAGCAGGATTGCCAACAGGCCCATGTGCTCACACCCTTTCAGACGATGGGCCGCGGGATTCGATCTACGCGGGCGTTGATGCCAGGCGCAGATGGCCTCCGCGGGCCCTTTTGCTACAGACGGCCAAAGCCACTGGAAACGAAACGAGGGCAAGACTTTAGCAAGCATGCCGGGGCGCGTCGAGACCGGGCTTGACGTCGGCCCGGAGTGACCCTACGGTGGCCCTCGTGCTTCGAACCCTCGCCGCCCTCACGTTGATCCTGGTCGCCTGCAACGACGAAACAGTTGCGGCGCAGACCTTGTGCGGTGACGGCGGCCAGACTTGCGTGGACCAGGATGCGCTTGGCTCCTGCCACTTGCTGGCTCCAGGTGCCAGTGCTCCTCATGGACTGCGCGTGCTCGCCATAGTCGATCCGAGCGTCCCGACGCCCGCCGAGTGCAGTGCGACGGCCCAGCCCGGCCCCGACATCGACGCGGTGGGCCTTTATCGCACCGGCGCCGACAACACCAAGCGCTTGATCGGCGTGGCCAGGCCGGCCGCGGAATCGGTCACGTTCGCCGCGGCAAGTTCGGCCTGCCCGCTCAACGAGCATGCCTCGCCCAGCGCCGCCTCCGGTCGATTGGACGGTGCGAACAACGGCGGCTTCTTCAGCTTGAACGGCGGCACGTTGGAATTGAAGTTCGGCGCGTGCAGCCCCGACCAGAAGGACATGCTGTCATGTGACGGCAAGGGCGAGACGCTGACGCTGCAAAGTGGCGACGAAATCGACGTCTACGAAATCGACCAGTGGTACGCCGACACCGGCCACATGCCGCAGACCTGCAGCTGCGTCGCCGAGTACTACGAGTTGAACTTACGTGGCGATTTCGGTGGCAAAGACGGGCAGGTGTGCCTCGGCCGCTACAAGGGCACCACCTCGCATGTCCGCGTCCCCTGAACTTGCGATCACAGGGCGCTGCTGCGTTCCAACCGGACGATCAGTTCGGCGTGCGGCGTGTGCGCAAACGTATCGACCATGACCGCCGAACGCTGCACATAGCCCGCCTGCGCCAGGATCTTCAGGTCGCGCGCCAACGTGTCGAGCGCACAACTGATGTACAGCACGTGCTTGGGGCCCAGGTCCACCGCCTGTTCCACCAGTTCACGCGCGCCCGGTCGACCCGGATCCAGCACCCACAGATCTGCACCAGCTTCAGCCAGTTGTGCGGCATCTCCGCACAGCACGGTCGCTTTCGTGCCCAGCGCTTCGGCCGCCGCCAGCATCTTGCGCGCCCGTCGCGTCGCCGACTCGTCTGCCTCGATGGTGCGCAACACCTCGACGTGGCCGACCAGCAGCGCGGACAGGTTGCCTGAACCGGCGTAGAACTCGTCGCACCGCGTCACTGGCCCGATCGCTTGCAGACCCGCCAACAAAGCCTCGCGAATCGCGGTGTTGCCCGAAGCCGTCGCCTGGCAGAAACCCGCTGCGTCCACCGTCATCGCCATGGGCCCCGAAGTCTCAGTCAGCGTCACTTCGCGAGCGCCGAAATGCCCTTGCCACGGGCCCAGATGCAGGCTCAGCCCGTGCAACTGGAGCGCCTGGGCCAGCGCCTCGATCGGCGGCTCCTGGTCCGGCGCGCGCGGCCGCCCGTGCACGATCGCCACCACGCCCTCGGCACCCAGCGTCGCGTACACCTCGCCTTGCACGACCCACGGCGCCAGCACTTCGGGCAGCCTGGCCACCAGCGTTTCCAACTCGGGCGCCAGGATCGGACAGGCCCGCGTGGCCACGAGCCGATCGCTCGACTTGGCCATCATGCCGGTCTGGAGGACTCCTGCGATTTCCCGCAGGTGCAGGCGGACCCGGCGCCGCTGACCGAAGGCCTCCACGCGCCCGTCCAGGTCCACCTTCGCCCCATCGCGACCGAGCGCGCGCTGAGCAAAGGCCAGCTTCTCACGGCGTTGCAGGTCGAGCGAGACGTGCTGCCAATCGCAACCGCCACAGCGATCCGCCACCGGGCAAAGCGCCGCCACGCGATCCGGCGAAGGCGTCATCACCTCCAGCAGTTCCGCGCGCTGCACGCCGCGCAGCTTGCCCAGCAGGCGGACCCGAACGCTATCGCCCGGCACCCCGCCTTGCAGCATCACCACTTCGCCCTCGGGCAGGCGCGCCAACGCATCGCCTTGACCGCCAAGGGCGTGTACTTGCAGCGTCGCTTCCTCCTGGCGCTGGAACGGCGCGTGGCGAAACGGCATGCGCGTCTCACGAGTAGGCTGCTTGGCATTGCGCTTGAAGTACGGCGTATTCATGGGTAGTCATCGTCCCGGGTGTCGAATTGAGCAGGGAGGTCCCCCGCGTCATGGCACTTGCTTCCTCGGCGGCAGGTCCGTAGCCTCCGGCCCCGCAGCGAGGTCCGCCATGAGACGCGTTTTTACAACCCTTGTCATCCTGAACTCGGCCATGCTCGCATTCCTGCTCGGCGGATGCGGCACGAGCGGCGGCGGTGGTGGCGCCGCGGCCGTGGCGTGCCCGACCGGAACGTGCGCGACGGGATACGCCTGCGTCAGCGGCTACTGCCAGTACGACCCGGGCAAGTCCGGCCAGGCCGACGCCGCTTCGAGCACCCAGGATACCCAGCAAAGCCAAGATGTTGTCTTGCCCGCGGACGTGCCGGTCGAACCCGATAGCGCGGTCCAGGACATCGCGGCCGAGCCCGACGTCGCAGCGGCGCCGGACGTGCCTGATACCTCCAGCAAGCCCGACACGATCAAGCTCGACACTGCGCCGGACACCAACAAGCCCGACGGTGGCGGCGATGTCATGGCCATCGCAACGACGATCCAGGATCTGCAGCAGGCGGCGAGCAGCCTGACCTGCGGCAAGCCGGACGCGATCGTGCCCTACGGCAAGTTCGAACTGAAATCCGTGGTGTTGACCGGGCCGCCGACCAAGGTGAAGGGCAAGGTCGACAACAACCTGCTGTTCTTCGTGACGCCGAGCAATGGCCCCAAGTCGGGTCAATATGCGGGCATCCAGGTGCTGGTCCTGGGTGAGAGCCTGTCGTTGCAGGCCGGCGACGTGTTGGACGTGAGCGGCGAGGTCAGCGAGTTCTTCTGCATGACCGAGATCGTGGTCAATCCATCGGATCTGCAAGTGATCGGCAAGGTCGCGCCGCCACTGGCCTATGTCGTGCCGCTGGCGACGCTGCAGGGTGAAACCGCCGAACCGTACGAGGACGTGCTGGTGCAGATCAAGAACGTCACGGTCTCCAACCCCAACGTCTTGGGCACCGACGGCAAGCCGCACGCACAGTTCGCGATCGGCCCCAGTGCCGGCTCCTCGATCCTGGCGGTGGGCTTGCCGGGCGGTTCGAGCTATGCGACCAACAGCGTACCCAGTCTCAAGACTGGTCAATTCTATTCGAGCGTGACCGGCAACCTGACGTACAGCTTCGGCGCCTGGGTCCTGCGCATGCGCACCGACGCCGACTTGCAGCCATGAACCGCCCGGTCGGGCTGCAATGGCCCGGGCGCAAGCGCCATTTGCCGCCGGCCGTCGACGTGGGCCTGACGCCGCTGCTGCGCCTGCCGGGCACGCTGGCCGATCGCGGCGCGGTGCGTCTGATCCGCGGTGAAGCGCTGCAAGTGGCGGAACGCTTGCTGCACGAGGGGTTGCGGGGGCATATCGACGTCATCCACCTCGATCCGCCGTTCGGCAGCCAGGTCGACTACGCCCGACTGCGCGACCTGCGAATCATCGGCGCCGATGGCACGCCTCGGACGATTCCGCTGCAACTACCGGCGTATGGCGACACCGACGCGGACGATCTCGCGGGCTATCTGGACGACCTCGAGCCAGTGCTGCAGCGCTGTCGGGAACTGCTGTCGGCGCGCGGGTCGCTCTACGTGCACCTCGACTTCCGCCGTGGCCCCTATGTGCGCATGCTTCTGGACGAATTGTTCGGCGCGGATCACCTGGTCAACGAAATCGTCTGGGCGTACGGGTTGGGCGGATCCTCGGCGACCCGGTTTCAGCGCAAGCACGACATCCTGTACTTCTACGCGCGTGACCTGAAACACCATTGGTTTCGGGCACCCCAACAGGCTGCGACCTCCTCGCTGCTGCTCGGCCAGCCCAAGCGCGCGACCGACGTGTGGGTGACCGAAGGGCGCGAGGACGAAGACCGCATCGTCAACGATTGGCCGGATGCGCTGGTCGAAAAGACCCTGTCCAATCGCGATCCTGAACGCACCGGCTACCCGACGCAGAAGCCCCTGGCGCTGGCGATGCGGCTCGTACAGGCGTCGCTGCCGCCGGGCGGGCTGGCGTGCGATCTGATGTCCGGATCGGGGACGTTCGGCGTGGCGGCAGCGCTGCTGGGGCGTGACGCCATTCTGGGTGATCGCAGCGACATCGCGCTGGACACCGCCCGGGGCCGGTTGGTCAACGCGGGCGCGGCGGTGACGTTGCAGGCCCTGGCCACCTGCGTGCCGGCGGTCCGGGCGATCGACGTGCGGGTTCGGGTGGACTTGCTGCAGGTGCATCTCGACGGCGCGGAAGTGCCTGAGGTGGCAGGTATTTCAGGGCCGGATGCGCTCAGTGCCTGGGGGCTGTGCCGCGACGATGGGCAAGGGCTGGTCGCGCTGGCGTGGTGGGATGGCGGCGCGGGCAGACTGCGCCCGGAAGTGCCCCGCGCGTTGGCGTACAGTCCTGGGCAGGGCCCGCTTACCTGGCTGGGCATCGATGTAGCGGGACAGTGGTATCGCTGTGATCTGAGCTAGATACCGCGTCAGTCCGAGAGCCAGCGCCAGCCTGGACGACGGACGTGGTGGCTATGAAGCCTCGCCACTGCCCGCGGGCGGCTTGCCCAACGCGTCGAGAAGTTGCTGCAGCGCCTTGGCTTCCGCCTCGAAGGCCTTGTGTTCCTTGGCGTTCAGTGCGGGCATCGGCACGTCGGCCAGTTCGGTCGGATCCAGGTACTGACCACGGTGGCGCGCGCCGAAGTGCAGGTGCGGTCCGGTCGAGCGGCCGGTCGAGCCCACGTAGCCGATGACCTGACCCTTGAGCACCGTCCCGCCGGTCTTCAGCCCGGTCGCGAATCGCTGCAGGTGCATGTATTCCGTGGTGTAGCTCTCGGCGTGGCGCAAGCGCACCAGGTTGCCCGCCGCGCCGGCCCGCGCCGCCGAGACCAGGTGACCCGTGGCCGCGGCGAACACAGGAGTGCCGCGCGGCGCGCCAAAATCGATGCCCAAGTGCGCCTTCATGCGGTGCAGAATCGGGTGCAAACGCATGCCGAACGTCGAGGTCTGGCGGCCGACCCGCAGCGGCTGGCGCAGGAACAACGGTTCGACCGAGGTGCCGTCCGCGGCGAAATAGCCCGCCACGCCGTGGCTGTCGTCGAACCAGAGCGCGACCGTCCGGCCCTCGGTCAGGCCACCTTTGCGGTACTCCAACGCGGCGATGCGCTGGTAGCGGACGACGTGATCGCCATCCATCAGTTTGTCCATGACGATGCGCACTTCGTCGCCGGTGCTGGCCTCGATCGGCTGCGTCAGACGGTCCGCGAGCAGGCCTTGCACCAGGTCGTGCAGCCCGTCGCCCTCGCCGCAGCGTCGCAGCGACTGCTCGAGCGTCCCGACCACGCCACAGCGCAACGCCTGGCGCACCGTCGCGCCGGGCAGGCCGCCGTCACTGGCTGCGAAGGTGCCATCCTGATCGCGTGCAATCGTCAGGCCTTCGCCTTGCTGGGGCGCTACTACCAGGGACAGCAGCGCGCCCGAGTCCATCACACCCGCCGAGTCGAAGCGCGCCCACAGCCGCCAACCCGCTTGGATCTTCTGGGGATCGCGTACGCTTTCATAGGCCTTCAGCACGTCCCGCGCCGTCTGGCCGTGCACGTAGAGGCGGGCCAGGGCGACGCCAAGCACCTCGCCCGGCTCGATCGCGGTCGAACGCGTCAACACCGCCGCCGGGGCAGCCAGGCCCGCAGCGTCCGGCGCGGACAGGCGAACCGTCACGCCACCGCTCGCCGGCCCATCCATGCGCGGCACGTCCGGCCCGGTCGATGCGATGGCGCTCTGGGGCAGGCGGGCCTCGTCGTGCAGGGCGGACAGCCGCTGCAGGGTGTCCATCGGCGCGAGTTCGGGCTTGGAACTGAGCAGGGACCAGAAGTTGCCGATCAGCACCACGGCCACGACGGCGAGACCACCCAACGACGACAGCAAGGCGCTGCGATCCCGTCGCGCGACTCCTCCTACGTACTGCTGGCGCGGCTTCCAGGACATCGGACCCTTGGCGTCCTGACTTCGAGCCAGGCAACTGGCGGCGAAGCAGGGAATATTCACTCGGAAATTCAGGCACTTGCTAGGGAGTGAGCGGCGAGGGCAGGGGTGGCGGCACCGCAAGGCCAAAGGCGCTGGACGCGGAGAAGACCACGGTGACGCTCGGGGTGTCAACCAGGCAGAACGGGGCGGCGAAATCGCCTCGCGAACCGCGCAAGAACAGGTTCGACTGCGCTTG
>CAYHHL010000220.1:0-9756 GCA_964356325.1 uncultured Enterobacteriaceae bacterium | reverse complement strand
TCACCGCCACGGCGATGGCCGCGGCCAGGGCCAGCACGCTCAGCCCCAGCAGCAACATCGCCGCGCGATCCGCCAGTTCAGTGGCAGCGTCGCGCCCCTGCCGCAAGGCGTTCTCCTCCTCGCGCACCAGCGCCGCCAAGTGCTGATCGATCGCCTTGCGCATCGGGTGCATCTTGGTTTCGAACTGTTGCGCGACAACGTCGACGGCGGCGCCGGCTTGCCGCGCTGCGAACACCTGCTCCGCGACAGCCTGGTGCTCGCGTGCGGCCTGTTCGGTGCTATCGAGCGCCCGTTTTGCCGCTTCCCCCTCCAGGTGTTTGCGCAGCCGAGCCACGGTGTCCTGGAAGCTCGCGTATTCGGTGCGCATCTGCTCGCTGTAGCGCAGATCGCCGGTCAGCAGGTAGGCGCGCCCGGCCGCGGACTTGGCCGTGAACTGACCCGCGAGGATGCGCGCATCGATGAGATTGCTGGCATTGCTGTCGAGGACGTGATCCTTGCTCGCCACGACGGTGCGCAGGGCCACGAAGCCGACCGCGGCGATGGTCAGCGCCAGGAACACGACCAGCGCGAATCCAGCGGCCAGCTTCTGTCCGAACGTACGGTGGGTCATGACTTTCTCCAGTTCGCGGCTATCGAGTCGAGCAGGGCCTGCAGGTCGACGAGGCCGCGGCCATCGGCTTGGTCGGTCAAGATTCCTTGCACGATGCCTGGTTGCGTCAGGGCAGCCAGATCCACCGAGCGCACGCGCCGCCAGCCTTGCAGCGCATCGACCGCCAGCGCGATCGTCGGATCGTCCCGTAGCACGATGAGCCAACCCGGCGTCCGCGCCTCGAGGCGTTCGGGCAGACCGAGCAACCGTGCGAGATCGTAGACGGCCACCAGCCGACCGCGATGCCCAGCGAGACCGAGCAGTTCGGGCGGTGCGTGCGGCAAGTCCGTGAGTCGCGGCAGGACCCCGACAGCGAGCAGTGCAGCCGCCGGCAGCGCGAAGGGCCGCCCCGCGACTTGGACCGACAGCAGCGCCGGGCCCGGATCGGCAGCGACTGCCGAAGCACGGGCAAAACCTGCATCGAAGTCCAGACGTGCACGCTCGAGCCGCGAGGTCGTCTCTTCCATCCCGTTCATCGGCCCGCTCCCTTGGTCAGCCGAGACCGGCACAACGCCAGCAAGGAGGCACGACTGAACCCGCCGCCATACAACAGCAATGTCTCGTCCGAGGTCGCGTCGAGCAGCAGTTCGGCCTGGCGAAACGCCGCGCGGGCACCGGCCACGTCGCCTGACCGCTGGGCCAACATGCCCAGGTGTACGTGGGCCATCGCGAAGTCCGGCCAAAGCGTTGCCGCGATCCGCAAGCGCGCCCGAGCCGAGATGGAATCCCCTGCGTGTTCACGACATAGCGCCAGCAGGAAGTGCGCGCCACCGTGGTGGACCTGCAACTCCAGGATGCGCGCGCAGACCCGTTCCGGTGTCGCCTGGTGCGAGTGCGGCTCCAACAGGTCCGTCAGCAGGACCGCCCGCAATTCCAAGACTTGTAAGTCGTGCTGGGCGATCGTCGGCAGCGTGTCCAGGTGGGCCAGGGCTTCGGCGAAGCGTTGCCCGGCCAGCAGTGCCAACGCCGGAGCCAGGCTCCAACCCTGTGCCTGCGTTGGACTTGCCTCGCGTGGCAGCCCGGCGATGCGCACGCTCGCCGCTTGGATGGCGGTCGCCCAGTCGAGCGCCGGCGGCGCCGCTTCAGGGCTGGGCGGCAAGCCCTGAACGTCGCGCGCGGCCGGGGCATTGGCATCGCGCAGCCGGTAGTAGAAGGCGCCGTGACTCTGTTGCACTTCGAACGCATCGGACAGATCCCGCAAGGTTTCGGCATGGCCGAGGAAGAGCCAGCCGCCCGGCTGCAGCGCCTCGACCAGGGTCGCGAGGACCTGGCGGGCCTGATCCGGGGAGAAGTACATGATGACGTTGCGACAGAAGATGACGTCGAACTTCCCTTCCGCAGCAAGACCGCGGGCATTCAGCAGATTGTGCTCGAAGAAGCGGACTGACTCCCGGTAGTGTTCAGCCACCACGTGGTCCTTGCCGACCTTGCGAAAGCAGCGCTCCTGCGTGGCTGTGTCGGTGGTGCGCAGGGACCACGCGCCGTACCGCCCGGCTTTGGCGTGGGCCAGCATCCGCGGGTTGACGTCGCAGGCCACGATTTCGCAACCGCCAGGCGCCACATCCGCCGCCACCAGCGCCAACGTCCAAGGCTCCTCACCCGACGCGCAACCGGCGGACAGGACCCGCAACGGGCGCTGCAGTCGCAAGCGTTCCGTCAGCGCGATCTGGGCAAACGCATGGAACTGTTCGGCCACACGAAAGAAGTACGTCTCCGTTACGGTCATGCGCTCGGCCAGGTGCCGCGTCTCCTCGCCGTCCGGGGTCGCCTCCAGGTCGGCCAGGTAGCGCTGCGCGGTCAGGCGCGTCTCGGCCAAGCGTGTTTTCAACAGCTTGGCGAGGTCGCTGCGGCGCACAGAGCCGAACTGATCGCCCAGTCGTCGCGCCACCAGCGTGCAGAAGCGTTCTAGATCCTCGCTTTTGCAGGGAAGATCTTGCCTGGGCGCGACCATCATGCCGACTCCACGGCTTCGGGCGCACTGGCCAGGGCCCACATTTCAGCGGACACGAGTCGCGCCATTTCGAGCAGCAGCAGCAAATCGCCGCCCGTCGCCTCACCGTCGGTGTCCGGACCGAGCGCCTGCAACGCCGTGCCCGCAGCCTGCGCCAGCAGCGGTGGAAGTGCCGGCCACAACTGAGCATCGAGCTGGCGAACGCCCAGCACCCGATCGACCTGCAGCGCGAAGATCCGACCGTTGGCCCGCACGCTCACCAGACGCGTCGCCGGTTCGGCAGGCGTCATGTCGGCCAGCAACGCACCGAGGTCGAGCACCGGCACCGCCACGCCGCGGATCTGCGCCAGGCCCGCGACTCCGACCGGCAGACCGGTCAGGACCTGCAGGGGCTGCGGACGCATGACCTCGACCACCGCCGCGAGAGGCAGGGCACAAGTCAGTCCGCGCACTTGCACGGCCAAAACCGTCATCGGCGGCAGCGGCGCGACGCTAGCCGGCATCATGCTTCGGCCTGGGCGACGATCAGTCTATGGGTGGGCAGGTGCACGCTGAACACGGAGCCGCCGCCCCCCCGATCGCCCACCACGACGCTGCCATGGTGGGCGCGCATCACCAGCCGCACGAGATACAAGCCCAGGCCGAAGCCCCGCCGGGTGGCGGTGTCCTTGGGCTCGGCAGTACGGAACTTATCGAAAATGAGCGGCTTCATCGCATCGGGCACACCGGGACCGCGATCGGCAACGTGGATCGAGACGTCGTTCTCGTCGCCCACCACGAGCACGTCGACGTCCTGTCCGGAGCGCGAATGCTTCACGGCATTGGCCAGCAGGTTCTCCAGCGCGCGCCGCATGAGTCGACGGTCCACGTCTGCGCGATCCGATCCCTCGACACGCACCCGGATTGCTACGCCGGCCAGACGCGCCGCCGGTTCCGCCAAGCTCACGCAGGCACGCACGAGGTCTGCAAGCTGGCAGGGCGCCGCCTCGACTGACATCGTTTTTTGTTCCAGTTCGCTGGCCTGCAGCACCCCGTCGAGCAGTTGCCGCATCCGGTGCACGCAATCCTCGGCAAGGCTCAGGTCCTGGCGCGTCTCCTCGGGCGCCAGCGCCAGACCTTGGCGCATCAGGTCGTGCAAGGCGACCAGACTCGCGAGCGGGTTGCGCAGATCGTGGACGATGAGCGCGAAGAGGTCGTCCTTCAAGTCTTGAAGTGCAGTCAACTCACGTAGTTGTAGTTGAATCTGCTCTTGCTGCCGACGCAGGCGGACCATGCCGTTCACGCGCAACACCAGTTCCCGCCGGTCGATGGGCTTGGTCAGGAATTCGTCCGCGCCAGCCTGCAGGCCCTCGTTGCGGCTCTCCTGGTCGGCCAGCGCCGTCAGCAGCACCACCGGTAAGAGCTCGCCGCGGTAGCGACGCTTGACCTCCGCGCATACCTCGTACCCACTCATGCCGGGCATCAACACGTCGAGCAGGACGGCATCCACCCATTCGCGCTCCAGCAAGCCCAGCGCGTCCTGGCCGTTGACCGCCTCGATCACCCGATAGGCTGGTTCCAGGACAGCCCGCATCAACGCGCGGTTGCGCGGCTCGTCGTCGACCACGAGCACCGTGGCGCGCGCGTCGCCCTTGCGCAGGGCATCCGTCATGTCGGCCAGATAGGACTTCATCGGCACCTCCAGCCTGCCTTGCTCGAGTCGCCTGCGCGCGGCTGCCTGGCCCTGCGCCGAACGCATTCGCGCTGGCGACAAGGCAAGGTTGCGCAACGTCCCATGGGACGCAGTCGACTCGGGCTGGGCGGGCTGGGGCGGCCTTTGCAGTAGGTGTCAGTGTGGCGGGCTGGCGGTCCCGAAGCAAGCCGATTCGTAAATTTGCATCAGGAGTGTGCACGCAGCAAAGCCAGTGAGCGCAAGAAACGGCATCTTCCCGGTGCGCACCGACTAACGTAACAGGCTGAGACTGCGCGCGAGTTCGATCCGCTGCAGCGCCGCCGTGCCGTGCATCACCTGCAAGCTCGCGGCGTCGCGGTAGGCCCGTTCGACTGGAAAGTCCGTGGTATAGCCATAGCCGCCATGGATCTGCAGCGCCCGATCCGCCACGCGCAGCGCCGCCTCGCACGCCGCGGTCTTGGCCATCGCGATCGCCGGCCCCGCCGGCCGTCCCTGCGCAAGCAGCCAGGCCGCCCGCTGCACGAGCAGGCGCGCCGCGTCCAGATCCACCGCCGAATTCGCGATCTGCCATTGGATCGGCTGGAATGTCGCGATCTTCTTGCCGAACTGCTCGCGCTCCTGACTGTAGCGCGCCGCCTGTCGCAACGCTGCACGCAGCACGCCCAGCGCCACCGCCGCCGTTGCCAGGCGCGCTTCCTGCCGCAGCACCGCTATGTCCGCGCCCGCCTGGCCAGGCAGCCCCAGCATCGCCTCGCCGGTCACGTGCACGTTGCTGAACAGGAGATGGGCGGCCCCCACCGAACGCAGGCCGAGCAGCGTGTCGATCGGTTGGCGCGTCACGCCCTCGGCGTCCAGGTGCACCAGGAAGGCCGTGAGCCCCTGGTCGGCCTGGGCCGTCACCACCGCCACGTCCGCGCGTTGTCCCAGCAAGACCAATGGTTTGTCACCTGTCAGCCGCCAACCGTCGCCGTCGCGTACCGCACGGGTCCGCACCGTGTCGGCGTCCAGGTTGGCGGTGTCCTCGCCGTGCGCCCAGGTCGCCAGTTGCTTGCCGGTCGCGAGCCGCGGCACCCAGCGCCGGTTCAGCGCCTCGGTGCCCGCGCGCAGCAGGTGGCCGAGCGCGAGGGTGTGATGCTGAACCAGGAGTTGCGCCAGGCCCGCGTCCGCCGTCGCCAGTTCCTCGATCGCCACCACTTGCGCGCAAGCGTCCAAGCCCAGGCCGCCCAGGTCCTCGGGCGCCGCCATGCCGAGCACGCCCAGCTTGCCCAGTTCCGCCACCGCGCTGGCCGGCACGCTGCCTTGCCGGTCCCAGGAAGCGGCGGCCTGGCGCACCACCCCTTCGGCAAAGGCGCGCACTGCCTCGGCAATCATCTGCTGCTGCTCATCGGCCGCGAAGTTCATCTTGGTGCCTCAGCCTGCGGTCGCGCCCAGCAATTCCACGCCCCTGGCGGCGAGGATCGCCCGGACGCGGGTGGCGATGTGTTCGAGCGACGCGCCCGGCGTGAACACTTCAGCCACGCCCGCTGCCTTGAGGGCTTCGACGTCGCCGTCCGGGATGATGCCGCCCAGGAAGATCGCGATATCGCCCGCGCCCTTGTCCTGCAACAGCTTGGTCACCCGCGGCACCAGGTGGTTGTGTGCGCCCGACAGGATCGAGATGCCGATGAGGTCGACGTCTTCTTGGATCGCGGCATTCACCAACATTTCGGGCGTCTGGTGCAACCCCGTGTAAATGACCTCGAAACCCGCGTCACGCAAGGCTCGCGCCACGACCTTGGCGCCGCGATCGTGGCCGTCGAGGCCGACCTTGCCGATGAGGATGCGACCGCGGCGCGCCTGAGTGTTCTGATCGCTCATGAAGTTCCTCTCCTAGACGGTCAGACTGCGCGCAATCACCAAGCGTTGCACTTCACTGGTGCCTTCGTAGATGCGGCTCACCCGCACGTCGCGCCACGCCCTGGCGACCGGATGCGTGCGATCGAGCGCCGCCGCGCCCATCAGCGCCAAAGCCTGCTGGCAGGCGAAGTTGGCTGCTTCGGTGGCGTTGACCTTGGCCATCGCCGCCTCGCGCGTCATCTTCTTGCCCTGGTCGCGCAGGGCCGCCGCCCGCTGCACCAGCAGCCAGGCCGCTTCCAGGCGCACGGCCATGTCCGCGATGCGAAACTGCGTGGGTTGATCGGTGCCCAGCGCGCGATCCGAGGCCTTGCGCGTCTCGACGTGGCGAGCGACTTCGCCCAGCACCGCGTAACCCATGCCCAGCGCTTGCGAACCGATGCCACAGCGGCCGCCGTCGAGCGCCGTCATCGCGACGGTGAAGCCGATGCCTTCGGGGCCCAGGCGGTTGGCCTCGGGCACGAACACGTCGTGGAACGCCAGCGACACTGTGGAACTACCCCGCAATCCAAGCTTTTCCTCGTGGCGACCGACCGAGAACCCCGGCACGCCTGGCTCTACCAGGAAGGCGCTGATGCCGCGAGCGCCCACTGTCGCGTCGGTCTTGGCCATGACCAGGACCACGCCCGCGACGTCGCCGCTGGTGATCCACATCTTGGCGCCGTTGAGCGTGTAGCCACCCTCGACCCTGTCCGCCTTGCAGCGCAGGGAAGCCGCGTCCGAGCCAGCGCCCGCTTCAGACAAAGCGAACGATCCAGCGGTGAACTGACCAGTGCACAACGCCCTGAGGTAGCGAGCCTTCTGCGCGTCGGTACCGAACTTCTCGATCATGTCGGCGACCATGTTGGTCACCGCGACCGTCACCGCCGTCGATGCGCAAGCTCCGGCCAGGGCCTTGATCGCGTGACAGTAGGCGAGGTTGCTGCTGGCCAGACCGCCGAACTCGCGCGGGATCTTGACGCCCAACAGACCGGCGCCACCCAGCGCTTGCAAGTTCTCGTGGGGAAACGCGCCTGCGTCGACTTCGGCGGCACGCGGGGCCAGGACCTCGCGGGCCAGTTTGCTTGCTAGATCAGCCACTTCCTGTTCAGCGCCGGTGAGGTTGAAGTCCATGCGCCCTCGTTACGCCTGCGCGTATTCGGCCAGGGTTTCGCGGGCAATCACCAAGCGCTGGATTTCGCTCGTGCCTTCGTAGATCTCGGTGATGCGGGCGTCGCGCAGGTGGCGCTCAGCGTTGTAGTCCTTCACGTAGCCATAACCGCCATGGATCTGCAGGGCTTTGTGACACACCCGCGCGGACATCTCGCTCGCGTACAACTTGGCCATCGCCGACAACTTGCCGAACTTGCCGTGCTCGTCCTTGACCACTGCCGACCGCCAGATCAGCAAGCGCGCGGCGTCGATCTCGGTTGCCATGTCGGCCAGCATCTCCTGGATCGCGCCGAAGTCACCGATCGGCTTACCGAAAGCCACCCGTTCTCGCGAGTATGCCAAGGCTTCCTGGAATGCTGCCCGCGCGATGCCCAATGCCTGCGCCGCGATGCCGATGCGCCCGCCGTCCAAGGTCGACATCGCCACCTTGAAGCCCTCGCCCTCTTGGCCCAGGCGGTTGGCGACCGGCACGCGCACGTCCTCGAACACCAGCGAGGTCGTGGAACTGCCCTTGATGCCGAGCTTGTCCTCGATCTTGCCGATGCCGTATGGAGACTCGCGGCGGTCGACGATGAAGGCCGAGATGCCCTTGTGCCGTTCGCTGGGATCGGAATGGGCAATCAGGATGCAGATGTCCGCTTCCTTGCCGCTGGTGATCCAGTTCTTGGTGCCGGTCACGACGTAGTGGTCACCATAGTCGCTATTCTGGACGCGGATGGCGTTGGTGCGCATGCCGGCGGCGTCCGAGCCCGAGCCCGGCTCGCTGAGCGCGAAACAGCCGAGCACTTTGCCTTGCGCCAAGGGTGTCAGGTACTTGCGCTTCTGCTCGTCGTTGCCGAACTTGCCGATCGGGTCGCACACCAGCGAGTTGTTCACGCTCATGATGACGCCGGTCGAGGCGCAACCCGCGGAGATCTCTTCCATCGCGATCGCGTAGCTGACGTTGTCCAGGCCAGCGCCGCCCCACTTCTCGTCCACGGCGATGCCCAGGAAGCCCAGATCGGCCAGCTTCTGGACCTGGGCTCTCGGAAACTCGCCGGATTTGTCGATCTTGTGGGCGTTGGGCGTCAATTCCTGTTCGGCGAAGCGGCGCGCCGTGTCCAGGATCATCTGCTGTTCGTCAGTGAGGGTCAGGTCCATGCGGTGGACTCCTTGCCGCGCGGGATCGCTCGCGGCGCCGGGAGTCTACACCGCGTGGCGTGGCGGTGGCTAGAACCGGCCAGAGACCAGCACGCCGCCCACCGTCGGCGCCACGGTCACGCGCGCGGCCGGCCGCGAAGCCAGGAGCCAGGCGCCCACGCCCGCGCCGACCACGCCGACGCCGGTCAAGGCCCAGCCCAGCGCGTAGTGCCCCGAGATGCGGTCGGCATCTGCGAGAGCCTTCTCGCGCGTGATGTCCGAGATCTTCTTGTCGGCGGGGAACTTGGCCTGCAAGTCGCTTTCCTCGCCCTTGGCAATCAGCAGCGTCACGATGCCTGCCACCGCCAGCGCGCCGCCTCCGCCCAGCACCACCATAGGCAACAGCGACTTAGGCTGTGGTTGCGCCTGCTTGGTGACGCCCACTGGCGCGATCGGCCCTGGCACGGGCGCTGCGGGTGGCGTCTGAGCCGTCGCGGCAGGCTCGGTCGGGGGCGTTGGCTCGGCCGGCACGGCTGGCGGGTGCAGCTTCAGGTCGACTTCGCCCCGCCAGGCGCCGACTTGCGCGCGGTCTTCAGCCGTGGCCGGCGTGGCCGCCAGATAGCGGTCGTACGCCGCCAGCGCCGCCGCCCATTGCGCCGAGGCGTGCAAGGCGCGCGCGTGTCGCAACGACCACAGCAACTTCGCCGGCACGTAGCGCACCGCTTCGCCCCACAGCCCGGCCGCCGCCGCGTGCTGGCCGGCCTTTTCGGCGCGATCGGCTTCGTCGGCCTTGCGCTGGCCCTGTTGGCCCTGGAGGATGCCCAACTGCGTCTGGCCCTTGGTCTTCAACCCGGGGTCGAGGTCCGCGATGGCCAACAGTTCGTGGTACAGCTCGTCGGCGCGGTCCAGCTTGCCAGCGAGTTGGTAGGCGCGCGCCGCGTTGTAAAGTGCCGGCCGCGATTCGGGATCTTGCCGCCAGATTTCGACGAACAACTCGCCGGCGCGGTCGAAGTTGCCGGCTTCGAACTCCTTTTGCGCCGCGGCAATCAACGCCTGCACGACCTTGCCCTTGGGCGCGGCGGCAAAGGCGGGCTGGCACGGCGCCAGGGCCGTGGTCAGCGCCAGCGCGCAGGTCCATAGACGCAATCGGTTATGCGCGGCACCGATAGGGCTCGGGCGGTGGTCAGTCGACGGTTTCAAGAGTGCTCGCTTTCTTCTTGGCTGGAGCCGCGGGCCGGGCGACCTTGGCTTGGGGCGTACGGGCTGCCGGGGCCGGGGCCGGGGCCGGGGCCGGGGCCGGGGCCGGGGCCGGGGCCGGGG
>CAYHHL010000219.1:8380-9856 GCA_964356325.1 uncultured Enterobacteriaceae bacterium | reverse complement strand
CTGAAGAAGGCCCTGGACGAGGTCCTGCCGGTCGAGATGCGCAGTTCCTGCCAGAAATTCGGCGATCGGCTCGCCACCAACCGCTGGTTGAATGAGGCAAACTGTGAGTACCTCAAGGGCAAGACTGGAAAGACGATCGTCTTGTGCCCGTGCGATTGTCGCGCCATGGCCGCTGGATCGACTCAGCGCGTCGACTGCGAGGCGCAGGTGCTCAAGGACACGCCAAAGTTCGCCAAGGCCGACTACCGGTTCGCGACTGCGAGCGACATGGTTTGGCGCTTCAAGTCGCTGAAGAAGAATCCGAATCAAGTATCGTTCGCCGCGGTGACCGGATTGTCCGGCGCAGGATTGCCCGGACAGCCGGCTGCGGATGCCGACGCAATCGCATTCTACAAGGCGCTGATGAGGAACAGCGCGGGTGGCCAAGTGCCTTACCTGTGCACAGGCTCTCGAGGCGACGCAGGCTTCGGCTCGCGGTACGCTCAGGTTGCCGAAGCGTTCGGAGCCCGCGGCCTGGTGCTCAACATCTGCAAGGGAGACGACTTCGCCGGCCAACTCCAACAGATCGGCAGCGAAATCGTCAAGCAGGCGGTGTCAGGAACGCTCCTGCCGTGCGCGGACC
This sequence comes from uncultured Enterobacteriaceae bacterium, assembly GCA_964356325.1. Classification (GTDB taxonomy): domain Bacteria; phylum Myxococcota_A; class UBA9042; order UBA9042; family UBA9042; genus CAYHHL01. Next base: position 9,234 of record CAYHHL010000219.1, on the reverse strand, counting down.
TGGACGGCGACGGCTTTCCCGCGGCTTCGTGCAGCGGCAGCGACTGCGATGATAGCAATGCCAAGGTGTTTCCCGCCACCAAGGAAGTCTGCGGCAATGGCCTGGACGACGACTGCGACGGCGCGACCGATTCCGTGCCCAAGTGGGTCCAAGGGCCAAGCGGGGTTTCGACCGACCTCGGCGATGGATGCAAGCCAACGCCCTGACGAGGGTCGCGTGCTTGGGGCGTGCCCCCGGCTCGCCATTGCGGTATCCCAAGATCTTCGCCAAGCTGGTTGCCGTATCGTGCGTCTTGCGTGTTGAGCCACCAGGAGGCTGCTTTGCGTCACCTCAGCATCATGTTCCTGCTCGGGGTGTTGGGTTGCAGCCAGCCAGCGGTATCTGCCGTCGTCGATGCCGCGCCGGCTACCGACGTCACAGTGGCACCCAAGCCCTTGACCAAGGTCGATATCCTGTGGGTGCTCGACCACTCGGCCGGATCGTGCGCGGACCAGCGGCACCTGTTCGCGGGGTTGAAGGCGTTCACCGCGCCGTTGCAGGCCGCGGGGCTGGACGTGCAGATGGCGATGGTCACGGTGCAGCAAGTCCCGGACAAGCCGACCGACACTACCGGAAAGATCCCGAAGATCGGCGAGTTCGTGCACCACGCCGAGACGAAGTTTCCGCCCAACGCCATCGCACGGATTGCCATGCCGTGCAGCGCCGACGCTGAGTGCGTCAGTGGCATGGACTTCACTCACGCGCCCAGCAACTCGACCTGCGAGGTGTCGAGCCTGTGCAAGGGGCTGGACGGCAACGCCACCGAACATTTCGCCAACCCCTATCCCTTGGTCGCCTGCCCGCCTGGCGACGCG
>CAYHHL010000219.1:0-8280 GCA_964356325.1 uncultured Enterobacteriaceae bacterium | reverse complement strand
ATGACTTGCCGGCCATCGCGCACGCCGGGACCGTGGAGATCGCCGGCAAGGTCTGGGATCGCCTGGACTTGTTCCGCTGCAACCTCGTTCCGGGCGCGTCGCAGACCCAGGAGTCGAAATTCGAGGGCGCGTTTCGTTCCGCGTGGTTGGCGCTGGATCCGAACGGGCCGAACTGTGCCAAGAGCACCGAGGGCCTGCCGCAAGCGACGTGCCAGAATCAACAGTTGGTGCGCGACGAGGCCATGCTGGTGATCCTGTACGTCGGCGACGATGACGATTGTCCCGTGAATCTGGAGATTCCGCTGGAAAATGCCACGGTCCAGACGAAGGCCGCGATGGACGCCATACTGACACTCGAAGTGCGGGAACGCTGCCAGATTTACGGCGACCGCCTGGGCACGAATCGCTGGCTCAACGAGGCGAACTGTCAGTGGGCCAAGGGCAAGAAGGCATCGGGCATCACCCTCTGCGCGTGCGACTGCCGGGCCATGGCCGCGGGGTCGACGGAACGGGCGAAGTGCGAGGCGCAGGTCGCGGCGGACTGGCCGAAGTTTGCCAAGCGCGACTTCAGGTTCGCGACGCCGGGCGACTTTGCCTGGCGTTTCAAGTCGCTGAAGAAGAACCCGAATCACGTGATCTTTGCCGCGATCTCGGGGTTGCCGGAGACCGGCAGTCTGGGCGATCAAGGTCCGGGCGACGCCGATGCAATCTCTTACAGTTACGCCATGTTGCACGACACCATGCCCGGCCAGTCCCAGAACCTGTGCCGGGGCAAGGCCAACAGGGGCGCTGACTTGGGCAGTCGTCAAGCGCAGATGGCGGAGTTCTTCGGCGGCAACGGCCTCGTGCTGAACATTTGCACTGCCGAGGATTTCAGCGGCTACCTTGCCAAGATCGCTGACTTCGTCGCCTCCCGCGCCGAGGCGGCCATCGTGCCGTGCGCGGACCTCGACGGCGACGGCTTTCCCGCGGCATCGTGTGGCGGCAGCGACTGCGATGACAGCAATGCCAAGGTGTTGCCGTCGACCAAGGAAGTGTGCGGCAACGGCCTGGACGACGATTGCGATGGCGCGACCGATTCCGTGGCGATGTGGGTCCAAGGCCTGGGCGGCTCGGTCGACCTCGGCGACCTCTGCAAGCCAAAGCCCTGACGAAGTTCCCCTGGTTTGGCGGTTTCACGAGGAGTCCACGATGCGCTGGTTGTTCGCTTGCAGTCTGGCCACGCTCGCTTCTGCTTGTGGTTCAGCGTCGTTGCCACCGGCTGGCAACGCCGCTGCGAGCGACGTGGCAGGGGCTGACGCGGACGCCAGTGCCGCGGCCGACATCGGCGAGGATGCAGCCACCGCGAAGGTGGTGAAGCTGGATTTCCTTTGGGTCATCGACCACTCGGCCTCGATGTGCGGCCACCAGTTCGACCTTGCCGGTGGTTTCAAGGACTTCGTCGGTCAGTTGCAGGCGGCTGGTCAGATCGACGCGCAAATGGCGGTGGTGACGGTGCAGCAGATCCCGGACAAGCCGACCGACACTTCCGGAAACATCCCGAAGATCGGCCAGTTCGTGCACAAGCCTGAAGTCAAGTTCCCGCCGAGCTGCATCGAAAGGCTCAAGATGCCGTGCACGACCGACGGCCAGTGTGTCGGCAAGGCGACCTTCACGTTCACGCCGGAGACGATCTGCTCGCAGTCGAGCTTGTGCACGAACTGGAACGGGGCCTTGCCGGCGAGCGAACAAGGCCTGACGCAAACCTTCACGAACGCGCTGTCGGCCGCGACTTCGAATTGCCCTCCCAACGACCCGAGCTGCAACTGGCGCTGCCAGATGCCCAATGTGTCCGGCTTGGTCAACGACAACTGTTCGTTCAACTCGTACTGCTGGCGACACTGCACGAGCGATGCGGAATGCCGCGCCACGTTCGAGCCCGACAACCCGAATGCGCGCATGATCTGCACCCACCCTGGTGGTACGCCGTCGAAAGACTCGGGCTGCCAGTACCCGCCGGCGACGGCAGACTGCCCGCCTGCCGCGGACATTCCGCCCGTGCTGGGGACCAAGAAGTCAACCATCGCCGGCAAGGAATGGAACGAACTCGACCTGTTCCACTGCAGCGCCACGGTCCGTACGGCCCAGTCCCAGGAGTCCAAGTTCGAGGGTGGCCTGCGTTCGGCTTGGCTGGCGCTGGACCCGAACGGGCCGAATTGCCCGAAAGACGCGACCGGGGCGCCCACCGCCGCCTGCCAGAACAAGCAGTTGCTGCGGGACGATGCCTACCTGGTCATCGTGGTGGTCAGCGACGACGACGACTGTTCGGTCAACCTGCAGATTCCGCTCGAAAATGCCGATGTGTCGAAGAAGAACGCGCTGGACGCGATTCTGTCGCTGGAAGTCCGCGAGAGCTGCCAGGGGTTCGGCGACCGACTCGCCACCAACCGTTGGCTGAACGAAGGCAACTGCGAGTTCCTCAAGGGCAAGAAGGCATCGGGCGTCACGTTTTGCCCGTGCGATTGCCGTGCCATGGCGGCGGGATCGACCCAGCGCGCCGACTGTGAGGCCCAAGTGCTCAAGGACACGCCGAAATTCGCCAAGTCCGACTTCCGGTTCGCGACCCCGGGTGATTTGGCCTGGCGCTTCAAGTCGCTCAAGAAGAATCCCAACCAGGTGATGTTCGCCGCGGTGACTGGATTGTCGGGCGCAGGCTTGCCGGGCAAGGCGGCCGCCGATGGTGATGCGACCGCATTCTACAAGGCGCAACTCAAAAAAGCCCCCGGCCATGTCCCGTACATCTGCGCTGGTGCGCGAGGCGTCGCTGGATTCGGCTCGCGGTACACCCAAGTGGCCGAAGCGTTCGGAGCCCGCGGTCTCGTGCTCAACATCTGCAAGGGAGAGGACTTCGGCGGCCAACTCCAGCAGATCGGCAGCGAAATCGTCAAGCAAGCCGTGTCCGGAACGCTCCTGCCGTGCGCGGACCAGGACGGCGACGGCTTTCCCGCGGCCTCGTGCGGCGGCAGCGACTGCGATGACAGCAATGCCAAGGTGTTCCCCGCGACCCAGGAAGTCTGCGGCAACGGCCTGGACGACGATTGCGATGGCGCGACCGATTCCGTGCCCAAGTGGGTCCAAGGGCCAGGCGGGATTTCGACCGACCTCGGCGATGGATGCAAGCCAAAGCCCTGATGTCTGCGCTGCACTTGCATTCGGTCGCGCCGAACGCCTAGCCTGACATCAACCACTATTTTCGCCGGTTTCCCGGGCGTCCCGATAGGACGCTCCGTCGCGTCGGCTCGTCCGGAGGCTTTTCATGCGCACGCTTTCCCAGGGGATGCTTTTGCTAGTTGCGTCGCTGATGTTGTGTCATTGCACAGGGATACAGCAGAGCGTGCGCGCGCCGGCACCGCGGCCTGGCATGACGGCGCCAGGCGGGCCGGCCGAGCAGCGACCCCCACGCGCGGTGCTAGCCGAGGCCGATAGAACGATTCTGACGATGGATTGCGGCAACGGTTCGATGGCGGCGTGCGCGGAGCTCGACCTGACGCGCCTCGAGGCCAGGCTGTCGACCGATACCACGCTGCAGACCGCCCGCTGGTTCCAAGCCCAGTGCGTCACGGGCGATTCCGGCGCTTGTCTGCAGGTCGCCATCGCGCTGCAGGATGACGGCGCCGTGTCCGACGACTTGCGCAGGGCGGTGACCGCATTCACCGAGCATTGCGCCGGCCAGTTCGCGGCGGGTTGCACGCTGGCCGGGCGTTTGCTGCAAGAAGGTCGCGTGGTGGCGGGCGACCCGGATCGGGCCCGTGCGGTGCTGCTGACGGCCTGCGATGCGCGTCAACCGGACGCGTGCTTGCAACTCGCGAGAATAGCAAAGATTCACAAGACGGCGTGGCAGTTGTACCGACGGGCGTGCGTGTTGGGCAGTTCGGCCGCATGCGTGGAAGGTCGCGAATTCGTGGCGCGTACCGGCCTGCGTGTGGACTTGCGTGAAATGAGCCGGGATCTCGAGCGGGCATGCTTCAACGGCGTGGGTGCAGCGTGCTTGCAGGCGGCTTCGATCGCGGGCTGGAAGGGCGGCGCGGCGGAGTTCCTGCAGGCAGGCTGCCACAGTGGCGACACGGCTTCATGCCTGGAACTCGCCAAGGCCTTGGATCGCGGCACGCCCGGCCACGAGGACAAGCCGAGGGCGCAAGCGCTGTACCAAAGGGCCTGCGCGCTCGGGGCCAAAGAGGCGTGCGCGATGCAGCGGCCCTCGGCGGAAGAGGCGTCGTCGCGTTGAGTCCGTCCTCCCAGCCGCACATCCACACAGTGGTTTACGTGACGTCCAGTTCACGCTCGCCTATGCTCCGGGGCCTTTCCCGGAGGATCGAACCATGCGCCGCCGTTCCCGCCTCGCCGCCTTGCTGACCACGACCGGACTTCTGGCCTCGACCGCGCACCCTGATCGTGCCGCGGCCAAGCCTGCCCCAGCGACCGCCAAGTCCGCTGCCTTGACCGCGGCCCAGCAGCAGGCGCAGACCTTCCTGGATCAGTACAACTCCTTGTACCGCGCCATGAGTACCGTCACGCAAGAGGCGGAATGGGCGGCGTCGACCGACGTCAGCGATCGCAACGAGGGCCGGCGGACGGCGGCGGGCCAGGTGTTCGCGGCGTTTCGGGGCGACAAGACCGTCATCGCCACGACCAAGGCCCTGTTGGCGCGCAAGTCCGAGCTTTTGCCCCTGCAGGTCAGGCAGTTGGACAAGGTGATGCTCGCCGCCGCCGCTCAGCCGGGCACGATTCCGGCGGTCGTGTCGGCGCGCATCGACGCGGAGAGCCGTCAGGCCTCGATCCAGGACGGCTACCAGTACTGCCTGACGCCGCGCGCCAAGGATGGTTCGTGCGCCAAGCCCGCGATTGCCAATGATATCGTCGAGCAGTTGCGCACGGAGAAGGACATCGCCAAGCGGCTCGACGTGTGGACGGTGGCCAAGGAAATCGGTCGGCCGCTCAAGCCGGGCCTCATCGAACTGCAGAAGTTGCGCAACCAGGTCGCCCGGGAAATGGGCTTCTCCTCGTTTTTCGCCTTGCAGGTCGCGGACTACGGCATGACCGTGCCGGAGATGATGACGCTGCTGGACGGGTTGGTGAAGGACGCCGAGCCACTATACTTGGCGCTGCACAAGTGGACCGCGCGGGAACTGGGCAGGCGTTACGGCCAGAAGGCTCCGACCGGCGACATCCCCGCGCATTGGCTGACGAATCGCTGGGCGCAGAACTGGGTGAACCTGGCACCGGGCGTCGACCTCGATCCGTACTTCAAGGACCGCAAGCCCGAGTGGATCGTCAAGCAAGCCGAGGCCTTCTACGTGTCGATGGGGATGCCCACGCTGCCGGCCTCGTTCTGGCAGAAGTCCGACCTGTATCCAGTGCCCGATGGCCAAAAACGTAAGAAGAACAGCCACGCCTCGGCCTGGCACCACGATCTCGACCAGGACGTGCGCTCGCTGATGAGCGTGGAGCCGAACTCCGAGTGGTTTTCCACTGCCCATCACGAGTTGGGGCACATCTACTACTACCTGGCGTACAGCCGGCCGGAAGTGCCGCCGGTCTTGCGCGAAGGGGCCAACCGGGCGTTTCACGAGGGCATTGGTGAACTGATCAGCATTGCTTCGATGCAGGTGCCCTACCTCGAGCAGCAGGGCATCCTGCCGGCCGGGACCAAGATCGATCCGACGCAATGGCTGCTGAACGAGGCGCTGGAGCACACCGTCGCGTTCATCCCGTTTGCCGCGGGCACGATGTCGCGCTTCGAGTACGAACTGTACGAAAAGGACCTGCCGCCCGCGAAGTGGCAGCAAACCTGGTGGGATCTGGTGGCGAAGTACCAGCACGTGGCGCCGCCGAGCCCGGAGCGCAAGACCGATCCGACCGCGTGCGACGCCTGCACCAAGACGCACATCAACGACGATCCGGGCCAGTACTACGATTATGCCATCGCGACGGTGCTGAAGTACCAACTGCACGAGCACATCGCCCGCAAGATCCTCAAGCAGGACCCGCACCACTGCAACTACTATGGAAACAAGGAAGTTGGCGCGTTCCTGAACAAGATCCTGGCGCAGGGGGCGACGCGCGACTGGCGGCTGGTGTTGAAGGAAGCGACCGGCGAGGACCTGTCGACGCGGGCGATGGTTGAATACTTCAAGCCATTGCAGACCTGGCTAGATGCCGAGAACGCCAAGAGGTAGCTCGCGCGACTGCTGAACCACGAGCGCGTCCTGCGCCAGCAAGGCCCCATGCAACGATTGCCTGTTCGTTTCGCCTGCCTGTTGACCTTGGCCCTGGCGACCCACGCCTCTGCCGAAACGCCAACGGTGCCGCTGCCTTCCAGCCCGACGCCCGCTGCGGAAGACGCCAAGGCGGTGGTGCGCGAACTGGCGCCGTACGTGCAGGCCCACGAGAACGACAAGGTTCCGACGCCCGAACTCATCCAGAACATGGCGAAACTGGCGCAGGCCTACGCCGCGAGCCTCGAGCCCAAGCAGGCGCAGATCGTGTGGATTCGGCTGCTTGCGGCGTTCGACCGGGCCAACATGCCGCGCGACGGGAGCAAGGAAGCGACGCTGGCGGCCGAGGCGCAATGGCAGTTGGTGCAGCCTGCGGTGACCAAGGGGATGGCGGTCTCGTTCTCGCCGCGACCGGGAAGTCCGCGTCCGTGGGCGGACATGCGCGCGCAACTGGACGAGGTGACGGACACCACCCTGGGTCCCAAGTCGCGCGAAGTGGTGGCGGGCATGGAGCCCAGGCGGGCCGGCGGCCTGGTCGATCAACTGTTGCGCGTCGGCCAGTACAAGTCGCCGGTGTGGAATGTGACCGCGGCGTTGCAGGCCGGCCGGCTGCTGCTCAAGCAAGGGCGGGCGATGCGCGATGCGGCCCGGCCCGGCGCGGTGGAGCCTGGCGAAGCGACGACGGTGGACACGGCGCTGAAGGACACCTCGCTCAAGTTCGACGAGCGCGGCCTGGCGGTCCTGGAAGCGGCGTGGCGTGCGGCCGAGGAGGCGGCTGTGGCGAGCCAGTTGCGCACGGACTTGCGCAAGGAATTGAACAAGCTGAAGCCAAACGAATACCCGCTCTCCGAAGGCGGTTCGGACACGGAGGCGGTGACGCCGCAACAGCAGGAAGCCTCGCGCCTGGCAGGCCTGGCCTTGAAGGCGACGCGGCTGGACCTGAAGGTGCTGTACCTGACCAAGGCGGTGAAGCTGGATCCGCTGAACAAGCGGTATCTGGACCTGCTGCGCGCGGCCGAGGCGGAACAGGCCGGCAAGCACTGAATGTTCTAGCCCCCGCTGCGGGTGTTCAGTCAGGCGCCCCCAGCGCACCTTCCGAACACCCGCAGTGGGGGTTCGTGGCTGGCGAGCCCCCAAAGCGCGCACGGCCTGTCCGGAGGGGCGCGAATCGGCACCGCCACCCGGACAGGTAATCAGATTGCAGATATCGTGCCAAGCGTGAAGATTTATTCATAGACGGTAAGTCCGTACAATGACAAATGATTGTATGGACGTTCGCTGAGTCGGTGCGGCGCAACGGTGTAGCGTCGGACACATTCGTCGGACACATTCGTCGGACACTAGTCGGACACTAGTCGGACACTCGTCGGACACATGGGCCGAAGCACCGCGGTTCCTCAGTGCATGCCGTGGCGAGTCAGGTACCGATACAAAGTGCTTCGCGCGACGCCCAGCAGTTCCGCAGCAACGGTATGATTGCCGCAGGCTTGGTCGAGTGCTCGCTGCACCGACGGCACGTCCAGCTTCTCATCGGCACCGCGCGGACGCCGCAGAGCGCCTGGGCGCGAGGATGGTACGACGCGAATCGTCTTGGGCGTGCCTTTGGGAATCAGCGTGGTCAAGCTGATCTCGTCCCCGCTGGCATCCACCACGGCGCGTTGTACGGTGTTGATCAGCTCACGCACGTTGCCCGGCCAAGGGTATTCCTGAAGACTTTCCATGGCCGAGGGCGGCAAGGCCTGAAACTGTCGACCGGTTTCCGAGGCGACCTTGTCCAGCGCGAAGGCCGCAATCACCGGGATGTCCTCGGGCCTGTCGCGCAAGGCTGGAACCTGTAACGGCAATACGCACAGGCGATAGAACAGGTCCTCGCGAAACCAACCGTCCGCCACGCCTTGGCGCAAGTCCCGGTGCGTCGCGCTGATGACCCGGACGTCGACGTGCACGCTGTGTTCAGCACCCACGGGCTCGTGTTACGTAGCCCGCCCACTGGCACTCCCAACCGCAGTTCCGTTGCACAGCGCGT
>CAYHHL010000218.1:0-9859 GCA_964356325.1 uncultured Enterobacteriaceae bacterium | reverse complement strand
CCCGCCCACCCCCTGGTCATCCCGCCCACCCCCTGGTCATCCCGCCCACCCCCTGGTCATCCCGCCCACCCCCTGCTCAGCGCGCCGGCCCCCTGCTCAGTGCGCCGGCCCAGAATCAGTTCGCGGATGCGCCCGCGCGCGGACGTCGCCCATCGCACCGTGGTCAACCGCCCAGTTGCCGAAACATTTCAGCGCTCAATCGCTGTCGCAGGGCGCGGAAGTCGGGCCAGGGATCCGCGAGCATCAGGCGTTCCTCGATATTGCCGAGATGGTAGTGTGCGCCCGAATCCAGCGCCGCCAATTCGTCCCATGCCAGCGGGACCGCGATCGGCGCCCCTGGCCGGGCCCGCGTCGACCAACTCGCTATCGCCGTCGCGCCTTCGCCATTGCGCAGCCAGTCCACGAAGATCTTGTTGCCGCGCTTGGTTTTGGCCATCGTCGACGTGTAGCGCTCGGGCGCACTGCGCACCACCGCCTCCGCCAGCAAACGGCAGAACAGCTTGGCTCGCTCCCACTCCAACCTCGGCTCGATGGGCACGACGACGTGCAGCCCCTTGCCTCCGGTCGTGCGCAGAAATGATTGCAGACCCAAATGTTGCAGGTGCGCCTTGACCAGCAGCGCCGCCTCGACCAGGCGCGGCCAGGCCAGCGACGGGTCCGGATCGAGGTCGAACACCAGGAGGTCGGGCTTGGCCAGACTGCGGTTGCGCGATCCCCACGGATGCAATTCCAGGGCGCCCATCTGTACCAGCGCGATCAGGCCCGCCTTGTCGTGGATCGTGATGAATGGATGGGCTTCATCCCCGCCGGGCACGACGACGCCGTGGACCTGCTCGGGCATCGTCGCGGTCCGATGCTTCTGGTAGAAACACTGCCCATCCGCGGGTCCGTTCGGGCAACGTACCAAGCTCAAGGGCCTATCCGCCACGAACGGCAAGATTCGCTCGGCCACGCGGGCGTAGTATTGCGCCAGGCTCAGTTTGGTCACGCCGGCTTCAGGATACAGCACCTTGTCCGGATGGGTCAGCCGCACACCCTCGAGCAGCACGGTATCGCGGCCCGCCGGAATCGCCTGTGGCATCGGCGGCACGGGTACTGCCCGCAGCCGTTCGTCCACCACCTCCCGTGCCAACCGATCCTTGCGAAGGCCATGGAATGACGGATGCCGAAGGCGGTCGTCGTCGGTCCACTCGGCGAACTCTACTTCGCACACCAGTTCGGGCTGCAGCCAGTGTACCCCCTTGGCCTCGCGCCCGACCGGCGGATCGAGGACAGGCGCCTCGTCTGTGCCCAAGTCCTGAAGCGCCGAGAACACTTGCTGCAGGGACGCCTCCGAGAAACCAGTGCCCACCCGCCCAGCGTAGTGCAGCTTGCCGTCGGGCCGGTACACGCCGAGCAGCAGCGCGCCGAACTTGGCCCGCGACCCTTGCGGATCGCTCCAACCGATGACGACGAACTCTTGACGTTCCATGCACTTCACCTTGATCCAGGAGCGACCGCGGCCCGACACGTAGGGATCGCCCGTGCGTTTGGCGACCTCGCCTTCGAGGCCCAGCTTGCAGGTCGCCCGGTAGAACGCCGCGCCGCCGCCTTGTAAGTGCTCACTGAAACGCAGGTTGGCGCCACTGTCCTGCAGCAGCGCCTGCAGCGCGGCCTTGCGATCCGCGAGCGGCAAGTGGCGAAGGTCGTGACCGTCGCGCCACAACAGGTCGAAGGCGAAGAGAACCAGGCCAGCGTTGGCCTCGACCTTGGCGTTCGCACGCCGGCCGATCAGATTCGCCAGCTTCTGGAAGTCGCTCACGCCGTCCTCACGCAACGCCACGATCTCCCCATCGATCAGCGCATTTTCACAGACGAGCGCACGCAGATCGCCTGTAATCGCACCGAACTTGTGGGTCCAGTCCAGCCCCGACCGCGTCAGGATCTTCAGCTGACCCTGGTCGATTCGGCACATCGCGCGATAACCGTCGAACTTCACTTCATGCAGCCAGCTGCTGCCCTCGGGCGGCGTCTGGGTCGCGGTGGCCAGTTGCGGCGCCACGAAGTCCGGCGGTGCCTTGGACTTCTTCGCGACCTGGCGCACCGTCGCCTGCACCCGCGCCGCCTCCCGGACCGGTTCCGCTTGCTTGGCGAACTCGTGGGTCGCCTTGCGCAACAGCCACAGATCCTTGTGCCGACTGCCTACCTCGTCCTCGTCCGCCGGCTTGCGCGTCGTGCGGATCAGGTGCCAGGCGCCGTGCAACTTCTTGCCGCGCAAGGTGAAGTGCAGGTGGCCCTTGTCCAACCCGAAGTGTGGATCGCCAATCGGCTCCCACGTGCCGCTGTCCCACAGCTGTACGGTGCCCGCGCCATATTCACCTTTCGGAATAGTGCCTTCGAAGCTGCCGTACTCGATCGGATGGTCCTCGACGTGAATCGCCAAGCGCTTGTCCGCCGCGTCCAGGCTCGGCCCTTTCGGCACCGCCCACGACAACAGGACCCCGTCCAGCTCCAAGCGGAAATCGTAGTGCAGGTGCGAGGCCGCGTGCTTCTGGACGAAGAACTGCAAGGCCTGCACGCGCCCCCGCTTTGCACTTCCAGCCGGCTCCGGCGTGTTCGCGAAGTCGCGCTTTCTCCGGTAAGGGGCCAGCGCGGGCGGTGCCTCGTTCGTCCGCTTGACCGACTTTCGCTTGGCGATCGTCTTGTTGACGATCGTCTTCTTCGGCTTCGGCACCGTTCCGAGGGTCTTGCTGCGACCTGCCAAGGCGACCTCCTGCCGCGTGAGCCTGCGGTGCTCCGCCGCTCAAGCCCGCTTGCGCCGCCGATTCGAGACCTTCGTCTTGGCGGGCACGGCCCTGCTGGCCACCTTGAGCTTCTCGGTCGCGTCGATGCTGCGCTTGAGCAATGCCATGATGTCGATGACTTCCGCCCCACCGTCTGCTTCCGCCACCGCGTGCTTGGTCGTGACCTGGCCGGTGCGGGCCTTTTCCTCGATCACGGCAACCAGATCGTCGTGGAAGTCATCGCGGAACTGCTTGGGATCCCAGGTGTCGGCCAGGCCCTCGACGAGCACTTCGGCCATCTGCAGTTCGCGCGGCGACACGCCCAGCTTGCCGAGGTCGTCGCCCGGCACGTCGTACTCGCCCAGGTCGCGCAACTCGTGTTCGTAGCGCAACAACTCGAGCACGAGCATGTCCTCGCTCGGCATCAGCGCGGCGACGTACTGCCGGGTGCGCAGCACGACCTTGGCCACGCCGACCTTGCCGGTCTTGCGCATCACCTCGCGCAACAGCGCGTAGGCCTTGGCGGATTTCTTCGTTGGCGCCACATAGTAGGGACGGACGAAATAGCGCGGTTCGATCGCGTCGGCTTGAACGAACGCCACGATGTCGATGGTTTGCGTAGCCTCGACGTTGGCCTTGGCGAAGTCCTCCTCGTCCAGGATGACGTACTCGCCCTCCTGCCACTCCACCGCCTTGACGATGTCGGCCTGGCTCACCTCGTCACCCGTGCGCTTGTTGATCTTCTTGTAACCAATGGGACTCTGGTCACGTTTGTCGATCATGTGGAACGTCAGGTCCTGGTCCTGCGTCGCCGGATACAGCCCGACCGGGATCTGCACGAGACCGAAACTGATATGCCCCTTCCAGATGGTGCGCGCCGCCATGACGACCTCCCGCTCGCGTTTTTCCAACTTCAGCGTGGCGATCTGACCCGCGCGGGGCAAGGTTTCAGAGCTGGGGCCAGGGTGCGCCTTGACGAAATCGCCTGCCGACCGCGAGGATGTGCGCTGGAGGCCTTCATCCATGCAGCACCGTTCCTGGGCATCGACCGATGTCGGCCGCGTACTGACGGAGAACCACGACGGTTGCTTTGCCAGCGACGACTTCGGCGTGTACGCAGTGGCCGACGGTTCGGGCGTTCCCGCTGGTGAATTCGCCAGCCTGCTGGTCATGCAAGCCGTCGCCGAGGCTGCCCCAGAGTTGCACGCCGCCGCGCAACGAATGGATTCCTCGGAAGATCCGGCCAAGGCGCGGCGTGAGTTGTTCGACGTGCTGCAGACCTTGTTCGAACGGGCCAATACCGACCTGTTCGGCCTCGCGCGCGACGACGCCAACCTCAAGGGTGCTTCCACCACCGCGACGCTGTTGCTGCTGGCCGAGACTGGAGCCTTTCTGGCCCACGTCGGCGACACGCGGGCGTTCCTATTGCGTCAAGGGGAGTTGCAGCGCCTGACCGAGGACCACACGCTGGCCGAGGAGATGGTGCGCGCGGGCAAGCTGCGGCGCGAGGATGCCGGCACGTTTCGCTACAAGAACGTGGTGTCGCGCACGCTGGGCGAACGGGCCGTGGTGCAGGTGGACGTCGCGTATGTCGATGCGATGCCTGGGGATACCTTCGTGCTGTGCAGCGACGGCCTGACCGACTTCGCGGCCGAAGTGGACATCACCAGGGCGTTGACCGAGGGCGGCGTCATGCGACCGGCCTTGCGGCTGTGCGAACTGGCCAACCAGAACGGCGGTGGCGACAACGTGACGGCGGTGGTCCTTTCCTTGCCGCGCGTGCAAGAGAACAGCACGATCGTCGCGCACTTGGGGTCGATCCAACACACCGCGCGGCTCGAGGCGCTGGGCCAACTGTTCTTCTGTCAGCACCTGACTTCCGATGAACGTATGAAAGTGCTGCGTTACGTCCAAGAGGTGCGCGCGGCGGCCGGGACGACGCTGGTGCGCCAGGGCGAGCCGGGGTCGGACCTGTACCTCGTGGTGCAAGGCGCGCTGGACGTGTGGGTGGACGGCGCCAAGGTGCACACCATCGGTCCGGGCGGGCACTTCGGCGAGATCGCTCTGGTTTCGGGACAGCCGCGCTCGGCGACGGTGGTGGCGCGCGAGCCGGTGCGGCTGTTCCGGGTCGGCCGTGACGACTTCTTCGACTTGAGCCGGCGCGATCAGTCGGTGGCGGTCAAGATGCTGTGGGCATTCACGCAATCGCTGGCCGCGCGGGTCATGGATCTGTCCAAGCAGGTGGCTGCGCGCAAGTAGCCAGGGTTCGAGCGTTACGTTGCCAGATTCCCCAAAGAGGTTTGCCCATGCGTCTGTTCCCACTCGCGCTGCGTTTGTCGATAGTGCCCGGTCTGTTGCTGGCCGCCGGAGTTCTGGCGCAAGGCGGCCGCACTCCCGCTGGCGATGCCAAGCCGCCGGGCACCGGGCGCACGCCGCCTCCGGCCGCGGCAACTCCGCCTGATTCTGGGCGAACTCCGCCCGCATCCGGCACCCGAGGCGACACCGGCCACACGCCTCCGGCCACTGGGACCCGCGGCGGTGGCGGCCGCTCCGCACCGGAAGCAGAAAAGACGCGCCCGGATACCGGCCACTTTCCCCCCGGTTCACGCGGGGCTCCGGCGCAGCCCGCCGCGCCCACCAAGGCTGTCAAGGTCAAGCCCACGCTGGTCTGCACGACCGCAACCGTGAACGGCAAGCCCTTGAAACTGCCAGGGTCCAAGGTCCGGCTGGAAGCGCCGATCCAGTGCGTCTTGTCCGCGGGGCCGAACACGGGCGGTGCGGCGCTGAAAGGCACCATCCGCACGCTGGAGGCTGGCAAGGTGCGCAAGTCCCACGAAGGACCGCTGTCCGGGGCCGGCAATGCAGCGATGCAGCAGGACTTGCAGAACGGCGAAGACTACGAGACCTGCATGAACTTCACGATCGAGGCGGAAATTCGCGACCAGAGCGGCAAGGTCGTCGGAAAGAAGAACCTCAAGATCAAGCAGTTCTGTCCGGACTGAACCCAGCGGTCACTTGCCCATCAGACCGCGCCAGACTAGCGCAAACTTCGCTGCCCCGGCCGACTTCGGCGTCGCCGCATCGGTCGCGATCGCGTCCGCGGGCACGTCGGTTGCGACGGCTGTGGTCATCTGGTGCGCTTCGTAGAACGGCGGCGGCTGGGCGTCGACGTCGACGCGGTCCGCCGAGCCGCCCATGCCCAGCGCAGTCCACGCGGCATGAACCTGATTCCATTGCGGATCACCGATGTGGCAGAAGCCTCGGATCTTGGCTGACCCGGTCTTGTGCGAGGTCAGCCACAGCGCCGCACCCTTGGCGTCGGCATCGGCCGGCCCGCCCAGCAGCGCCGCCCTCGGCACGTCGTGCAGCACCGCCAGCATCATCGCCTGGGCCGCGCCCTGACCGTGACCCGCGACGATGATGCGCGACCAGTCCACTGTGCCGAGCTCGGCGAACTGCGCCCAGCCCGACTCCGGGTCCTCCTTGGCCAGCCACGCCAGAGCGCGGACCAGGCGATTCTCCAGCCCGTCCGCGTACTTCACCGTGATCTTGGCGGTATGGTCCTGGCCGTCGGCCAATTCGCGCCGCACGGCTTCCAGGCAGGCGCCATCCTTGCCGCACAGCGCCACCACATCGCCGTCGCCCGGTCCCGCCAAGGCCAACGCCCGGTGGCCCATGCGTGTCGCTTCGGTCAGGAATAGCTTGTAGTCCGAGGTCTTGTGTCCTGGCGCCGGCAGCAGGACGACCAACTTGCCGCTCAAGGCCGCCGTGCTCGCGAACGCCGCGAAGTGCAGGTCGCCGCCCGGAGTCGCCGCGCTGTCCGCCTGCACGGGATCGACCGGCAAGAACTCTGGCGTGACCGCGTTGGCCATGTCCTCGTTGTCCGTGGCTCCAGACGCATCCGCGGCACCGTACATCTTGCCGTCGCCGCCCACACCGGCCACGCCGACGTCCGCTGAGGCTGTCGGCTTTGCCGCGGTGGCTGGCGTCGGCACCGGATTGATGACGCAACCGGGCAGGGCACACGCCGCAAGCAGACCGAGAAGGCGGGCAACGAACGAGACCATGGGCGATTTGCGGTAGAACATGCGTGCTCACCTCAGGACCGCCAGGGTGCCACCCCCCGCGGCCCCGCGCAAATCTGCGCCGGCCGCGATCGCACCTTGCCCGCGTGCAACCGGCGCGGCAGACTCCTGGACCCATGCCGACCTCCCCGCCCGCCCGTCCGTTCCTCGCCTGGCCGCCCGAAGCGCTCGTTCACGCGCTCACGGCTTGGAGCCACGGCCGCGGTCCGGTGCGGCGCACGCAGGCCAGCCACGCGGTCAAGGCCCTGTGCGCGCAGGTGCATCGCGAGAGTCAGCCCTGGATCCAGGCAGTTGCCAACGTACCCGACACCGTGCGCGCGGCGATGGACGCCCTTTGCACCGCGGAGCGCACGCTGACACTGGTCGAGGACGCGGCGTCCCACGATGGTACCCGCAGGCTGCTGTTCCGCACCGATGACGGCGAAGTCCTCGAAAGCGTGATCATCCCCGCGGTCGGGGGCGATCGCGTCACCTTGTGCGTGTCGAGTCAGGTCGGCTGTGGCCGGCGTTGCGCGTTTTGCGAGACCGGCCGCCTGGGACTGACCCGCCAACTGCAAGCTGATGAAATCGTGCTGCAGTTTCGCCACGCCCGCGACCTCTGGAGCCGAGTGCGTCACGACTTGCCGCCCGTCACCAACGTCGTGTTCATGGGCATGGGCGAGCCGTTGGATAACCTCGAAGTCGTCATCGACGCCATCGCCATCCTCGAGCACGACTTCGCCTACGGCCTCTCTGCGCGCCGCATCACCGTCAGCACGGTCGGCGTCGTCCCGAAGATCGCGAGCTTTTTTGCCAATACCCGCGCCAATCTCGCTGTCAGCCTCAACGCGCCCGACGATGCCCGCCGCAGCCGCGTCATGCCGATCAACCAGCGCTGCGGCCTCGCGGACCTCAAAGCCGCGCTGCTCCAAGCCCTGCCGGCCAAGCGCGACGTGCTGATCGAGTACATCCTGTTCGCCGACTTCAACGACTCCCTTCAGGACGCGGACTTGCTGATTGCCTGGCTGCGAGACCTGCCCGCGCGCCTGAACCTGATTCCCGCCAATCCAGGGCCGGATCCCACCTTGCGCCAGCCCTCGGCCGAAGCGGTGCACGCCTTCCAGAAGCGGCTGCTCGATGCCGGCGTGCGCGCGATGGTGCGCTGGCCCCACGGTCGCGATGTCGGCGGGGCGTGCGGGCAACTGGCCGGGCAGCATCGCGAGGCACAGAAAAAGCTGAGTCTGGAGGCGTATGTCTGAAGCCCCGCCCCTGCTTTCCGTGCGCGGTCTGGTCAAACGCTACGGCGATCGCACCGTGGTGGACCAATTGGACCTGGAGTGCCGCGCAGGCATGGTGCTCGGCCTGTTGGGCCCGAACGGCGCCGGCAAGACCACGACTTTGCGCATGCTCTACGGTTTCGTGCCGCCCGACGCCGGGGAAATCCGCTATGACGGCGAGCGCTTCGACCAGCATCGCGACAAGCTCAAGGGCATGATCGGCGTGTGTACGCAGGACGACACGGTCGATCAGGACTTCACCGTCGAACAGAACTTGCGCGTCTATGCCAGCTACTTCCGCCCGCGTCCCGAACGTTTGGAACAGCGCATCGGCGAATTGCTCGACACCTTCGGCCTGCGACCGTTTGCCAAGATGTCCCCGCACGCGCTGTCCGGTGGCTACAAACGCCGCCTGATGATTGCCCGATCGCTGGTCCACGATCCGCGCATCCTGTTCCTGGACGAGCCGACCACAGGCTTGGATCCCGCGGCGCGCATCGAAGTCTGGCAAATGGTTTCCGAACTGCGGCAACGCGGCCTGGGCATCATCCTGACCACGCACTACATGGACGAGGCCGAGCGCTTGTCCGACGAGGTGCTGGTCCTGTCACGCGGTCGCACGGTGGCGCAGGGCGAGCCGCACCGGCTGCTGGGCGAGATCCTGGGCGAACACGTGGCGATTGCGAAGCATTTGGGCGTGGACAGGCCGGTGTTCGAGGCGTGGGTGCACCAGCACTTGGGAACGCGGCCGACCGTGGTGCTGGACGAATGGCAGGTACCGCTGACTTCGGCGCAACTGGCTGCGATGACGGCGGCTTTCCCTGGCCTGCGCTTCACGTTGCGACAACCGACGCTGGACGATCTCTTCCTCAGGCTGTCCGTTCAGCAAGACGGCGAGCTTGCCCACGCGTAGAGAAATATCTCGGGTGCATCACGACTTGCCGAAGTCGCCGGTCGCGCGCGGCAGGGCGAACGGTAGCCTTCAGGCAGGCCCAGCCAACCTTCCGGGCCCATCGAGGTTCACCATGGCCCACACCTGGCAAGGCGAATTGCGCACCCGCAGTGTGCGGATCGAGACCGGCACCGAGATCCTGGACGGCGACCTGGCGTTGCCCGAGGGCGCGCGGGGCGTGGTGTTGTTCGCGCACGGCAGTGGCTCCAGCCGGCACAGTCCGCGCAATCGCCAGGTTGCGAGCGTGCTGCACGAAGCGCGCCTGGGCACCCTGCTGTTCGACTTGCTGACCCCTGCGGAGGAGGCCGAAGACGAGCATACCCGGGCACTTCGCTTCGACATCGGCCTGCTGACCGAACGGCTGACCGGCGCGGTGGACTGGCTGGAGCACGATCGTTTCGTGGGTCGGTTGCCGATCGGCCTGTTCGGCGCCAGCACGGGTGCGGCGGCGGCGCTGGCCACGGCGGCCAAGCGACCGGAGCGCGTGCGGGCGGTGGTGTCGCGCGGCGGGCGGCCCGATCTGGCGCGGGAAGTGCTGCAGGACGTGAGGTCGGCGACGCTGCTGATCGTGGGCGGCGACGATCCGGACGTGATGGCCCTGAATCGCACAGCTCTCGCGCTGTTGCCGCCGAGCTTGGACAAGCGCCTGGTGGTGGTGCCGCACGCGGGGCACTTGTTCGAGGGGCCGGGGCAGTTGGCCGAGGTGGCGAGGCTGGCGGCGGATTGGTTCGGGCGGCGTTTGGGCTAGCTCCGAACCCGAACCCGAACCCGAACCCGAACCCGAACCCGAACCCGAACCCGAAC
>CAYHHL010000217.1:0-9910 GCA_964356325.1 uncultured Enterobacteriaceae bacterium | reverse complement strand
CGGGCATGCGCGCCGTGATCCAGACCTTCTCCGCCGCGGTCAGGTCGACGCCGACAAAGGCGACCGTGAAGCGCGCGATGATGTCGTCGGCCAGCGCTTCCTTGTGCGTCAACTGATAGCATTTGCCGCCGAAAAACGGGTCAAGGATGCGCTCAACCCCATCGTCGTCGCGCTCGTAAGTTGCCGTGAGCCCAAGGCGATGCACAAACCCATCCTGCAGGGCGTGCCTCCACGTCTCCGCGGAATGGTGATGCACCTCGTCGGCGATCAGGAGACAATTGGCGCTGCAAGCCAGGAGGCGCTTGTCCGCGGCCGACTGCACGGTGGCTACCAAGATGCGGTGCGACGCGAGGCTGTCGGTCGAACCGCCGCCCAGGATGCCGATCGCGGCGTCGATGCCACATTGCAAGAGCCCCAGCTTGAGCAGTCGTCGCCATTGCCGCAGTAATTCCGCTGTATGCACCAGGACGACAACCCGCCCACCCGAATCCAGCTCCATCGCCGCGGCTGCGACGCCAAGTCGGCTTTTGCCAGATGCGGTCACGGCCTCGACCACTCCACGCTGGCCGGCGGCAATCCAGGCTGCAAGCGCACGCTCCTGCCACTTGTACAGGCCGAGCGGCTGCAACACCGACTTCGAAGATACGGCCGCGGGCACGATGACGCTGAGTTGCTGCTGCTGACACCGGGCCCACACCGGGCGTGCGGTAGGTCCGCGCAGCGGCACGAAAAGCGACCGACTCCCGTACAGGTACTGGTTGACCTCGTGGCACGTCAGGCTGCGGTGACCTGCCGCGACGACGCGCCTGCGGATCTGGCTGGCATCCAGGTTGGGAGTCGCCGTGATGACCTCAACTACCTGACTTTCCCATGCTTTCATTGCGTTCATGCCCAATCCTTTCATCGGCAACGCGGCCGATCGTAGCGCTGCGCAAGGCAACCCAGTCCTGCTCCACCGGTTTGCCCAAGACCTGAACATGGAACTGCCAATGCGGCCCGGGATCGGGATCAGAACGCGAGATCGATGTCGCGTTCTGATCCCGGGCGTGCATCTAGTTGTGCAGCCACTACAAGCTGCGGACCTCGATTTCGTTCCGGTCAGCGCGCGCCACAAGCGGCAGGCAGTCCTGCTGGCGCCTTGCCGCCTTCTTTCGCGCCCGGACCTTGGCCATTTTCAGCACCCAGTCCGCCGCAGCCTGCTGCGCCATCAACGCGTTGCCCGCCGCCAAGTACTTGTCCGCATTCGGAACTGCGTATCCGTGGTCGACCAGCCACCGAACCACCGCCGCCGCGACGACGTGCGGCTCCGTGTTGCCGGAGTCACGGCCGATGCGGATATCGTCCGGCCCGATCTCCGGCAGCCCCGCTTCACGCAGCCGCACCACGCGCCAACCCGCACCGGCCAACTCGGCGGTCTTGCGGCCGTCGTCATCGGCCTTGCCGCGATGCCAAAACCAGCCGTCGTACTCCAGGGCCACGCTCAGGCTGGGAATGGGGATGTCGATTTCGCGCTCTTCGCGTTTCCGCTGGCGGCCCGGCACAGCCAATCGCTTGCAGCGGATGCGCGTCTTGCCACCCGGAATGCCTGGGAAGCAGTAGCGCAGTTCCCACGCCACGCGGTGCTCGGCCCGTGACAGGCCCTTCTCGTGGCACACCGGGCATCCGCTGCCATTGACGCGGTTTTTTGGCGTCGCCTTCCACTCCTTGCCGCAGGTCGAGCATCGCCACCAGCGCGGAATGGTCGAGTGCGCCGTGACGTCCGCGGCGCTCACGTCGCCATTGCGTGCGCTCCACTCTTTGGCCGTCTCCGGGTACAGGGTTTTCAGGCAGTTCGCCGTACAGACCTTGTGCCCGTGGTCGTACGGACAGCCACGGTCCCGCGCCCGGTCAGCAACGGTCGCCTCCCAGGCCGTCTGCCCCTCGCCCGGTCGCCGCCACCAGACCTTGCGCAAGGAGAACGCCGCGACCTGATCCGGTGTCAGTTCGCCATTGAGATCCGCCCACTCGGGCACGAGGTCCGGCCGCACCGCCGCCAGCGACCGCGCCTTGGCGAGCCGGTGTCCGGTGTCGAACGGCACGCCGCCTTTTTGCGTCGTCCTCCACCGCACTTGTGCTTGCCAAACGTGGTCTTCGCCGTTCGGCCCCTGCCACCAGGCCTTGTGCGTGGTCACGTAGGTGACATCGGCCGGCGTCAGCTTGCCGTTGGCCGTCGGGTGCCACTGCGCGGCGAGGTCCGGGCGCACCGTCGCCAGGCTGTTCGTGATCGAAACTCGCATGTTGGCGCAGAAAGGACACTGTCCCGCCTTGCCGTCCTGGCGCCGCCCCTTCGCAGTGCGCTGGTTGGGCGATTCCTGCCATTCGTGATCCGGCCCCTTCGGGCACTTCCACGACAACAGGGCATTGGAACTCCAGGCAATCTCGCTGGCCTGGGTGCCCGGCGGGTTGCGGGCCAGGTGCAGTTGCGCCGCCAGCTCGGGGCAGCGCGCGGCCAGCGAATTCTCATGGGCGACCTTCACAGGCTTCTTCGAAAACGTCTTCATCATTCACTCTCCTTTAGCTCACAGGAGACTCGGCGGGCTTGCCGGCCTCGATGCTGCTGACCAAACGGCGACCACCGAAGTTGGTGGCGCCGCAGAGCAACCAATGCCTGCGCTACGCAGCGCAGCGTGACGCGCACACCGCACGGCGGGCGCATCGCGATTCAGAAATGTCTTGTGTTGTTCAACGACTACTTCGTCTCTGCGCTTACCGAAGCGAGCCTGCCTGACGGCAACAACCGCAAGCGCAGGTCACCGACGGTCAGCACGTCGCCCTCTTCGCCCACGCCCAGCACCGTGATGCCCATGCTCATGCTGCCGTCAGTCTCGGCGAGTAATGCGATGTCGGCGTCAGCGGTCAGCGCCACCAGCAGGCATTCCAAGTCCTCGGCAAGAAACACGAGTCGCGCCAAGCTTGCGGCGAGCGCTTCATCGCGGTCATCCCCGCCCAGGTTCACCGTGCCCACCGGCGAGGGAATCCGGACGCGCCGCCCCAGCCCCGCGAGGACGATCAAGCCCAGGTCGTTCGTCGCCGCCACGCCTCGGATGTGACTGATGACGTGGTCCACGTCGCGACCAAGGTCATCGATGACGACAGCGGAGCGAACAAGATTCCCTGCCACAGCCCGGATTGCCGACCGCTGATCCGTATTGACTTCTTGGTGTTGGAGCTTGTCCAGCGGGACATCCGCTGCCATTGCGACGAGGCGTTCAGCGAGACTTCGACGTGCATCGCACACAACCAACGGGATCGACTGCTGCCGCATCGCCAGCCACGCCGCCAGGAGGTTTGCCGTCAACACACCTGTCAGGCTCTCCGGCGCTTCGATGACCAGTACCTTTTTGATTTCAGGCAGCAAGCTCTGCACGACTGAGGGAGGCTGTACCTCCGACAACGGCAACGGCTTCAGCCGCAACTCCGAGAGCACAAGCTGTACCGCCGGAGCCAACAGGCGCACGCCCTGCGCCTTGCCTTCAAACCAGCCCAGCAGCGCGCGCCGATTCGGATCGCCTGGCGGCAGGCGAGCGTGCTGGGCGCATCGGGTCCGCAGCCACCCGCTGCCAGGTACGCTCCCCAATTGGCCAGGCGCACTGCAGACTTCGCATGTGCGGCGGGACTGGCGCTCCGCCTGACGGATGCGGGCCTCCATTTCCGCAGAGGTGTTGTCGGCGTAGAAGCACAGGACGCCGAATTTCTCTTTGATCTGGCTTATGTTCCGGCTCCAGCCCAGAGCGATCAAGTCCTCGACCAGATCGTCGACCAGCACCATCCAGCCATCGTGGATCTCCGACCAGCCCCGCAAGTGCAGGTCGTGGCGGCGGAGCAAGCTGTGGAATCCGTTGGTCGGGTCGCAGCCTGCACAGCCGCACCACGTACAGATGTCGTCCATTGTGTCCTCCTTCCTGCTACTTCTGCTCCGCGCCTACACTCGAGCCACCCGGGCTGTCTGCACCGGTTGCCGCCATGAACCCGACGCCACACGTTGCGGCGCACTTCCAGCACGTGATCCGAAAGCTTGCTGCCTGTAGGGCCTGCAACTCATGTGCCGAAGTTGACTTGCTGCTCTGTCCCTCATCCAACGACGTCCGGCACAGGCAGCTCGACCGATTCGACGTCAACACCCGTGTCGCGTCAGGCGGCGTGACGTGCGCGCCACGGGCCACGCCGAGCGCCCGTCACCTACAAACGGCTGCCTGCCGGAAAAGCGTCCGAAACGCCGCCTGGTCACGCACGACATCGGCCAGTTCGACGGAGGAAGGCGGTGTCCCAAGCAACTGGTACATCCCCGTCACAGCAGCGAAATCGTCGAGTATCGCTTTTGACAGGACGTGGGGCGTCACGCCATCTGGGCGAGCGGCGCGAGCCGCCAAGGATCGCTGACCGTCTGCGTGGCGAGGTAGGTCCGCCGCCGCCAGTGCCAAGGCTTGCCGCCGCACGTGTCGACGGCAAGGGCGAGGACGCAGCACATGATGTGCACGCGGAACCTGGTGTCGACCATTGTCCAACCTCCTGAATTGCAATACAGAACCGATCGACCCTTGCATAACGACCAAGCCCGCAGGCTGCCCGGCGTGGTCACCGAGCCAGTCTTTGTTCTGCTGTTCCCCACAACGACGACCGGCAAGGCCAGTTCGGCTGGCTCGGTCTCAACACCCGTGTCGCGTCAGGCGGCGTGACGTGCGCGCCACGGGCCACGCGCAGCGCCTACCGCACGAAGCCCATTGCCTGCCGTGCGGGCGTCCGAAACGACAGCTCCGCCCGAACCGCATCGGCCAGTTCGGCGGCGGTCGGCTGCACGCCCAGCAGCCTGTACCGGCGCGTCACGACAGCGAAATCGCCGAGCGCCGCGCCAGCCAGTCCGTCAGCCAGCACTTCGCCATTGGCAGGCGGATCAATACCCAGGTCGCGGAGCGTAGAAAGGAGCATCCGCACCCGCTGGTCGGCCGTCAGCACGTCGAACTTGACCTTCACTGCGAAGCGCCTAAACGCTGCCGGGTCAAGTTGGTCGAGCAAGTTGGTGGCACAGAGAAAAATGCCTTGGAAGGCCTCCATCTGCACCAGCAACTCATTGACTTGGCTTACTTCCCACGGCCTCTGTGCGGTCCGGCGATCGCGCAGGAAGCTGTCCGCTTCGTCCAGCAGCAGGACCGCCTGCTCGCTCGTCGCCTGGCGAAACATCTTCGCGATGTTGGCCTCGGTCTGTCCGAGATACATACCGAGCAGATCCGAGGCGCGCTTGTGGATCAACGGCTTGTCCAAGGACTCGGCCAGCCACGCCGCAAAGGCGGTCTTGCCCGTACCTGGCTGACCGTACATGCAAATCGTGCCGTGAGGCCGGATGCGGAAGGACGCGGCCAGCAACGCCATGTCGGCATCGGTGTTGACGCACGACAGGTCATAGGTGCCCGGACCCTGGCGGTAGACCGCCGGCTTCGGGCCGCGCCGCACGAGCATCTGGCTGTTGAGCAGGCGATCGAGGTTCTGCTCTGCAAGTGCAGATTCTTTCGGGGCGATCGCTCGAACCACTTTTGCGGCGCGGGCCATGTCGGCGGGGGCAACGTCCTCGTCTGCCGCCCAGCCGTCCAACCACTGCTCACTTACAGCGACGGCATCGAGATGCCGCGCGAGCATCTGCCGGCGGGTGCGCTTCGGCGGGATCGGCAGCTCGACGATGATGTCGAAGCGGCGCAGGAAGGCTGCGTCGATCTGGCTGATGTCATTGGTGATCCAAAACGCCGGGATCGGATTTTCTTCGAGCAAACGGTTGGTCCAGCCTTTGTCCCGCGATGGCGATTCGCTATGCAGTCTCAGGTACATGCCCGGAAAGGCATCCTCGACCTCATCGAAAAGGACCAGTGCCTCGCTTCGGTCCTGGAGCAAGGCCTGCGTGAGCATGTAGCTCTCGAAGCGACCTTTGCGGCCGAGCGCAGAGCCTGCTTGTTGCGCGACGCCAACCTGGTAGAGAGTCGCACCCAACTCCTGGGCAACTACCCGGGCAATCTGCGTTTTTCCGGTGCCGACCGGACCCCAGACGAGCACGTTGACGCCTTGCATCCGGCATTGCAGCGCCTTGGTGAGGTAAGCGCGCAGGAGCGACAGGTCGGCGAGAACATGGTCGAAGTCCGCCATCGTCAGCTCTGCAGGCGGCGAGACGTCTACCAGTTTCTTGATGAGGGTGGCGCCGTCGTCATGATGCTCGGTCAAGATGTCCGAAAAGGCGCTGACTTCGAATACCAACCCGGCGTCGTTGCCTCGCTTCAGCGACACGGTCATCAGGCCCGCCCTCGACAGCGGTGCTCCAGCATCCAGCGCCGCCTGCACTGTTGAAGCGTCGTGACCGAGCATCGCGCCCAGAATCCCGTGTAGTCGCGGCGTGCTGCCGTTCGCTGCCTGGATGCAGACGTCCAGGCAAGTGCTGAGCACGTGCCGGAGGCCGGAGATGAGCGCCAGCGCCAAGATTTCCTGACCGGCAACGTCGAGGTGGACCAGCGCCCCGAGCTGCTCGACGTTGGCGAAAACAAGGTGGCTGCGGTCGACGCCAGCGGCCTCCAGTTCGGCGATGCGGGCCAAGATGACAGGCCGCAGGTGGCTCACGCGCCCCGCAATGGAGCGCCGCTTGTCGATGCGCAGACCAAGATAGGGAAAGATCGCGTGATCACAGTCAGATTGCAACGCTTGACGGCACATGTCGTCGTGCGCGAGACACCGCAGCATCCAAAGCGCAACTTGATCGGGCCTGGGCACTTCATCCGGCGGCACGGGCAGGGCCCAGGGATCTCGCGTGCGGCGTGGGCGGGTGGACATGGTGATCTCCTTGTAGGACATGGGCTTGATGGTGTGCTGTTGAGCAGGACGACCTGACTGACAGCCACAACGACGGTCGCTGCGGTTTGCTGTTTTTGGCCTTGGCCAACGCCTGGGAGGCGTCACGCAACGTGACATATTGTGGAGATACAGAAGCTTGAAGCGTTCAGCCCGTCTGGTTCTGCTAAGCCAACGACCGTCGGATGCAAGGCTTTCGAAAATCGACAGTCAACACGCATGGCGCAGCGCGCGACATGACGCAGCGTGCGGCGGGCACACCGCTCGGCGCAGAGGTATGCGCGCCACGGCCCGCAACTCAGGTGGAGAGTGAACGGGCGGTTGCTTGCACGGGTCAGCTCAAGGCAAGCCGCTTTCGTTTCGCGGCCAGAGGCCCGGCAGGCGGAGTCAACGACGTCGGCGAGGCTTCACGACCTCGATGAACTCGCCGAGTAGCTGGACCTCGGCCTCGCCCGCCGCACGAATTTCAGTGGCCGGCTGGTCCCTGTTCGCGGAATCCAGGCGCACGCGGATGCCGCCGTCGTCCAATTCCAAGGCGCCGATGCGCTTCACCTGAAAGACTCCCACGTCGCCGATGGACGTGTCGTCGGTCCTCACGAGCACGACCCGCCCGAGTAGCGGCGGTGCGACCGTCTGTCGGAAGATGCACCAAGCGCCGTCCGGGATCAGCGGTTCCATCGACGTGCCGCGGGCTTGGGCTAGAAACAGCCCAGCCGTTCGGCGCTTGCTGCTGCTCGGCGCCGCCCAGGCAATCACCGTCGGCGTATCGGAGGCCTCGCCCGCGGGACCAGCGGCGGCTGCGAGATCGTACACCGGCACCGTGCCTTTCTGCGGCTGATCGTCGTCGGCTGCGGCGACCTGCCAGCCGGCCATGCGCAACGGGGCCCAACGGGTATCCACTGCCGGGACAGCTACTTGCGCGCTGGGCATCAGATCGCCCGGCTCGACGCCGAAGCTCGCCGCGATCACGAAAAGGGTGTGCGCCGTGGCCGCCGTCCGGCCCGACTCTATCGCCTGAAAGTGCTTGTAGTCCAAGGTGCAACGCTCGGCAGCTTGCGTTTGCGTCCAGCCTTTGGCGTGCCGAAGGTCGCGGATGCGCACGCCAAGCCGATGGAGCCAGGAGCGAAAAGCGTCGTCGAGCTGCGGGCGTCGGGCCATGGCGGCAAGGACACCGCACCTGAGCCGGGACAGGAACCTTGGAAATGTGCGGTGGCTGGTTGCGGCGATCATGGTTGGTTTGCACCGCATACTTGTGCGGTGTATCTTGCCGATCGCCAAATCGGACCGTGGCCACAGATTTCGAGCGCAACCCGCAGGTCAGCAGAGCCCGTCGACGGGCACGCCAAAGCAAGACGATAGCGGTTTTTGCGGCAGCGGAGACCGCCCATCGACCATGACAGTGTCAACGCACAGGAACGCCATGAATGCGAAAATGATTGCCGTTTCCGCCTGCATCGTGGGCATCGCCGGGCTCACAGGATGCAGCCCGGTATACAGCGATTTCCGTTCCTACCAGCCGCCCCACGCGTCAGACCAGCAGGCCAGCATCGACCGAGACTGCGTTGGGCCAGCAAGAGCTTGTCGGGCGCAGGCTCAGTCCGGGGCGGCGCAGTGTCAGCAGGCGGAAGACCAAAAATATGCCGCCTGTACCCAGCAGGTGAATCAGTGCAAGAGCGCTGCGCGGGCCAGCAAACAGCAGTGCATAGATCGGGCGAATGAGCAGGCGCAGGCTGCAGCGAACGGAAGCGGTCGCCCAGTACAGAACCAAGCCGGCACGTGCCGTGAGGAGTTTTGCCTGGATACCTGCCGTCGTCACACGTGCACTGCAGACGATGGAGGCTGCACAGTCGCGTTCGATCGGTGTTTTATCGATCACGGTGGTCAGGTGACGGTCGAGCACCGTTGCGTGAGCCACTGTTCGGACGACGACACGCCGACGGTGCAAACGTTTGGCAAACGAGCTGTTCCACGGCGTCCGGGCCCGACACCGCTGCCCAAACCGGCCGTTGCAATTGCGCCAGCAGTGCCAGCACCGAGCGTGGCGGCGCAACCTACCAGATCGGCCCAAGCCGCATCTTCGCCGGCTGACGCGTTCTCTGCGGCGACAGTCGCGCTGGACGAGCGGCGATGGCAGACGGCCGCGCAACTCGCGGACGATGGGCTTGCTCGTGGCGGCGACAGGAAGCGGGCAGCGCTGCTTCGACGACGAGCCGCTGACGGCGCCGCTGTTGAAGCACGCGAGGCTGAGAAGGCGGGAAACCTTGCCAAGGCCGTGCAGTCCTTGGAAGTCGCTGCCGCGATCGACGCCAAGTTGCAGCCAGCGTTGCTGAAGGCGCGCGCCGCCTACGCGCGCACTGAGTTCGTCAACTTGCTGCTTTCTGCAGAGGCAGACGTGGCAGATGGCCGACTGCTCCCTTGCCTGGAAAAGATCCCAGCGTTGGCTGCGGCGGGTGTAACGGCCACCGTGGCGGTCAAAAGGTTTCGAGATCTCAAGGCGAAGGCATTCGCGAAGTGCGGAGAACGGCTCCAGGGGCTCGTTGCAGGTCACAATGCGGCCGACGCTCGCCGACTCTTCGACGCTTGGAGCGCTCTAGACGAGGCAGCGGCCATCCACAAGCATTCCGTGGAGCAGGCCGAGGCCGCTGACGGAGATGAGCGAAGCGCTGCGCAGCGACGAGGCCAGCAAGGGGCTGCGCGAGAGGAGATCCTTCGATTTGAACAACTCGTTGCGACGGGCGATGAAGACAACGCCATCGCCACGATGGCGTCGGCCGACGCCGCCGCTGCTCGCGCGTCCGACGAAGATCGGGCTCGATACGCGCAGGCGCGTCAAGCGCTGGGGCGCGCGCTCGAGCAGCAGTGCGCTGATTTGACGCGAAGTGAACAGTTTCCTGAAGCGGAACAAAAAGCTAGCAAATTGGCATTGGTAAACCGAGGTCGAGCGTCGGCGGTGCAAGAAGTGGGCGCCGCACGCCTGCGTGGGGCAGATCGCGTGTTTGGCGAGGGCATGCAGCAAGTCGCCACCGCCGTGCAACATCTCGACTGGACC
>CAYHHL010000216.1:0-9912 GCA_964356325.1 uncultured Enterobacteriaceae bacterium | reverse complement strand
GGCCACCCCCTTGGTCATTGCGCCGGCCCAGAATCAGTTCGCGGATGCGCCCAGCGAGCCAGCATCAGCCCAAGATTTCCGCGAGGCTGATTCCGAGCGGTCGCGCGATCTTCTCGAGGGTCGCAAAGCCTGGATCGTGCTTGCCGGCTTCCAGACGCGCGATGGTGCTGCGGGCGATTCCGCTGGCCTCGGCCAAGCTTTCCTGCGTGAAGGAGGCGGACACGCGCAGCGCGTGCAAGCGCTTCCCCAGCCAGGCCAGCGAGCGCCGATCTTCGCGGATTGCACGCTCCACGAAAGCCGGGTCGCCATACATGCGCACCCAGTCCCAGGGGAAGATGTGCGCGCCGCGACCGAAGCGAACGGTCAGTTGATACGGACTGTCCAAGGCGACAGCGGTTGGCAGGCGCCGGTGTCGCTTCATGATATCGGCCATGGGGACGATGCTCTCCCGGCCGTCAGCGAACCGCACCCGCACGCTGGAAGGCTCCAACCATGCGTCGACCATGAGCGTGTGCTTGCCGGGAAACGCCGCAGAGGAAGCTTCGATCTCGTTGGTTTGCTGAGGTATCACAGCACCTTCTTCGCGTGGTAGCGTCGCCATGCCGCGACACAGTCTTGCTTCACCAGGTCGTAGGCCTGGCTCGCCTTGCGGGCCTTGCCGCTCGGCGGCGGTTCCAGGAACGCGCCGTCTCGCAAGTTGATGCGGAACTCGGCACCGCCGCAGGAGACATGGACGTGGGGAGCCTCGCGGTCGTCCTCCTCGGTATGGATGACGAAGGTGAACTCGCCGATTTCTGCGATCTTGGGCGCCACGGCCACTCTCTCGTGCTGTATTGTGGCAAATCTGCGGCCAACGAGCAATCGCAAGTATCCATGGTCATCGTCCATGCCACCCCGGGCCGCTGTGGAGGTGATCGTGCGAAAGCGGATTCTGCCGCGGTGGCCAGTGCTGTTTCTTCCCGCTCGCCGGCGCGGTTGTGCTCGGTGCCTGGGGTGACGTGTGCGCCTTGACCGTGCTTGCTGCCGACCGCTACGCTAGCGGCACCTCCCGCTGCCAAGCACCATCCACCGATTCCGGAGTTCCCGTGACCCAGCCGATCCCGAAATCTTCTTGCGTACTCCTGTTGTTCGCCGCCTTCGTCGCGCCTCTCGGCTGTACGGCCACACCGGGCCCCGTCGCCGCCTCGGGCACAGCCGCCGACGCCACCGCCGACACCACCGCTGACGCCAGCCCCGATAGCGCCAAGGTCGTCACGCTCGCCGACAAGTACCCGCTATCAGCCAAGTTCCCCGAGGGCGGCGTCTACGATCCCGGCGCGCAGGCCTTCTACGTCGGCAGCCTGGCCGACGGCTCGGTGCATCGGATCGACGCGGCGACCGGCGTCGACACCGTCCTGTTCAGCGAAACCGCCGCCGGCACCTGGTGGACGCTGGGCATGGACGTCGACCTCGAACGCCGCCGCCTGTGGGTGTGCGCGATGGACGACCGCAAGCCGGGGCCGCGCGCCGGTTCGATCTGGATCTTCGACTTGACCACCGGCAAGCGCATCGCCAACCACGCCCTGGCCAGCGCCGCCGCCGACGCGACCTGCACCGACGTCGCCGTGGTGAAAAGCGGTCTCGGCTACGTCGTCGACCGCGAGCAACCCAATGTCTACTCAGTAGATTCGACTATCGGGCCCAAGCTGTTCGCCAGCGGCCCGGAGCTCAAGGGCACGTTCGCCGGCCAGAACTCGGTCGTCGTGCTGCCCGATGAATCGGCGTTGCTGAGCGTAGTCTACGACAGCCCCAAGCTGGTGCGCATCGATCTGAAAGACAAGTCGGTCAAGGCCGTGGCGATCACGGGGACCTTTGCCGACGACACGCTGCTCGCCGGCGCCGACGGCATGGTGTACCACAATGGCAGCGTTTACGTGGTGTTCAGCAGCAAGCTGGTGAAGGTCACGGCCAAAGCCGCGGACTGGTCGGCTGCGACCGCGACCGCCGTCGACGTGACCGAAGGCATGACCGACGTGGTGAGCACGCCCAACGGCCTGTACTTGCTCAATGGCCAAGCGGTGCGCTTTGCCCTGGGGCAGCCGACCGATCCGTTCGCACTGGTGCGGTTCGCGGGGGCGTTGTAGGCGATCTGGACCGGCCTACGCCCGCGCCCGCCGCATCGCTTCGTCGCGCGCGTCGTCGATTTCGCGCATGATCCCGGCGACGTCAGCCTTCTTGACCGGGCGCAGGAACTTGCCGGTCAGCACGCTCTCCGGATGCAATTGGCCCTTCTCGTACAAGGCCCAGATTTCCTTGCCGTAGTCCGTGGCCTTGAGCTCCGGCGCGAAGCGGCCCAGGCAGCCCGCCAGCGCGTCGACGTCGCGTTCGAGCAGCCTCTTGGCGCTCAGATTGCCCGCGGCGTTCACGGCTTGCGGCAAGTCGATGATGACCGGGCCGTCCGCGCTGACCAGGATGTTGTACTCCGACAGGTCGCCGTGGATGAGCCCCGCGCACAGCATCCGCACCACCTGGTTGATCAGGATGGCATGGTAATCGCGCGCTTCTTCGGGTTCCAGCGCCAGGTCGATGAGCCGCGGGGCGACGTCGCCGTGTTCGTCCACGATCAGTTCCATCAGCAGCACGCCCTTGTCGAACACGATCGGCTGGGGCACGCGCACACCGGCCGCCGCCAGCAGATACAGCGCATCCACTTCCGCGCTCTGCCAGGCTTCCTCCATCTCCTTGCGCCCGAACTTGGTGCCCTTTTCCATCGCGCGCGCCCGCCGACTGCTGCGTTCCAGCCGGCCTTCCTGGTAGTCGCCGCGTTGCTTGAAGCTGCGGTTGTTCGCGTCCTTGTAGACCTTGGCGCAGCGGAATACTCCCTTGCACGAGACCACGAACACGTCGGCTTCCTTGCCGCTCATCAGCGATCGGACCACCTCGTCGATCAAGCCGTCGTGTACCAGGGATTCCAGGCGCTTCGGTGTCTTCATGGGCGGCGATTTACCCTGCCCGGCGGCGCAAGGGAAGCATTTTGCACGGTTCGCGGGCCTGACCATGCACTTGCGGCGCAGGCGGCGCTTGCAACTGAGCAGGAAGTGAGCGGGAGTCGGGCGGGCGGACGCGCCCGGCGCGCTGATCGTGGCGGGCCATTCGCCAGCCCGGACAGGGTCAAGCTACCTGACCCGCCGCCCAGCCCGACGCCCACGCCCACTGGAAGTTGTAGCCGCCCAGCCAGCCGGTGACGTCGGTGACCTCGCCGATGAAGTACAGGCCGGAAACCTTACGTGATTCCATGGTTTTGGACGACAGCTCGGTCGTGTCGACGCCGCCGCGCATGACCTCGGCCTTCTTGTAGCCGACCGTGCCGTTGGGCGTCAGGGGCCACGCATGCAGCCGGGCGCAGAACGCATCCAGGGCCTTTTCGCTCACTTGCGCCAGGGGCACCGCCCCGGGCAGCCACAGCTCGCACAGGCGGTCGGCCAGCCGCGCAGGCAGCAGTTCGCCAAGCAGGGTGCGCACTTGGGCAGCGCCACGGCTCTGCTTCTTGGCCTGGAACCACGCCATGGCATCCAAGCCGGGCAGCAGATCCAGCCAGATCGAGTCGCCCGGCCGCCAGTGCAGCGAGCCCTGCAGTGCCGCGGGTCCGCTGAGACCAGCGTGGGTGAACAGCACGTTCTCGCGGAAGCGCACGCCGTTGCAGGTGAGCACGCAGTCGACCGAGAGACCGGAGAGTTCGGCAAAGAACCGCGATCCCAAAGCGTTATCGCCGGGTCGGGCGTCGGCGAAGGTGAAGCCGTCCAGGGCGGGCGCGGTGGCTACGATGCGCAGGCCGAACTGGCGGGCGATCTGCAAGCCGAAGCCGGTGGCGCCGATCTTGGGAAAGGACAGGCCGCCCGTCGCCACGACCAAGGAATCGCAGGTGAAAGTACCGCTGGATGTCTCGACCTGGAAGCGCGCGCCGGGTCCGGTCAGGCGGCTGACCTGGCCGATCTGGCAGCCGAGCGCGACTTCGGCGCCGGAGTCCCGGCACTCGCTGTCGAGCATGGTGACGATGTCGCGGGCGGTGACGTCGCAAAACAACTGGCCAAGCTTCTTCTCGTGGAATGCGATGCCGTGGTCGCGCACCATCTGGATGAACGACTCCGCGGGGTAGCGGGCCAGCGCGGACTTGCAGAAGTGTGGATTTTCCGAGACGAACTGTGCCGCACTGGCACCCGTGTTGGTGAAGTTGCAGCGCCCGCCGCCCGAAATCAGGATCTTGCCGCCGAGCTTGTCGCTGTGGTCGAGCACGAGCACCGAGCGGCCGCGCTTGCCGGCGTGAATCGCGCACATGAGGCCGGCGCCGCCTGCGCCGAGGATGAGGACGTCGACGTGGCGCGGGGCGGTGGTGAGGGTCGGCAAAGGCGTGCTCACGGGGCGGTTGGGGCCTACAGGCTAGCACGGGCGGCGATGTTACGCTGCGCTGCGCCGGCCGTTCGCCTGCCTGTTGCGTCGGGACGCGGCACCGCGCGATACTGCGGGCCGAATCCAAACCTTCCGCGGCTCCTACTCCCTTTCGCGGCTTCGTCGCCGCCGTCGAGTCTTGCCATGACCCACGCTTCGCGCTCTTCGATAGTGGCGATCGCAACCATTCTGGCCGCCGCCTGCAACCGCAGCCCGGCTCCGACACCTGGATCTGGCGAATCTGCCGGTGGTGGCAACGCCGGCATCGCCACCGCCCCGTCTGGCGGCGAAGCGCGCCCGGCCACTGAGTTGCCTGCCGACGTGTCCGCGGTCATGGACCAGTTGCAGACCAAGCTGAAGGAGCGCTTGCTGGCCGAAATCGCCAAGGGCGGGCCCGCCGCTGCTGCCGAGGTCTGCCGCACCGAAGCCGCGGCGATGACCGCCAGCCTGCAGCGTCAGGGCCTCGCGATCGGCCGCACTTCTCATGCGTTGCGCAACCCGGCCAACCAGCCGCCAGGATGGGCCGCGGCGTGGGTGCAGGCGCAATCTGGTCGCAAGGTCGCCGCCGGCGCCAAGCTCGCTGAGGCCGATCTGCCCGGTGGCGGCAAAGGTTACTTGCGGGTGATAGGCACCGCGCCCCTGTGCCTGACCTGCCACGGCCCGGCCGAGAGCCTCGACCCGTCGCTCAAGACGGTGTTGGCACGCGCCTATCCGCAGGACCGAGCCACGGGCTTTGCCGAGAACGACGTGCGCGGCTGGTTCTGGGCCGAGCGAGTGCGCTGAGAGCTTGTGAAAGTGCTCGCGCGGCCCCTGCCCGAGACCCCCAAACTCGGCAAAACCTGCTAAGCTCCCCGCCGCTCGCACCCCCCGCGCGCCCGCCTTTCAGGTGCACCATGACCGCGCTCCAAGCCCGCTCCTTGCTCTGCCTCGTGACCCTGGCCGCCTGCTCGTGGGGCTGCGGCAGTCCGGCCGCCGAAACGCTGGACGCAGGCAAACCGAGCGCGGACGTGCCGCAACTCGACCTCGGCCTGGACACCGCGCCGCTGCCCGACGCCCCCTGTACCGGCGCGAACTGCTGTCAGGTCGAAGCCGACTGCCCCGACGACGGCGACTTGTGCAACGGCACGCCCTATTGCGTCACCGCTTCCCACACTTGCGCCATCAAGCCGGGCAGCAAGGTCGAATGCTCGGACAGCCCCGGTGAAACCTGCACAGTGCAGAAATGCGAGCCCAAGACCGGGCAATGCTTGGCCAAACCGGTGTCGGATGGTATCGTGTGCAGCGACGACGACACGTGCACGAGCGGCGACCAGTGCAAGGCCGGCGTGTGCGCGCCCGGGACCAACACCTGCGAGTGTGCAAAGGACGATGACTGCGCCAAGTTCGAGGACGCCAACCCCTGCAACGGCACGCTGTATTGCTCCGCCACGGGCTGCAAGGTCAACCCGGCGACGGTAGTCACTTGCCCAGGAAATCCGGGCGCTTGCCACGTGCGGGCCTGCGAGCCCAAGACCGGCGAGTGCGCGACCACCGTAGCCGCCGACGCGGCCGCCTGTGACCTGGACGGCCTGAAGTGCACGGCGGATTCTTGCAACAAGGGCGTGTGCTTGCCCGGCAAGCCCGACGCTCAGTGCGCGTGCCTGCAAGACGCCGACTGCGGCCCGTTCGAGGACGCCAACCCCTGCAACGGCACGCTGTACTGCAACAAGGTCAAGCTCGTGTGCCAGGTGAATCCGGCGACGGTGGTGGTCTGCCCCGACGCCGGCTTGGACGACTGCGCGCAGAACAGTTGCGACGCCAAGAACGGCCAATGCGCCAAGGTCGCGCGGCAGGACGGCGAGGCGTGCGACGACCACCTCGGTTGCACGCTCGGCGACCACTGCAAGGCGGGGCAGTGCACCTACGCGACTTCGACATGCGAGTGTAAGACCAGCCCTGATTGCGCCAAGTTCGAGGACGGCAACGCATGCAACGGCATGTTGTACTGTGACCAGGCGCTGGGCTTGTGCCACGTCAACCCGGCCACGGTCGTGACCTGTTCGGGCGCGGGCGATACCGTGTGCAGCCAGGAGAAATGCGTGCCCGCCAGCGGCAAGTGCGCACCCAGCCAGGTGAACGAGGGACTGCCTTGCGAGGCCGACGACACCTGGTGCACGTCGGTGGACATCTGCACCGCCGGCCAGTGCGCGCCAGCGCCGAACGGCTGCCCGTGCCAGCAGGACGCCGACTGCGGCGCGCAGGAGGACGGCAACGCCTGTAACGGCAAGCTGTACTGCAACAAGGTGACCGGCCTGTGCAAAGTGAATCCGGCGACCGTGGTGACGTGCTCGACCAGCGCCGACACCGGCTGCGTCAAGAACACCTGCGACGCCAAGACCGGAGCCTGCGCCAACAAGGTGCTGGTCGACGGAACCGCTTGTGCCGAAGACGATTTCCTGTGTTCGGTCGAGGCATGCAAGGGCGGGCAGTGCCAGCAGGTCGCCAACTCCTGCCTGTGCTGGAACGACGCCGACTGCTCGCCCTTCGAGGACGCCAACGCCTGCAACGGCACGCTGTTTTGCGACAAGACCGCCGGCCCGCCGAACTGCAAGGTCAACCCGGCCACGCTGGTGACCTGCCCGGTGGCGACCGCGCCGGCATGCCAGATCTCAGGGTGCGTGCCTGCGACCGGAGCGTGCGGTTTCCTGAAGCTTGCCGATGGTGTGGCATGCGACGACGGCGACGGTTGCAGTCCGAAGGACGCTTGCAGCAACGGCGCGTGCCTGCCCGGCGCGGTGACCGCATGTGACGACAGCAACCCTTGTACGACCGATGGTTGCGACAAGATCGAAGGGTGCACCCACCTCGCGGGCAACGATGGCGAGAAGTGCGACGGCGGCCTGTGCAGCGCGGGCCTATGCGTGGCGCCGCCCAAATGCCTCGCGGTCAATTGCATGGACTCCAACCCGTGCACGACCGATGCCTGCATCAACGACGTCTGCACGCACAACGCGGTGGCGGACGGGGCGACGTGCGGCGCCAAGAGCGACATCTGCCTGGGTGGAAGCTGCGTCTTGAACGTTTGCGAACCGGCCGATTGCGACGACGGCAGCGGTTGCACGATCGATTCGTGCGTCCTCACCGTGTGCCAACACCAGATCGCGGCCGACGGCGTGTCGTGTGGCCCCGGGTTGTTCTGCAACGCCGGGAAATGTCAGGCGAAGGCTTGCGTGCCCGTCGACTGCAGCGACGACAACTCGTGCACGACCGACAAGTGCGCAGGTGGCGTTTGCCAGCACACCCCCAAGCAGGATGGCGATGGCGATCCCTGTGACGACGGATCGGCGTGCACCCAGGCTGAGTACTGCGCGGCCGGAGAATGCGGCGGCGGCGAGCCGGTCGATTGCGGCGACGAAGTGTTGTGCACGACCGACGGCTGCGATCCGGTCAAAGGCTGCGTGAATACCGAGGTGAAGGGCTGCAAGACGCCGCTTTGGCAGGAATCCTTCGACACGGGCACGGATCCGGCCAAGGTCGGCTGGGAACTGGTGAATTGGAAGACCGGCGGCCCTGAGTTCAAGATCGACGGCTTGCCGAATCCTCCCGGCGCACGCTCGCCGGGCAATTCGCTGAACTTCAACGACAACATCACCCTGCTTTACTGTGCCAACACCCAAGTCAAGATCGACGCCAACGCCAACGGTCCGGTCATCGACGCCACGGGTGCGCCGGCCAATTCCACGCTCAAGGTCGTGTTCTGGTACGCCGGCACTTGGCAGAACGGCACTTCCAAGTCCGTGCGCGTCACCTCGACGCCGGGCACGTCCAGCCCGGCGACGCAACTGCTCAAGCTCACTTCGGTCGACGACTTGTGGCGCAAGAAGACCGTCGCGCTCGGCGAGGAGTACGTGGGCAAGTTCCGCCTCGGCTTCGGCTTCTTGACCAACGACTGCAACAACTACAACGGCAATGGCTTGTTCGTGGACGACTTGCAGGTCTTCGTCGTGCCGCCGTGCCTCACCGGGTTCGAGTGCATCGACGACGATCCGTGCACCGAAGACGGCTGCGACAGCGTGACCTCGCACTGCACGCACGTGGCGAGCAACGACGGAGTCCTGTGCGACGACGGCGTGCCCTGTACCACCACGGACAAGTGCAAGAGCGGTGTTTGCGAAGGCGTCATCAAGACTTGCGAGGACGTCTCGCCCTGCACCACAGACACGTGTGAGCCGTCGACCGGCCACTGTGGCCATGCCGTGTTGAACGCGGGCACCCCTTGCAGCGACGGCCAGGCGTGCACGAGCGGGGACGTCTGCTTCAACGGCGGCAGTTGCGCCGGCGCGGTCCAACCCTGCGTCTTGGCCAACGACAACGGCTGCTTCCTGCTGAAATGCGACCCGACCGCTGGCTGCAAGTTTCCCATGGTGGGCAACGGTGTGCCCTGTTACGGCGGCACTTGCGCCAACGGGGTTTGCGTAGCGCCCAGCGCGCCCGCATTTTGCGACACGGTGAAGAACTGTCCCGAAGCCGTGGACGCCTGCCACATCGCGACCTGCCCCGCCGGCAAGTGCGCCATGCAAGTCGACAACGTGGGCGGGGCATGCGACGACCTCAACGCTTGCACCAACGGCGAAACCTGCCAGGCCAACGGTAGTTGCGTTGGTATGGAGGTCGTGTGCGACGACGGCGATCCGTGTACCGCCGACGGTTGCGACAAGGCAGGCGGTTGCACGCACACGGAGGTGCCTGGTTGCTTCGTCTTCACGGATCCGTTGTTCGAGGAGACTTTCCCTTGCGGCGGTGCCGTGGCCGCCGGTTGGACTGCCACCAGCATCCCGGGGCCCGCGTGGGACTTCGACGCGACGCCGAGCCTACCTCCGGCGGTTTCAGGGACTTGCACGCTGAACCTCGGCGACGGCAACGGCGTGAAGTGCGCGATCGGTCAGGCCAAGGTCTCGAGTAGCATCGTCACGCCCGAGATCGACGCGAGCGGCCTCAAGCCATTGGCAGCGCTGAGGACGTCGTTCTGGATCGTCGGCGACTTGCTGGCCGGCAGTTTCGCGGTCGACCGCAGCATCGACAACGGCCAGACCTGGCAGTCCACTCAAGGTATCGGCAACCAGCCCAAGTGGGGTCACCCGACGTTGGATCTCTCGAGCATCGCCGGCAAGAAGTTCCTATTGCGCTTCAGCTACAACTCGGGCGGCTGCGGACTGCCCGCTCCCAAGGCGGTCCAGATCGACGATCTGCGCGTGTTCGTGGCGGGTTGCACCAAGGACGCCGACTGTGCGGACAGCAACGTCTGCACCACCGAAACGTGCAACGCGGCGAGCGAGTGCGTCACCACTGAGAACAGCCTGCCTTGCGACGACAGCGACAAGTGCACCGGTCCCGACAAGTGCAACGCCGGCAAATGCTCGGGGAAGAAGACCTGCACTTGAGCAGCGCCGTCCGTGCTCCGATGCGCGCGATCACTTCGAAAACACGACGTTGTCGATCAGGATCACG
>CAYHHL010000215.1:0-10022 GCA_964356325.1 uncultured Enterobacteriaceae bacterium | reverse complement strand
TTCTCGACCGTGAGCGGCTTGCCGGACTCGTAGCAGTAGATGCTCTTGTGCTCGGCGCCGTGGTATTCGAAGACCCGCTGGATCTCCTTGAGTCGACTGATGAACACCAGATAGCCGAGCAGGAAGGCGATCTTCACGATGCCGTCGACGATCTGGAAGCTCAGGTCCTTGCCCGAAGCCAGCCCGGCATTGCCCAGCAGCGTGCCCGCCAGCCAGGTCAGGAAGTGCGGCAGCGCGGCGAACAGCCCGAAGCCAAAGGCCATCGAGACCAGGATGGCGCCACCGATGGCCAGGCCGTTGGACTTCTCCTCCTCCGCGGTCGGCGCGGTGCCTTCCTCGTTGCGCGCCGCCTCACCCGCCGAAAACGACAGCGCCTTCACGCCGTTGTGCATCGACTCGAACAGCACGACCGCGCCGCGCAGGAACGGCTTGCGCAAGAACTTGGCCTTGTCCCAGATGGAGATCCAGGCGTCCTCCTTGACCACGATCTCGCCCGACGCCCGGCGCACCGCGATCGCCAGCGAGTTCGGCGATCGCATCATCACGCCCTCGAGGATCGCCTGCCCGCCCACGTTCATGCACGAGGCCATCGGCCCATCGGGGGTAATCAGGCCTTGAGGGCTCTTCGGACCGCTTGCCATGTGTGCTCCGTAGGACCGCCTCGTGGCAGGCCCCGCTTTCGATTCGCTCAGCCAAACCGCGCTGTCAAACCGCCAGTGTAGCGCATCATTCCAAGG
This sequence comes from uncultured Enterobacteriaceae bacterium, assembly GCA_964356325.1. Taxonomy (GTDB): domain Bacteria; phylum Myxococcota_A; class UBA9042; order UBA9042; family UBA9042; genus CAYHHL01. Next base: position 9,285 of record CAYHHL010000215.1, on the reverse strand, counting down.
CGCCGCCAGCCTGCACTACCCAGGACCTTGCGCCGGCTGAGAATTCCCCCAATCAGGGCGAAAGGTTGGCCTGCGTCGGAACATTCATGTGCGCGGGCAGTGGCACGAAGCATGGGCGCCCGGCTACAGTAGGCCAGTTGCGAACGAGCCGGACCGCTTCGGCCGGCCCACACCGGAGGACCTGTGCGCGATTCCGCTGATAGACTGAACGCTTCCCACAACAACGCGGTGCGGGATGCGCGGACCGTAGCGAGCCAGGCGCAGGTGCTGGCGGCGATCGCGGCGCTGGTTCCAGGCGATTGGGTAGCCACTGACGCGGACAACACGCTGTGGGCGGGCGACGTGGGCGACGAAGTCGTGCGCCGGGCCGCGACCGAACCGTTCGAGCCATGGCAGTCGGGCGATGCCGATTTCTCCTGGTATACCGCGGAAATGGACCGCGATTATCCACACGCTTGTCGCTACGCCGCCGTGGTCCTGATGCGCGCGCAACCTGGCACGGCGCGGCGTGCGGTCACCCAGGCGATTCGCGAGCGGGTGCGACCGCGGCGTTGGCTGATCGAAGCGTTGCAGCAAGCCGTCCAGCGCGGTGTGCGGGTGTGGATCGTCTCAGCATCGCCGCGGCCGGCCGTCGAGATCGGCGCGGAACTGTTCGGGTTGCACACCTGGCCCATCCTCGCCGTGGACTGCTTGCAGCACGACCCCGCGCTGTTCGCCGAGCCCGTGCCGATTGGCGAAGGCAAGGTGCAGTGCTGGCTGGCCCAGGAATTGCCCAGGCCCGATCTGGCACTGGGTGACAGCATGTGGGACGGCCCGCTGCTGCGCATGGCTCGGCGCGGCTTGCTCGTGCAGAAGGCGTGCGATGATCCGCACTGTGACGATCTGCCCACGGCCACGATCGCGCCACGTTCACCGTGATCCACCAGTGGTTTCAAGGCACTCGCGCGGCGTTGCAGGGCTTCCTCTTCGCCCGGCAGCATCCGGACGTGCGCCGCGCCTGTCTCGCCGCGGTCGCGCTGTACCTGCTGGTATGGTTGGCGATCATGGCCCTGGCCGCGCACTTCGATGGGCCGGTGGCCACGGCCTTGCTGGGCCAGCCGGCGCCGGGCGGTTGGCAACGCGCGCTGTGGTACGTGCTGGACGTCGGTTTCTACTTGCTGTGGTGGCTGATGGCGCTGGTCCTGGCCGTCACGCTGGCCTTGCCGGTGCTGACTCCGCTGTGCACGATCGTCGCCACCCGCACGGAACAGCACTATTTCGCATCGCAACCGCGCCCTCCCGCGCACGGGCTGCTGACTGAACTGGCGCGGGGCACGGGTCGGGCGGTCGTGTTGAGCGGCCTGCAACTCGGTGGAACACTGGTCTTGTGGCTGCTAGGCATGGCGGTCGGCGCTTGGCTGCCGCTGGTCGGAGCGCCGATTGCCTTTGCCTTGGCGGCCTGCTGGAACGCGCACTGGCTGGCCGTGGTGCTGGTCGGCTTTTCCCTGGACGAGCACGACACGCCGTGGCGCCAACAACTGGCGATGGTGCGGCGCGACCTGCCGCTGTGGCTGGGTTTCGGCATGGTGGCCAACGTGCTGGCCTGGCTGCCGTTCACCATGCCGTACCTCGTGGTGGCGGCGACGTTGCAGTTGTGCCGGCTGCACGAGTCCGGGCGCCTGCAGCTCCAGCGCCGGGTGCCCTAGACGTGGCGGCCTGCCCGTTGGGCCCGCGAGCCTGACTGTCGACAACAACGGCCGCATCGTTGGCGAGCGGGGCAGTTGCGGCTATCCTGCGCGGCCATGACGCAATCTGCCCAACCCCACCGCGAGAGCGATCAGCCAGTTGCCGGCGCGGCCATGGCCGAGGCGTTGCTGCAGCACTCGGTGTTGCTGGTCACCGGCAAGGGCGGCGTAGGCAAATCGACGGTGGCGGCCTCCCTGGCGCGGCTGGCGGCACTGCGCGGGCGCAAGGTCCTGCTCCTCGAACTCGAGTCGGTGTCGCGCGTCGGGCCCCTGTTCGGCCTGCCGGCGGTCGGTCCGCAGCCGGTCGAGGCGGCGCCCAACCTGTTCGTCGCTTGCCTGCATGCCATGGATTCCTTGCGCTTCTTCGCCACCCACCAGCTCAAGGTCGCGGCGCTGGTCAATCTGGCCCTGCGCAACAAGTCCGTGGAAAGCTTCTTTTCCGCCGTCCCCGCGATGAAGCCCATCCTGTTCCTGTTCCAACTGTGGCGCACCGAGGTCGAGCACGGCCGGTCGGGCGACGGGCAGTGGGACCTGATCATCTGCGACCTGCCGACTTCCGGTTTCGTGGCGGGCATGTACGCGATTCCCGACACGCTGGCCCAGGTCTTCCGGCTGGGCCCGGTCGCGGCTTACGCAGTGGGCATGCGGCAACTGCTCAGCGATCCGCGTCGCGCAGGGCTGGTGCTGGTCACGCTGCCCGAGGAACTGCCGCTGGTCGAGACTCTGGAACTGCTCGCCCGCCTTCAGGAACGTCACGGTGTCGAGGCGGCGGCGATCGTGCTCAACGGCGTCATGCCCACGGCGTTGCCCGAGCAGGATCTCCAGCTCGCCGAGGCGCAGTTGGCTGGCGAGACGACAAGGCCCTGGCTCTGGGCAGCGCAATTGCTGCAGACCCGCCGAGCGCGGGCGCTGACCGTCCTGCGGCGGTTGCAGGCGGTCCTGCCCGGGCGGGTGTTGACCACGCCGTTCCTGTTCCGCCGCCAGATGCCGCTGCAGGCCATAGACGAACTCGCCAGCGCGCTTGCCCAGCAGAGGACACCGTGAAGGACACGCTGGGCGAGGTCTTGCGCAACGACCGCCTGCTCGTGCTGTGCGGCAGTGGTGGCGTGGGCAAAACCACGACTTCCGCGGCATTGGCACTGACGGCGGCGCTGCAGGGCCGCAACGTCCTTGTGTTGACCATCGATCCAGCCAGGCGGTTGCTGCAAGCGCTCGGCCTGGACACTTCCACCCACGTGCCGAACTCGCCGTTGGAGGTCCTGCCGCGCATGGCCGCCGAGCTCGGTGCGACACCAGGGGCTGGCACGCTGCATGCCATGATGCTCGACGCGGAATCGGGTGCGGTAGCGATGGTCGAGCGCCTGCTGCCCGACCCGAAGCTGCGCGACCGCGTGCTGAACAATCGCATCTACCGGGCGTTCCTGCCGACGCTGGCCGCGTCGCCGGACTACATCGCCCTGGAACTGATCCACACGCTGATGGACGAGGGCCACTACGATCTGCTGGTGCTCGACACCCCGCCGATGCACAACGCCGTGGATTTCCTGCATGCCGGTGGAACGCTGTCGAGCTTCCTGAACGAGCGCGTGCTCAAGTGGTTCAGCAAGGTCCCGCAACCCGGGCAGAAGTCGCGCTTCTCGTTCCTGCAAACCGGCGCGTCCATGGCGATGTCGGTGCTGGGAAGGCTGTTCGGCACGGAAACCCTCCCCGATATCGCGGAGTTCTTCGCCTCGTTCCAGGAAGTTCTGCCTCGCCTGCGCCAACGGACCGAAGCGACCGACAAGATGTTGCGCGCGCCGGGCACGAGCTTCGTGGTGGTGACGGCGCCCGGCGAGACGTCGTTGCGCGAGGCCTGGCACCTGCACGCGGAACTGCGCGAACAGAAAATGCCTTTCGCGGGCTTCGTGGTGAACCGGGTGTTGAAGCGTCCGGTGGCCTTGGTCCAACTGGCGGGCGCGGATCCCGAGGGGCAGGCCTTGCGGCAGCAGTTGCGCGCCGGTGGCCTCGCCGATTCGATCGCCACCGGGCTGCTGCAGGCGACCGCGCGGCTGGACCACCTGGTGGCGGCGGACCTGGCGCAGGTCAAGTCGCTGCGCGCGCTCGCCGGGGCCCAGGCGTTCACGACCGTGGCGGCCCAGCGCGAGGACGAACTGCACACGCTGGCGGAACTGCGCTCGCTGGGGCTGCTGCTGCTTCACGCCGCGCGGCCCGACGTGGTAGTCTCGCGGCAAGATTGACCCGCACGAGGCCTCGAAGATGACGGCAGTTGTCAAGCTCGCTGAACCGATCCAGGCCGCCGCGGTGCCCGAGTGGACGCCGCCCGCGGGTTCGCGCGTCAAGCCGCCGGCGCCGACCTCGACCCTGGCCCACCACGACCTCAAGGAAGGCCCGTTCTGGCAAGCGATTCCGGCCTATGCGGGCGTGGACGAGGCGACGTTCCTGGACTTCAAGTGGCAGGGCAAGCACTCAATCACGCGCATCGACAAGCTGTTGGAGGCGATCCGCGACGTCGCGCCGCCCGAGTTCATCGCCGATGCCGAAGCAGGCTTTAGCCAGGCGCCGATGAGCGTGCGGATCTCCCCATACTTGCTCAGCTTGATCGATTGGACCCAGCCGTACCAGGACCCGATCCGCCGTCAGTTCATCCCGCTGGCTTCGCAAATGCTGCCGGATCACCCGGAGTTGACGCTGGATTCGCTGGGCGAGCAGCACGACATGCCGGTGCTGGGCCTGACGCACCGCTATCCGGACAAGGCGCTGTTCCTGGCGCTGGACACCTGCCCGGTGTATTGCCGTTTCTGCACGCGGTCTTACGCCATCGGTCTGGATACCGACACGGTGGACAAGGTGCACATGAACGCGGATTCGGCGCGGTGGGAGCAGATCTTCGCCTACATCGCCACCCGCCCGGAACTCGAGGACATCGTGCTGTCGGGCGGCGACGTCTACAACCTGAACGCACGCAATCTCCGCTACATCGGCGAGCGGCTGCTGAACCTGCCCAACGTGCGGCGCATCCGTTACGCGACCAAGGGCCCGGCGGTCATGCCCCAGAAATTACTCACGGATCACGACTGGCGCCAGGCGCTGATCGATGTGGTCCAACTGGGCCGCAAGCTGCACAAGGACGTGGTGCTGCACACGCATTTCAACAGCGCCAACGAGATCACCTGGATCACGCGCAAGGCCATGGATCTGCTGCATGAACAGGGCGTCTACGTGCGCAACCAGAGCGTGCTGCAGCGCGGCGTGAACGACACGGTCGAATCGATGCAACTGCTGGTCAAGCGCCTGGGTCTGCTCAACGTCCATCCCTACTACGTGTACGTCCATGATCTGGTCAAAGGCACTGAGGATCTGCGTACTTCCCTGCAGACCGCGATCGACATCGAGAAGGGCGTGCGCGGCGTGACGGCAGGCTTCAACACCCCGACGTTCGTGGTCGACATGCCGGGTGGTGGCGGCAAGCGCGATGCCCATAGTTTCGAGTACTACGATCGCGAGACCGGCATCGCGGCGTTTCGCAGTCCGAACGTGGACCCGGAACGGCTGTTCTACTTCTTCGATCCGCTGCACACGCTGAAGCCGGAGATCCAGGCGCGCTGGGCGGATCCGCTCGAGCGCCAACGCATGAAGGACGACGCCGCGACCCACGCCCGAGCCCAACTCGCGGGGCGGCAAACGCTTCCTGGCTAGCCCAGACACAAATCGGATCCGCTCGGGTAGCTGGACAAGCGCCGTTGCGTTGACCAGAATGCGGCCGAGGTGCCGGTGCACGAAGAGGTCACAGTGCTCGAAAAGCTCGACAATTGGGTGGCCGATTCGCGCGCAACCCCCAAGCTCCGCTCGCTGACGGCGTTGGCATGCACTGTCGCGGCGCTGCTGTCGTCTTTCGAGGCCATGGCGCGGCCGCTCGACCTGCACCTGGAACGCCTGGCATCGCTCGCCACTGATCCGGACGGCCGGGTGCGCGACGGCCAATACAAGCACCTGATGCAGGAATTGACGCTGGCGTTGGGTCCGCGCACTTCGGGACCGGCGGCGTCGCTGGGGCCGCTCGGCATCGAAGCGGCCTACGAGATCGGCGTGTCGGGGGTCAATGCGACCGCGGACTACTGGAAGAAGGCGGTGGACGAGCCACAGTCCTCGCTGACGGCGCATTCCATCCACGTGCGCAAGGGCTTGCCGCTCTCGACCCAGCTCGGCACCTCGTTCACGGCGCTGCAGGGCACCAGCCTGGTGGCTATCGGCATGGAGTTGAACTTCGCGGTCATCGACGGCTTCAAGCACGTGCCCGACGTCTCGCTCGGCTTCGGCGGCAACACGGTGCTCGGCTGGCCGGCCAATTCCTCGGTCGATTACGCGGTGCTCGGCTGGGGCGCGACGATTTCCAAGTCGTTCGGCATCGCCGGCCTGTTCGCGCTACAGCCCTGGGTTTCGTACCGCGGCACGGCGACCTACGTGAGCACGCACCAGTTGTCGGTCAACGTGCACCCGGGTCAGCTGACCGGCTCGGAGTTCAGCCTGCCCGCGGCGATCAACTTCACGGACAACAAGGCGCTGGACCAGAACGGTGCGATCGGCTTGCGCTTTGTCGTCATGCGCATGCAGTTCGGCGGCGAGTTCATGCGCTCGTTCACGCAAGACCTGAACCTCGTGACGGGCAAGGTCGGCGTCGCGTTCTAGCATGGTCACCTCTCCCGCCGATCGCCCCGCCACTGCCGACGGATTCGCCTCCCGCGTCCGCTTCGCCACTCCTGAACAGGCGGCCGCGGCCATCTTGCGCGGTGACGTCCGAGCCGGTGCGCGACTCATGCGCCTGCTGGACGATCGCGTGCCCGGCGCCACCGACGTCTTGCGCCTGCTGTATCCGCACACCGGTCGGGCGCGCATCCTCGGCATCACCGGCAATCCGGGCTCGGGCAAGTCGACCCTGACCAGCCGGCTGATCGGCCAGTACCGCGCCCAGGGCTTGAAAGTCGGCGTGCTCGCTGTGGATCCGTCCAGTCCGTTCTCGGGTGGCGCCATCCTGGGCGACCGCATCCGCATGAACGAACATGCCACCGACGAGGGCGTCTTCATCCGCAGCCTGGCGACCCGCGGCGCATTGGGAGGACTGTCGCGCTCGACGGGCGATCTGGTGCACGTGATGGACGCGATGGGCATGGACGTCGTCATCATCGAAACGGTGGGCGTAGGCCAGGACGAGATCGACATCGTGCGCACCGCCCAGACCACCGTGGTCGTGCTGGTGCCGGGCATGGGCGACGACATCCAGGCGATCAAGGCGGGCATCCTCGAAATCGCCGATGTATTCGTGGTGAACAAGGCGGACATCGACGGCGCACAGCGGACCATCGGCGACCTCAAGGGCCTGCAAATGCTGGCGACTTCGATGCCGGCGTGGCTGCCTCCGATAGTGCCCACGGTGGCGGCGCGGGGCGAAGGCGTGGCCGAAGTGGTGGCGCAGATCGACCTGCACCGCGCGTTCCTGGAAACGACCCACGGCAGCGAAGAGCGCGAACGGCAGCGCATCGCGTTCGTGATGACCGGCCTGGCGCGCGATGCCTGTGCCCGGGAAGTGCACGCCTGGCTGCACGACACCGAAGCCGGCAAGCAGTTGACCGCGGACGTGGCGGCGCGCAGGCAGGACCCGTACTCGGCGGCGGAACAGGCGATGGCGGCGACGCTGGGGACGCAGCTTCCGGCGCTGTAGACGGGAGTTGCGATGGCGAGGCGAGGAGCGAAGGCGGGGACGGGCTCGGGGACGGGTGCGGGCTCGGGTTCGGGGACGGGTTCGGGCTCGGGCTCGGGCTCGGGGACGGGTTCGGGGACGGGTTCGGGTTCGGGCACAGGTTCGGAGCCTGCCGCGGCTCCGGTTCCGGCCCCGGTTCCGGCCCCGGTTCCGGCTCCGGCCCCGGCCCCGGCTGACGATCGCCGCCTTCTGCTCGGCACCACACTCGCCATCGTACTCCTGCTCCTCGGTCTCTTGCTTCCGGGTGGGCAGTCCCATGCCGTGCTCGGCAGTGCGCTGTTCGGCCAGATCCCCTGCGCCTGGCCGGAAGTCGCCAAGCTTTCCGCAGGCTTGACGCTCCTGGCGCTGGCTTTGACCGCCCTGGGTCTGCTGCGTCGCTCCCAGGGTTGGCTGCTCGCCGCGGGTTTGCTCGCCCTGCTCTCGGCGCGGCTGCACGAACTCGCCGATCCCATCGGCCCGCTGGGTTTTGCCGAACCCCTGCGCGACAGCATCGCCGGCCTGACGCCCATGTTCGCGATTCCCTTGGTTCTTGGCGGTCTGTGGCGCATGCAGGAGCGCCCGGACGACGACGCGACGCTTTCGGTGCCTGCGCGGCAAATGACCGCGGCCGGCGCGCTCGGCTTGTGGCTGCACGCGTTCATGCCCGCGGGATGGCTGGGCAATTCGGAAGTGCCGTTCTTCGCGGCGCTGAGCAGCCTGCCCGCGCTGGCCGAGTTGCCGACCCGGCTCGCGGCGCCTCACTGGATCATCGCGGAAGGTCTCGTGGCGACAGCCCTTCTGGTCGCGATGGTGGTGCAGCGCCGCTGGCCCAACTGGCTGCTGACCGCCGTGGCGCCCGTGCTGTTCCTGCCGTGGATGATCGCACCGGCGCAGGGTTTTGGCGTCGCGCTGCACGTCCAGGGCGCGATGATTCTGGCGGGTTTCGGCTTGCTGCAGGTGCTCCGGCAACCCAGGTCGCCACGCTGGTCCCTGCCCGCCGAGACGATCGCGGTAGGTTCGCTGGTCGCGGTGTACTTGCTGCTGAAAGTCAATGGCTTTCGCTACTCGACCACCGACGAGGGTCTCTACTACTACGCGGGCAAAGCCTGGAGCGAGGGACTGTCGCCGTACCGCGACTTCTTCTTCTCGCACCCGCCGTTGCACATCGCGGTGCCGGCGTTGGCTTACAAGGTCCTGGGCTATCACTTCCTGGTCGGCAAGTGGCTCTCGGCGTTGGCGGCCCTGGGCGCGGGTCTGGCGGCGTGGCGCATCGCAAGGCGGCACCTGGGCGTCTGGGCGGGCGTCGCGGCGCTGGCGTTTCACCTGCTGGCGTGTGAAGTGCTGCAGGCCTCGACCAACCTCACTGGCATCAACTTGACCGCCTGCTGGCTGATGTGGGGTCTCTGGGCCGCGACTTCGAAGCGTTTTCTGTTGACCGGGCTGTTGCTCGGCGCCGCGGCGGCGACTGGTTTCTACGCGATCGGCGCGTTCCTGACCGTGGCGGTGCTGGCCCTGTTCCTGCCCTGGACTCGACCGCGCGCGCCGCTGCCCGAGCGCCTGCTGCACCACCCGGCGGTCCGGATTGCCCTGGGATTCCTGGCGGTTTGGGGCACGCTGAACCTCTACTTCTGGCTGCAGGCGGGCGACGGTTACATCGACGGCGTGTACGAGTACCACTTCGCCAAGAAGGCCAAGATCGAAGGCTACACGCCTCTTTCCGAAGGCCCGCAGGCTGCTATCGCCAATTTCCTGGCCTTTTTGCGCCATCGCGACTTCGCCGTGACCTTCTACTACCACGCCGCGCACTTCTGGCTGGCCCTGCTGGCG